>CAZQII010000032.1:0-17627 GCA_964593825.1 uncultured Ruminococcus sp.
CGGGCGCTCCGTCGGACCGTGGCTCACGGCATTCGCGTACGGAACGTCTTATTTTTCCGCCGTTATATTCGTCGGATATGCGGGTCAGTTCGGATGGAAATTCGGAATTGCCTCCACCTGGATCGGCCTCGGCAACGCATTTATCGGCTCACTGCTCGCATGGGTCGTCCTCGGACGGCGTACGAGGCTGATGTCTCAGCATTTGGAGAGTGCGACTATGCCGGAGTATTTCGGAAAAAGATACATGAGCCCCGCTCTTAAGATCGCGTCGTCGATCCTCGTCTTTATATTTTTGATACCCTACACCGCCTCGCTCTACAACGGCCTGTCCAGGCTCTTTGCAATGGCATTCCCGATCAAGGGTCTCACCGAGCAGCAGGGCTACATTCTGTGCGTTGTGGTGATGGCCGTCCTCACCGGCATATACGTCATTGCCGGCGGATATATGGCAACAGCGATAAACGACTTCATCCAAGGCATCATAATGATCGTCGGCATAGTCACGGTCATCTCCGCCGTGCTCAATAAAAACGGAGGATTCACCGAGTCGCTCGCGGGTCTTGCCGAGATCGGCAATAACGGCGAATACAATTCCTTCTTCGGCCCCGACCCCCTCGGCCTGCTGTTCGTCGTGATCCTCACCTCGCTCGGCACATGGGGACTGCCGCAGATGGTGCAGAAGTTCTATGCCATAAAAAGCGAGCAGGATATAAGCAAGGGCACCGTGATCTCCACGTTATTTGCTGTTCTCGTCGCCGGCGGATGCTATTTCCTCGGCGGATTCGGCAGACTTTTCTCGGGCGAGCTCAATGTTGTGGACGGCACGCCTGCAGGAGGCTTCGATTCGATAATCCCGACTATGCTCTCCGGCCTCAGCGACGCCGTCATCGCCATAGTAATAGTTCTCGTCCTGTCCGCGTCGATGTCAACGCTTTCGTCGCTCGTCCTCACCTCCTCGTCCACTCTGACGCTCGACCTCGTTAAGGGGCACATCGTAAAAAAGATGCCCGAAAAGCGTCAGGTGCTCATCCTCAGAATATTCATCGTCGTGTTTATAGTCATCTCCGCCGTTATAGCGATCAACAAGGACAAGCTCGGATACATTGCGGACATGATGGGCATCTCATGGGGCGCCCTTGCCGGAGCATTCCTCGCGCCATTCATATACGGACTTTATTGGAAGCGCACGACAAAGGCAGCAGTCTGGGCGTGCTTCGGCTTCGGCGCAGGATTCATGGTCCTCAACATGCTCTTCCGTCAGTACTTCCCCGCTATACTTCAGTCGCCGATCAATGCCGGCGTCATCTCCATGCTCGGCGGACTTATCATAGTGCCTGTCGTCAGCCTCCTTACTCCGAAGCCGGATGCAGAGTGCGTGAACGGAATGTTCGCGTGCTATGACGGCCGCGTTACGGTGAGGGCAAAGGACTCGCTCGGCTCATCGGATTCTCGGGACAATTAAAATATCATACATAAAGGATATCAAACGTAATGCCTATTACAGAAATTTTGCAAAAGAACGCGGATTTTTACCCGAACGACATAAGCCTCGTGGAAATAAATCCGAAGCTCGAAAATCAAGCGCATATGACATGGCGCGAATACGCGCTCATAGAATCTACCTCGGGCGAGGCGTACAGAAAAACGCTTACATGGGGTGCCTTCAACGAGCAGGCGAACAAATTCGCTAACCTTTTGCTCACGCGCGGGATCAAAAAGGGCGACAAGGTCGCCGTGCTTCTCATGAACTGCATCGAGTGGCTGCCCATCTACTTCGGAATATTGAAGACGGGAGCCATGGCTGTCCCGCTCAACTACCGCTATACCGGCGCCGAGATACGCTACTGCCTTGAGCTTTCCGACGCGGACTTCCTTATTTTCGGTCCGGAATTCACCGGTAGAGTCGAGGAGATATGCCAAAAGGTCAAAAGAGTAAAGACGTGGCTCTACGTCGGCGAGGACTGTCCGACATTTGCGGAGAGCTATGACAGGCTCATCGAATACTGCTCCGCCAAGAGTCCGAACGTCAAGCTGACGGACGACGACTTCGCCGCGATTTACTTCTCCTCCGGAACGACCGGATTTCCCAAGGCGATCATACACAAGCACAGAAGTCTCATGCACGCGGCAATGACCGAGCAAAATCACCATAAGCAAACGAAGGACGACTGCTTCCTCTGTATTCCTCCGCTCTACCACACGGGCGCGAAGATGCACTGGCTCGGCAGCTTTCTCGTCGGCGGAAAGGCGGTCATACTCAAGGGCATCGCCCCCGAATGGATACTCAAGGCCGTCTCCGAGGAAAAATGCACGATCGTATGGCTGCTCGTGCCGTGGGCGCAGGATATACTCGACGCCATCGAGCGCAGAGATATCGACCTCAAAAATTACGAGCTGTCTCAGTGGAGGCTCATGCACATCGGCGCACAGCCCGTGCCCCCGAGCCTCATAAAGCGGTGGAAGGAATACTTTCCGAACCACAGCTATGACACGAACTACGGACTCTCCGAATCCATCGGCCCAGGATGCGTGCATCTCGGAACGGAAAACGAGCACAAGGTCGGCGCAATCGGCAAGGCGGGCTACGGCTGGCAGACAAAGATCTGCGGCGATGACGGTCGCGAGGTCAAGCGCGGCGACGTCGGCGAGCTCGCGGTCAAGGGACCCGGCGTTATGACCGGATATTACAAGGACGAAAAGGCGACAGCCGAGGTCCTGCGGGACGGATGGCTCTTCACCGGCGATATGGCGATGGAGGATGAGGACGGCTTCATTTACCTTGTTGACAGAAAAAAGGACGTGATCATCTCCGGCGGCGAGAACCTCTACCCCGTGCAGATAGAGGATTTCCTGCGCACCAACGGTAAGATTGCCGACGTTGCCGTCATCGGTCTTGCGGACGCGCGGCTCGGTGAGATCGCCGCGGCAATCATCGAGGTCAAGCGCGGCATGACCATGACCGAGGACGAGGTAAACGAATTCTGCCTCGACCTTCCGAGGTACAAGCGTCCGAGAAAGATAATCTTCGCCGACGTGCCGAGAAATCCCACGGGAAAAATAGAAAAGCCGAGATTGCGTCAAATGTTCGGTGCGACAGATGTTGTCGCAAAGCAAAATGAAATAAATTAAGGAAATATTGCATTATGAAAAAACTTTTACTTGGAAATGCGGCTGTTGCAAGAGGAGCATACGAGGCGGGCGTCAGAGTCGTTGCCTCCTACCCCGGCACGCCGAGCACTGAAATCACGGAAGAGATCGTAAAATTCGACGATGTTTACGCAGAGTGGTCGCCGAACGAAAAGGTTGCGGCGGAGGTCGCGATCGGCGCCTCCATCGGCGGCGCAAGAGCAATGTCATGCATGAAGCATGTCGGCCTTAACGTCATGGCGGATCCGGTATTCACGGTCAGCTACACCGGCGTCGGCGGCGGACTCGTGTTCTGCGTTGCGGACGACCCCGGAATGCACTCCTCGCAAAACGAGCAGGACTCACGTCATTATGCCGCAGCGGCAAAGATCCCCATGCTCGAGCCGTCGGATTCATCCGAATGCAAGGAATTTACGAAGGCGGCCTTCGCTCTTTCCGAGAAATTCGACACGCCTTTCTTCATAAGACTCTCAACGCGCGTTTCGCACTCGCAGAGCTTGGTCGAGCTTTGCGAGAAAGAGGATGCGCCTCTTAAGGATTACGAAAAGAATATCCCGAAATATGTCATGATGCCCGCAAATGCGGTCAAGCGCCACGTCTTCGTCGAGGAGAGGATAGATGCCCTGCGTAAATTTGCGGAGGAATGCGATCTTAACACCGTGGAGAGCAACGGCGCGGAAATAGGTGTCATCACCTCGGGTATCTCCTACGAATATGCTAAGGAGGCTCTCGGCGACAAGGCCGATTTCCTTAAGCTCGGAATGGTATATCCTCTCCCGAAGAGCAAGATTCTCGATTTCGTACATAATCACAAAAAGGTATACGTCATAGAGGAGCTCGATCCGATCATCGAGGACTTCTGCAAGAGCGTCGGTGCCGATGTCATCGGAAAAGAGATCTTCACTCTGCTCGGCGAATATACCCCCAATATGATAAGAAGCGCGATTCTCGGACTTCCCGCACCGAAGAGCGTCTGCGCGGGCGAGCCGATCCCCGTAAGACCGCCCGTCATGTGCGCGGGCTGCCCGCACAGAGGCACGTTCTACGTGCTCAAGAAGCTCGGACTCGTCGTTTCCGGCGACATCGGATGCTATACTCTCGGTGCCGTTGCACCGCTCGCCTCCGTCGACACCACGATATGCATGGGCGCATCCGTTTCCGCCGCGCACGGCATGGCAAAGGCAAGAGGCGCCGAATTCAATAAAAAGCTGGTCTCCGTCATCGGTGACTCAACATTCATGCATTCGGGCATCACGGGTCTTGTCGACATAGTATACAACAAAGGAAACAACACCGTTATAATTCTCGACAACTCCATCACGGGCATGACCGGTCACCAGGACAACCCGACAACGGGCAAGACGATAAGAGGCGAGGCAACGAAGCAGGTGGATCTCATAAAGCTCTGCCACGCTGTCGGTATAGATCACGTGACCGTCGCCGACCCCTTCGATGTCAAGAATTTCGAGGCGGTCGTCAAGGCAGAGGTCGAGCGTGAGGAGCCGTCCGTTATTATCGCTCAGCGTCCCTGTGCGCTTCTTAAAACCGTTAAATATTCCGGCAAATGCACCGTAACCGATAAATGCAAGAACTGCAAGATGTGCATGAAGCTCGGCTGTCCCGCGATCTCCGTCAAGGACGGAAAGGTCGTTATAGACGCGTCGCAGTGCAACGGCTGCGGTCTTTGCGTAAACGTATGCCCCTTCGGCGCGATCAAAAAGGAGGAAACTGTATGACAAAGAACATTATGATAGTCGGAGTCGGCGGACAAGGCACGCTTCTGGCATCGAGAATACTCGGAAATACGCTCATAAGAGAGGGCTTCGACGTTAAGGTGTCCGAGGTTCACGGAATGAGCCAGCGCGGCGGTAGCGTCGTTACATATGTAAGATACGGAGAAAAGGTAAGCTCGCCCATCATAGACAAGGGAGAGGCTGACATCATCCTCGCCTTCGAGCTCCTTGAGGCATACAGAGCCCTCCCCTATCTCAAGGATGGCGGGAAGCTGCTCGTCAACAGACAGAGGATAAACCCCATGCCCGTAATCATCGGCGCGGCAAATTATCCCGAAAATATAGAAGAAAAGCTCACCGCCGTCGCGGATATATCCGCCATCGACGCCCTTGAGCTTGCAAGATCCGCCGGAAATACCAAGGCGGTCAACGTCGTGCTCATCGGCCTTATGGCAAGGGCGTCCGAAATTCCTTACGAAAAATGGGTGGAGACGATAAAGACAACCGTTCCCGAAAAATTCTTGGACGTGAATCTCAAGGCGTTCGACCTCGGATATCACGCCTGATCCAATCCGACCGTAAAAGGAGAAAAAAGCTATGTCACTTTGGCAGCCTAATATAGAAACGATGCCGCGTGAGGAGCTCACCCGCCTTCAGAGCGAGCGCCTTGTCGCCCAGGTCAAGAGAATGTACGAAAAGGTCGAACTCTTCAGAAAGAGAATGGACGAGGCGGGATTGACCCCCGACGATATACACGGCGTCGAGGATCTGCACAAGCTCCCGTTCTCCTACAAGCAGGATCTGCGCGACTATTACCCCTATGGTCTCTTCGCGGTCCCAATGAAGGATATAAGAAGGGTGCATGCATCGTCCGGCACGACGGGCAAGCAGATCGTCGTCGGATATACCGATGCGGATCTCGACATGTGGGCGAACTGCTTTGCAAGAGCATTGAGCGCGGCGGGCGCGGACGAAAACTCGTTCGTGCATGTCGGATACGGTCTCGGCCTCTTCACCGGCGGCTTCGGCGCGCATGACGGCGCCCTGAAGATCGGTGCCACAGCAATTCCGATCTCCGCGGGAAATACTCAAAGACAGATCCAGACGATGATCGACTTCGGCTCGACGGTCCTCTGCTGCACCCCCTCCTATGCCATGTATCTCGGCGAGAGCATCGAGGAGCAGGGTCTGAAGGACAAGCTCAGCCTGAAGGCGGGAATATTCGGTGCGGAGCCGTGGACAGAGGAAATGCGCAAGCAGATCGAGGAAAAGCTCAACCTCAAGGCATTTGACATCTACGGTCTCTCCGAGATCATGGGTCCCGGCGTCTCATATGAATGCGAATATCAGTGCGGCATGCATGTCTGCGAGGACAACTTCATCCCCGAAATAATCGATCCCGACACCGGCGACGTTCTTCCCGAGGGGGCGCAGGGCGAGCTTGTGTTCACGACCGTAACGAAAGAGGGCTTCCCCCTTATCAGATACAGAACGAGAGATATCTGCTCCTTAAATTACGAAAAATGCAAGTGCGGCAGAACTCATGTCAGAATGAACAAGCCGCAGGGCAGAACGGACGACATGCTCATCATCAGGGGCGTGAACGTATTCCCCTCACAGATCGAAGAGGTGCTCCTCAAGATCGGCGGCGACATCACTCCCAATTATCAGATAATAGTCGACAGAAAGAACAACAACGACACCTTTGATGTCAATGTCGAGATGAGCGAACAAATGTTCTCC
This sequence comes from uncultured Ruminococcus sp., assembly GCA_964593825.1. Taxonomy (GTDB): domain Bacteria; phylum Bacillota; class Clostridia; order Oscillospirales; family CAG-272; genus UBA1740. The sequence continues at coordinate 6,624 of CAZQII010000032.1, forward strand.
GACGGCGTTAAGGGCATAGAAGCAATAGAGAGAAGGATCACCGAGGCGCTGAAGAGCACGCTCGGCATCGCTCCTAAGGTCAACCTCGTCAACCCCAAGTCGATCACAAGAAGCGAGGGTAAGGCAAAGAGAGTCATCGACAACAGAAAACTCAAGTGATAAGGAGAGGAAAAAATGCGTATAAAGCAGCTTTCTATTTTCGTTGAAAACAAAACCGGCAGGCTTCATTCGATAGTCGACGTCCTTCGCAAGGAAAACATAAACCTCCGTGCAATGTCCATCGCCGACACGACGGATTTCGGAATTTTAAGGCTCATCGTAGACAATGCCGAGGCGGCGAAATCCGCACTGGCGGAGGTCGGAGTCATCTCAAAGATAACCGAGGTCATCGCAGTCAAGATCGACGACAGATCCGGCGGTCTTGCCTCCGTGCTCGACACGCTGTCCGACTCCGGAGTTGCGATAGAATACATGTACGCCTTCCTCAGCAAGGAGCACGGCCGCGCACTCATGGTGCTGAAGTCGGATGACGACGACCGTGCGGAGTCCACGCTCGTTTCCGCAGGAATTTCGCTCGCAGGCGAGGCGGAGCTTTAAGCCTTTGATATTATTTAAGCATAAAAAACGCGACACGGGTATGCCCCATGCCGCGTTTTTTTCGCCTTGCTCGGCGACTATATCGCCTCATAAATCTTTAAAAGTCTTTTCATATACTCGGCGCGCTTTGCGGAGTATGTCCGCCAGAGCGAGTCCGCATCCGTGAGCCTGAAATCGCAGTCGCAAAGTGACAGACACAAGGGGCGTGCATCCGCATCGGCGGAGAAATAAATTCCGACGGCAAGATCGTACACCGACTCGAACGACGGATAAAAGGACGAGCGTATGAGACCGAGTGCCTCCCTGTTTCTCTCGCCTGCACCGATCGCGCCGTAGAGAATGCCGTAAAGGCAATATGCCTCGATTATCTTCGTCGAATGAGTCGACTGATAGTCCAAGAACGCCGTCACCGCATTCAGCCTCGGACAGCTCGTATTTATCGCGATGAGACGTGCGGCAGAGTCGAGCACCGTTCTGTATGAATCACCGACATCAAGCTTCGGGATCGGCGCAATGTAAACGCCTGCGTCGACTGCATCCTTATATCCGTCGCTCTCAAGCGCCGCGAGCGGAACCGTCCCGCCGAAGAGCAGACGTGAGCGCGCAAAGCGCGATCTTATATTTTCCGCATCGGTGCTCTGCGCGCTTATACCGGTGCTTGCACACAGCTGTGCGATCGCGGACGAAAGCTTAATAAATCCGTCATTTGTTTCCTCAAAGACGCATGAATACTTTCGCATCTGCGCATCCGTTACCCGCTCGAAGATATTAATATCCGCGCTGTACAAAAGCGCCGATGAGGCACTTGCCGAGGAAGTGTCGGTCATAAATCCGCATATGTCCGACTCGGCATCGTAAACGGCACCGCAAAGCGAAATGAGCAACGCGTAATCCCATTTCCCCGACATTACCGCCTCATGAAAGCGGTCGGCATCGACAAAGCCGTTATCGCCGAGAAATTCAAGATCGCCATCCGCCGCGATCCCCTCAAGCAGCGATACATTTACCGGAACGACGGTCAGTGCGCGCACGGTGTCCGTCAAATAATCCGACGCAAGTATAAATTTCTTTGTCGGCGAAAGTGAGAGCTCGGACATGAGCTCCGCAGTATAACCGTATGTCTCACTGCCGCTGCCGTATCCGTATTCATTGAAGGAGAAGTGATTGTCCTCTCCTGCCGAGGACATATTATAGAAGCAGCCCTTGAGCGAGGCGGCGATCAAACTGTTGACACCCGCGCAAAATACATCCGGCGCGGACGATCCGAGCGCAAGGATCCTCTCGGTAATTCCGTCGCCAACCGTACCGAGCGAATAATCGTCGGCTGTGTCGGTCACATAGGAATAAACGATCTCGGCATGCACCGTACCGCTCATTTTTCGATTTCTGTCCGCGACGAGCAGATCTATGTCCGCGGCATTCATCGTTTCTCCCGCGAGCATTCTTCTGTACACGGGTGTAAGCCCATTGCCGAGCCCCTGTTCGCTTATCTGCATTTTTATCTCCGCCGTGCTCCAATTATATTCCTTGTATTTATCCTCGGGGTCGTAATCATCGGCACCGTCGCCGTCCGAGTCCGTCGCGGCATCGAGAACCACCGTGAGTACGTCGGACTCGAGCCTGTATCCGTCGGCGGGAATGGAATAATCCTCATAAAGAGAAGAGTCAAATGATACAGAAAGGCCGTACCCGTGTTTAAAAATCAGCTCTGCGACTCCGTCCGAATCCGTGAGTGCGCGACCTAAAACAAAGCCCTCATCGTCGCTTACGGTGACACCCGCGCCGACGATAGCACCGCCGTTCTTGTCCCTCAACACGATCCTGTGCACCGTGGGACGGAGCTCCGCATAGCAGAGAGCGAACATCCATGCGTTTTCCGCCAGAATGCCGTCAAGGTCGGAACCGAAGATCTGCGTGTCCTCGCTTGCGTAAACGCCCCACCAGCCGTTCTCCGCACCTATGTCCTTAAGCGCCTCTGCAAGATGCTCATCGAACGGATAGACACCTATGCCGCCGCTTTCGATCCGCGACGCCTGCAAATATTTCTCAAGCATCCCGCCGTAATCGATCTTCCTCAGCTCTTGCCTGCTGTCGCGATATACGTATTTTCTGACCGACGGATCCCGAAGGAGCTCCGAGAGCGGTTCGGTGTATGCCGTTTTGACATCGGTCTTCAGAAGAACGGTCGGACCGTCCGATCGCATATAATGATAAAAGCCGTCCGACGAATTGTAAACGAGCGATAGATCGGTGCGCTTAATGTCAAGATCGACAAGTGTATAACCGGGAAGCGAGGAATCTGACGGACTGTAAAGCGAGGGATCCGCCTCCGCTCCGTAATCCACATTTACCGCGTCCGCCTCCGAGACCTTGCCTCCGCATTCGGTGCACTCGCCTTTAAAATAAGCATGCGGCACGAAGATCTGCTCCTGCGGCACGGTCACCTCTGCGCACACCGAGCATATCTTTCCCTCCGTCGCACCGAGCTGCGTGCATGTCGCCGCCCTTGACGGAACGGTCGCTTCCGTATGAGGTATTTTCTCTATCATCGCAGTCTCTCGCGCTCCGCAGATATCGCATACGCGCACCATTGTCCCCTCCTGTGCGCATGTCGGAGCGCTTTCAACGCAAAATTCGCCGAAGCTGTGCACATGCCCGTCTAAGTCGGCGCACGAGGTCATAATCATCGCCAAGCATACTGCGGCGCTTGTCGCCGCGAGATACGAAATTAAATGTCTGATTTTCATAAGCTCCACCTTGCAGTCATATACCATAATATACGTTTATTGCATACCAGTGATAAAGAAATTCTTTGTTTTCTTACATTTTCGCGCTTTTCCTCCGAGGATCCGACAGAGCATCTCACAGCACCGCCGCACCGCGGCATCGGAATCGGAGATGGCATTCTTCGTGCCGCCACCGAGCGGTCGGCACCCAAAATAAGCATTACGTAAATCTACTTGTATAATAACACAATATTTAAATTTAGTCAATAGTTATTTTTAAAAAACGTGTCCGCGGCACAGCGAACAGCCGCTTATTTATTTTATTTTTGTTAATTTTCGTAAAAAGCCCTTGCAAAATATTTTAAATATAGTATAATAATAGCACAAGCGGCGGAGGCTGATGTGAACAAAGCTGTACTCGACCTTTTAAAGGACGTTAAAAAAATCGGCTTTTTGGGATTCGGAAAAACGAACCGCGCTCTGCTCGACTTCCTGTCGAGAGATCTGAATTTTGAGGCGGTCATACGGGACGGACGGCAGTCGCTCCCGGGTCCGGTGCCCTCGGGCGCCGCACTTTTGCTCGGTGAAAAATGCTTTGACCCCGCGGGTGAGGAGATCATCCTTCTCTCCCCGTCCGTCAGAAGGGAGCGAGAGTGCGTAAGGCGGCTCGCCGCGCACGGAGCGCGCCTTTGTTCCGATGCGGAGCTGTTCTTTCACTGCGAGCCCGAGAATGTGTATGCCGTGACGGGCTCGGACGGAAAGAGCACCACCGCGGCGATGATAAGCGCGATCCTCGCGCATGACGGCAAAAGGAGCATCGCGTGCGGCAACTTCGGAGTGCCCATGACGCCGCTCACAGACGATATGTCGGCATATTTTGTGACCGAGCTCTCGAGCTTTGTGCTGCGGTACATTAGGCCGCGCTCGGCGCGAGCCGTGATTACCGACGTCACGCCCAATCATTTAAACTGGCACGCGGATATGAAAGAATATATCTCGGCAAAGGAAAATGTGCTTTCAAACGCACGGGAGAGAGTATTTTGCCACGACTGCCCGATTTCCCGCAATTTCCTGCGGAATTACGGTGCGTTCGGCATCTTTTCGGTGAAGACCCCCTTCTCCGAATTGAAGAGCCTCTGCTCCGCGGAGGTATACTGCACTCTTGAGGGCGGGATATTGAAGAAGAACGGCACAGCCGTTATGCGAGCCGACGAATTAAAGGTTTGCGGCATGCACAACATAAAAAACGCTCTTGCGGCGCTCTGCATGACGCACGAAGTATGCAAAACGCCTTTGGCGGCACAGGCATTAATGAGCTTTCGCGGGCTTGAGCACCGATGCCGCCCCGTCTTTGAGTCGGGCGGAATAAGATATTACGACTCCTCGATCGATTCGACACCGGAGCGCACGCGCGTCACCCTCGAGTGCTTCGACCGTCCGATCACGGCGATCCTCGGCGGAAGGAGCAAGGGGCTCGATTACACGCCTCTTGCAGATGCTCTGTCAAGGCACGCCGCGGCAATCATACTCTGCGGCGAAAACGAAAGGGAGCTCTCGGATTTTCTGCGCGACTCTGCGCTCGGGGTTCCCGTCATCACCGTCTCCGATTACAGGGAAGCGATAATCGCGGCGCGCGACCTCGGTCACGACACCGTCCTCACCCCCGCGGCAACGAGCTACGACCGCTTTTCCGATTTTGAAGAACGCGGCCGCGCTTTTTTAAACGAAATTAAAAAAATATATAATGAATAACCGCCGCATACGTGCGGCAAAGAGGGAGAAAATGAAGAGGATCTTTAAATTTTTGATGCTTGCGGCAATAGCGGTTGCCGCGCTCGGCCTTTCATCGTGCGGCGACGATTCGAACGTGCCGGACGGCATGAAGCTCGCCGGAGGCGGTGAGGAATACGGCTATTATTTCTACGTTCCTGAGGAATGGGTCGTTTCGTCGTACGGCGATTTTGCCTGCTCCTACATTTCCGCCGTAAATGCAACGTCCGTCACCTTCGGCGAGGCGAGAATGCCCGAGTCCGGCGCGGACGGATTTACGCAGGACGAGGTCCGGGCTTATTTCAATGATGAGATGAGCAAGATAGACTACATGTCGTCGATGACTCTGTCCGCGGACGGTGAAGAGTGTAGCTTCGGAAACGAGAAAAATGCATATAAATTCATTTATACATACGACTACCCGCGCGAGGACGGCACCGTTATAAACTACGGCGCCATGCAGATTCTCATCGTTAGAGGCAGTCGGCTCTATATCTTCCAATACAATTCGCAAAGATCCGTCCCGAGTTACTCGACCGACGGGAAGACGCATTATGAGCTTTATCTCGACAAGGTGAACGATATAATACAGGCATTCAAGTTCACCGGCGATGTCACTGCCACTGCACCGTCGGAGGCGGGCGCGAGCGGCGAATTGGTGCTCATCTCGGACTCCGAGATATGCGGATTCGACTTTTACGCGCCGTCGGACAGCAGAGTCGTCACATCGTCCTCGCTCGTGCAGGTCGATCTCGGTGCAGGCGCATCCGTCTCCGTATCCGAGCTGATCCTCGACTCGCTCCCCGATTCCTCCACATTCGGAATAAACGAATATTGGGAGGGGCTTAAGGCCAATTTTGAGAAGACATACGGAACGGTCACCGTGCTCACCGAATATAACAGCATCGGCAAGGACGAAAACGGTAAGGACGTTTACCCCAATCTCAGAGACGACATAAACGGCGCCGACGGCGGAAGATATTACGAGTACGAATACAAATACGGCGACACGGAGTACAGGCAGTATATGGTCATCGTCGGCATCTCGACAACCTTCTCCTACAAATACTATGTATACACCTACACCGCACCGAAGGCCGAATATAGCTCGGAGCTGTGCAACACACTGCTCTTGAAGACGGAGTTCAAATGACAGACATTAAAAACGACATCTACCTCGATAACAGTGCAACAACGAAAATATGCGCCGAGGCTCTTCAAAGATACATAGAGGTTTCCACGGAGTGCTATGGCAACCCCTCCTCGCTCCATGCGCGCGGCTTTGACGCGGAGAAGACCGTTTCCTCTGCGCGGCGCACCGTCATGAGCTCGATCGGAGCGAAGGACGGCAGCATTATTTTCACCGCCTCGGGCACAGAGGCAAACAACCTCGCGATATTCGGTCGCGCATACTCGAAGGCTCGGTTCAAGGGCCGCGCGAAGATCATCACAACTGAGGGTGAGCATGCTTCCGTCACGTCCCCGCTCGAGGCACTCGAAAGCCAAGGATTCAAGGTCGTAAGAATCCCGACAGTCGGCGGAAAGCTCGACATGGGTACCCTCGTCTCGGAGCTCACGCCCGACACCGTCCTTGTCAGCGCGATGATGGTCAACAACGAGACCGGTGCGCTCTACGACATAGCTCAAATCAGCAAAGCGATAAAGGCCCACGCCCCCGAGGCGTACCTGCACATGGACGCAACGCAATCGTATATGCACATACCCTTCACCGTCGGATCCGTCGGTGCGGATCTCATAACGCTCTCCTCGCATAAGATCGAAGGTCCCAAGGGCGTCGGTGCGCTTTTCGTAAGCGGCAGAGTCCTAAAGGAAAAGGGACTTTCGCCCATGATACTCGGCGGTGGGCAGGAAAACGGCTTTCGCTCCGGGACCGAGAATGTTCCGGCGATAGCGGCGTTCGCAGCGGCGATAGATGCCGCACTGCCGCACATAGCGGAACGCGCACGCCACACGGACAAGCTCCGCTCGCTTTTGATAAGCGCCGTCGAGCGTGACGGCGTCCTCTCCGAGATCTCGGTCACGAAGCCGGAGTCGCACGCTCCGCACATTTTAAACATCACCTTACCGAAGATAAAAAGCGAAACTATGCTCCACTTTCTCTCCTCCATGGGGATTTATGTTTCCAGCGGCTCGGCATGCTCCTCGCACGGTGCACACTCATCGTCGGCGCTAATCGCCTACGGAAGAACGCCGGCGGAGGCGGACACCTCCGTGCGCATCAGCTTTTCGCACAGGAACACCGAGGAGGATGTTGTCGCCCTGACGGACGCACTGAGGATCGGGCTTGAGAAGCTCTCGAGGATAAGATAATGGCGAGCATTACCGTTATAAGCGTCGGCGGCATGAAGGAGGCCTTTTGGCGTGATGCCTCCGCCGAATACATAAAGCGCATTTCCCAATATGCGCGCGTCACGGAGCACGAGGTCAAAGAGGTGCGCATCTCGAACGAGGACGACACACTTGAGATCTCTCACGCCCTTGAGGCAGAGGGAGAGAAGATCGCAGCCGCACTGCCGAAGGATGCTCTGAAGATCGCGCTCTGCATAGAGGGAAAACAATACAGCTCGCCCGAGCTTGCATCGGTCATATCGGACGGACTTGACTCAAGCGGCAAGATCGCCTTCGTCATAGGCTCGTCGCACGGAATATGCGAGGCGGTAAAATCGAAGTGCGACATCAGGCTTTCGTTCTCGCGCCTGACCTTTCCCCACCAAATGATGAAGCCCGTTCTGCTTGAAGCGATCTATCGCTCATTCACCATCATAACAGGCAAAAGATATCACAAATAACCTCAAAAACGCAACACGGGTGCCGCTTCGGCACCCGTTATCTTTATTATACACCCTCATCGCCATTTGTTCACACAAGCTCGTCGGGGAATTTTGCCGACATTGAAGAGTTCGAATACTCCTTCTTCCCCGTTACATCGGCGACGAGCGTAATAAACGGCGGCCACCTTATCTCCGTGTCACGGGAAGGAAGCTCGAGCTCCATAATACAGCTCCTATGCCACCGCGGATAAATATCGACCTCGAAGAGCTGTCCCTCGAAGGAAAATGTGATCCTCCTTTTTATGACGGGCTCACTGCCCTCCCTGCGCTCAAGCGCAAGGGCATCAAAGCGCTCCGCAGAGATCTCCTCCTCCCTCTCGAGGGATGACATGGCGTCCACCCTGCGCTTTTCCGTTTCGGTATAAGTGACCTTCCCCGCATACGTTCTTTTTCTGATCCTGCGCGTGACGGACGCTGCGGAGCGAAGATAAATCTGCACGATCTCGCTCTCCGAATATCCCTCCATACCCTTAAGCATGTCCGCATCCGGTATCATAATAACGTATTTTTTCTCTATTTCCAAAGCGTTTTTCAAGCGGCCTTCCTCTTTTCCTTTTCCGCACCTGCGGATATTTCACACTCATTCTACCATATATTACGCGCCTTTTCAAGTTTTCGGCGAAAATTTATTTTTTTCTTTAAAATAATATTGACTTGTAGAAAGATGTGTGGTAAAATATATTTGTTAAGTTAACACGATTGCATTAACATAAACGCCTGAAGGGAGCAATAGCAATGGCAAAGAAAAATAAATACGAAGGCTTGACCGAAGACGAAATAATTGACCTTAAGCACCATGCAAAGAAAAAGCGTGCGGCTGTTTTTGATAAAATCACGACCGGGATCCTCATTTTTCTGATGGCGAGCCCCATCCTGATACTCGGATACATATTCGTCTGGTTTGTCCTCAATCTTCAGCAATAATTTCTCGCACAGGGATGCCGTTTTCGGGCATCCCTTATTTTTGTCCCCTCACAGACGCGAGAGTATCTCCGCCGCATCCCCGCGTCTGAGGAGCTGTGCGTGCTCTATCAATGCCGCGGCGCTCAGCTCGTTTATCCTGTATCCGAATTCCGACACTCGGAGCGCCACGGTCAAGCCCGCGCGTCTCTCCCTCTCGCAGTACGAGAGCAGATATTCTCCTCCGTCCAAGCGGTACAGTATACTGTCATCGGTCGACCCGTCCGCGAGCCCCCTCAGAGCTGAGACCAGATCCTCGAATCTGTCGAAGAGGCAGTATATGCGCCCCTCGGATATGACCGCAACATTCTCCGACCTTGAAATCATGCTCTCCGTCTCCTTTGAAATTATGCCCAGCTTCGTCACCAAAAGCTCGATGCCATCATCCCGCGACGGATAAAGCTGAATGAGCAGCTTTTCCTTTCCGACATCGAAATCCGCCTTTGTCCTCGCCTCGTCCATTATCATTTTAATGCTGCGTCGCGTTTCGGGATCCGTGTAATCGGCGCCGTCCGCCTTTATTCCGCGCTCCCTCGCCTCCTCGCGCGTCAGCATTATTTTTATTTTCGAATTTCCGACAGTTAAAAACTCCAACGGCGCTACCTGCCTTTCTTATATAACAGTATAGCGTCTTTTACGCTTGTTGACACAAAGTCGCGCGACTTATTTCTTTTTTCATGAAAAACTGTTGCATTTTTCCTCCTCTTGTGCTATAATAATCAGCGGCGAGTTCGAGACCATCCTCGCCGATCGGTGCAAATGACCATGCGCCGTTAAAAAACAAAACTATGGGAGCAAAGAAAATGAAAAGAAGCAACAGTGTACTTTTTTTAACACGGGGTGCGGCCGTCGCCGCGATTTACGTCCTTTTGACTTATCTGTCACACATCTTCGGACTCTCGTCCGGCGCGATCCAGCTGCGCCTGTCGGAGATGCTTTGCGTCATGCCGGCATTCTCCGCGGCGGCGATCCCCGGCTTGGCCGTCGGATGCCTCATCGCAAATTTGCTGACCGGCTCTGCCGTCTGGGATGTTGTGTTCGGATCCTTGGCGAGCCTCATCGGTGCGGCGGGCGCGGCGCTCATCGGCCGTATGGCACGCGGACGTGCGTCATGGCTTAAATTTTTGATTCCGCTGCCCACCGTCATTTCCAACAGCCTGATCGTTCCGTTTGTCCTGCGCTATGCCTACGGCGTGCCAGATGCCCTTTGGCTCCTCATGCTGTCCGTTGCGGTGGGTGAGGTGATCTGCGCATGGGTGATGGGCGATGTTCTTTATATCTCGCTGAGCAAGCGCTCACTCCGCCTCGGATAAAGCGCTTTTTATAATAAACAAAATAAAAACTCCCACAAGGACCGCTCGCCTGCCCTCTGTCATTCGGGCACGGTGCGCCCCCTTGCGGGAATTTTGTTTTTTTGCTTATTTATCCGAACCGGAGAGATATTCGTCGATCGCCTTGGCGGCTATCTTTCCCGCGCCCATCGCGGAGATGACCGTTGCGGCACCCGTTACGGCATCGCCGCCGGCATAAACGCCCTCCTTTGAGGTCCTTCCGTTTTCCTCTACGATTATTCCGCCCCTCGAATTTACCTCGAGGCCCTTCGTCGTGGATTTGATCAGGGGGTTCGGCGATGTTCCGATAGATATTATGACTGTATCTACATCGAGCACGAATTCGCTGCCCGAGATCTCAACGGGGCGGCGTCTGCCGCGCTCATCCGGCTCGCCGAGCTGCATCTTTATGCATTTTATACCCGTTACAAAGCCGTTTCTCGGATCGCGCCTGTCATCAGGATTTTCATATCCGAGAATTTCGACGGGATTGTTGAGGAGCTTGAAGTCAACTCCCTCCTCCTCTGCATGCTCTACCTCCTCACGTCTTGCGGGGAGCTCGTTCATGGAGCGACGGTAAATGACATAAACCTTCTCCGCTCCGAGACGCAGAGCCGTGCGCGCCGCATCCATCGCAACGTTTCCGCCACCGACGACGGCAACGCGTCCGCCCTTCATTATCGGCGTTTCCGAATTCTCGGTATACGCCTTCATAAGATTACTGCGAGTTAAAAATTCATTTGCGGAATAAACGCCCTTGTACGACTC
>CAZQII010000033.1:0-17482 GCA_964593825.1 uncultured Ruminococcus sp.
CCGAGCTTGCGCATTTTCTTTTTGCCCTCCTTCTGCTTTTCGAGCAGCTTCTTCTTTCTTGTGATATCGCCGCCGTAGCATTTCGCCAAAACGTCCTTGCGCATTGCCTTTACCGTCTCGCGCGCGATTATCTTCGACCCTATTGCCGCCTGGATCGGTATCTCAAACAGCTGTCGCGGAATATTCTCCTTCAGCTTTTCCGCTATCTTTCTCGCTCTTGCGTAAGCGCGATCCTCGAAAACTATGAACGAAAGCGCATCCACGATATCGCCGTTCAGCATAAAATCGAGCTTCACCAGCTTTGAGGGCTGATAATCCTTCAGCTCGTAATCAAGGGAGGCATATCCCTTCGAACGGCTCTTTAAGGCGTCGAAGAAGTCATATATGATCTCATTGAGCGGGAGCTCGTAATGCAGCTCCGCTCTGTCCGTGTCGATATATTTCATATCGATAAAAACACCGCGTCTGTCCTGACAAAGCTCCATTATTCCTCCGATATAGTCGGTCGGAGTTATGATCGAAGCCTTCATTATCGGCTCGTACGCCGTGTCTATCTCATCGGCGCTCGGGAACTTCGACGGATTGTCGATCATTATCTCCTCGCCGTCGCGTAGCTTTATTTTATAAATAACGGACGGAGCCGTCGTTATCAGATCGAGATTGAACTCGCGCTCAAGGCGCTCCTCGATTATCTCCATGTGCAAGAGTCCGAGAAATCCGCAACGGAAGCCGAAGCCGAGGGCGACCGATGTTTCCGGCTCATAGATCAGGGAGGCGTCATTGAGCCTGAGCTTTTCCAGCGCGTCGCGCAGGTCGCCGTATCTCGCGCCGTCCGCGGGATAAATACCGGAATAGACCATCGGATGCACCTCTCTGAAGCCGGGGAGCGGTGCGTCCGCGGGTCTTGTCGCGTGCGTCACCGTGTCACCTACTCTCGTATCTCCGACCGTCTTGATCGAGGCAGTTATATAACCGACCTCGCCCGCTGTAAGCGACTCGCATTTTTCAAGACCGAACGGCTCCATCGTTCCGACCTCGACAACATCGAACTCCGTGCCCGCGGACATCAAGCGGATTCTGTCTCCAGCTTTTATAGAGCCGTCCATTATCCTTATGTAAACGACGACTCCGAGATACGGGTCATAGTGCGAATCGAATATAAGTGCCTTGAGCGGTGCGTCCACATCACCGCCGGGTGACGGAATGTCCGTTATTATCTTTTCAAGCACATCCTCGATATTAATACCGTTTTTGGCGGAAACGGCAGGACAGTCCTCTGCCGGAATTCCTATTATATCCTCGATCTCGCGCCTTGTGCCCTCAATATCGGCTGAGGCAAGATCGATCTTGTTTATGACAGGCAGGATCTCAAGATCGTTATCTATCGCAAGATATGCATTTGCGAGCGTCTGCGCCTCAACGCCCTGCGTCGCATCAACGACGAGCAGAGCGCCCTCGCAGGCCTGCAGAGAGCGCGAGACCTCATAGCCGAAGTCGACGTGGCCGGGGGTGTCAATCAAATTGAAAATATATTCCTCGCCCGCCCGAGAGGTGTAATTCATGCGGACGGCGCGCGCCTTGATGGTGATTCCGCGCTCGCGCTCAAGATCCATATTGTCAAGGAGCTGCTCCTCCATATCTCTGAGAGCTACGCACCTTGTCTTTTCGAGGATCCTGTCAGCCAAAGTCGATTTTCCGTGATCTATATGCGCTATGATCGAAAAATTTCTTGTATGCTTTTGCTTATCTGTCACTTTCGTAATCCCTTTATCCTTTATACATATGCAAGCTTCAATGACGCTTCTGCATATGCGGCGATCTTCTTTTCGAGTCCGTCGGCGCTCGAATCGTGTGCGAGCACGTAGATCTTGATCTTCGGCTCGGTTCCCGACGGTCTTACTATTATTTTGTCGTTGTTTTCAAGTATAAAATACAGCACATCGGACGACGGCTGACCTGTCGGGCGCCTCTCTCCGCTGATAACATTTACAAAGCTGCCGTCAAGATAGTCACCGATCTCGCGCACCGCAACGCCGCCGATGCTCTCGGGGGCATCCGTCCTCAGCGACTGCATGAGGCACTTTCTCTTCTCTATTCCGTCGAGCCCCTCCATGTAGATATCCGTCATCCTCTCACCGTAGAAGCCGTATTCGAGGTAAAGATCGGACAATGCGTCGATAAGTGTCTTGCCCTGTTTTTTATAGTACGCGGTCATCTCGAGTATCATCATCGAGGCCTCTGGAGCATCCTTGTCGCGCGCATATGTGCCGAGCAGATATCCGTAGCTCTCCTCAAAGCCGAGGAGAAATTTGCCGCTAAGCCTTTGGTTTTCGTAATTTTTGATAACCTCCCCGATATATTTAAAACCGGTGAGCACGTCATAAAGCTTTATACCGTTCTTCTCGGCGATCTTATACGCCATGTCGGTGGAAACTATGCTTTTGACGCAATAATCGTCGGCAGAGAGCTCGCCGCGTGCCGCACGCCGCTTTATGACATAATCGAGGAGCAATGCCCCCATCTGATTTCCAGATATAGTCTTAAACTCGCCGTCGGCGCCGCGCGCCATAACTCCGACCCGGTCCGCGTCCGGATCTGTTGCGATCACGAGATCCGAACCGACGCTGTCCGCGATCCTTATTCCGTCCTTAAAAACGGCGGCGTATTCCGGGTTCGGCTTTTCAACGGTCGGAAAGCTTCCGTCCGGCGTCATCTGTGAATCAACCGTGTAAAGATGCTTAAGCCCCGCGCGCTTAAAGATCTCGGGGACAAGCCTGCACCCCGCTCCGTGCAGCGGCGTGTATACCACCCGCAGATCATCCGCCACCTCTTTTATGACATGGGGATCGACCGCCGTTGCCGCAACCGCATCGAGATACAGCTCGTCAAAATCGCGCGAGAGGACCGTGATGAGTCCGGAGCGCACCGCCCCGTCAAAATCCGCAAGCCCGTCAAGATCGAGAACATCGAACTTCTCGCGCTCGGCCGAAATGACCGCCGCCTGCTCGGGTGCGATCTGAGCACCGTCGGACCAATATGCCTTATATCCGTTATATTCCTTCGGATTGTGAGAGGCGGTGATGTTTATTCCGGCCACGGCGTTCAGGCGGCGCACCGCAAACGAAAGCTCGGGGGTCGGACGCAGATCGTCGAAAATATAGACCCTTATACCCGCACCGGCCAGGACCTCGGCGCTGACTCTTGCGAATTCGCGCGAATTGTTACGTGAATCGTACGCAATCGCAACTCCGCGCTCCGCACCGTTCTCCATTTTTATAAGTGCCGCGATTCCGCGCGTCGTCTGCGCAACGGTAAAGCGATTCATGCATCCTATTCCCATATACATGCTCGATCTCAGACCCGCCGTTCCGAAATCCATGGGAGCGGAAAAACGGAATTTTATCAGAGCATCGTCGTTTTTAACGGACAAAAGCTCATTGCGCTCACCTTCCGTAAGATGAGGGCACTCCAGCCATCTTGAATATTCATCCCTGTAATTCTTCATATTGATCTCCATTCTACCGCTCACATGGCGGCGACACAAAATAGTTCCGTTTTAGACTCGCACCTCGGAGCAATGCCAAAACACGAGATTTTATGCGTCGGATGACGTGCTTTCACCCAATTGAGCGAAAGCGCGCTTCACCGTTCCGCTTTTACGTGCGCTCCGCTTCCTCGAGCGCCAAGGCGAGCTGATCGGGGCAGGACGTGGACTTCATCCCGCACTTGATGCCCTTGATCTTTTTTATCGCATCCTCGACCTTCATTCCCTTTACAAGAGCCGCGACGCCCTGTGTATTTCCAGAGCATCCGCCGACGAATGCACAGTCGACGATGACTCCGTCCTCTATATCAACACTGATGGCGCGCGAGCAAGTTCCCTTTGTTTTGTATTCGATATGCTTCATTTTTTTACATCCTAACTATATATTTTTATTATTCTAAGTTTTTATACATTCCGACAGCGACAAAATCATCCGTAAACAGAGTAAGATATACGAGCATCCTCGTAAAATCGCAGCCCTCACCGCGGAAAACAATGCCGAAGAAGCTCTCCGCCGCGTCATCGGCGGAAAGAGTCACCGTGTTGATCCTGTATACCTCTATTCCGTAAAGCTCGGCGGCACAAATGATCTCGGCCAAGGACTTTGCCGACAGGCTTATCCGTATTTCGAGATACCTGTCATCGTCGCCGTTTATATCAAACGGAACTATCCGCCGCGACACGAGCGCATACTTAAGCTCCGATGTACCGTCCGCTCCGAAGACCGGAGTCACGGAATTTATCTTCAGATCATTCCTGTATATCAGCTCTGAAACCGTGGGCAGCCTCGCCCCCCCTGTTTCCTCAAGCGGAAGAAGAGCGAATGTCGCCTCACCGTCCGTGACCGAGGCGACCGCATTCTTAAAGCTCTGCGCATACTTAAGCCGCGGATCGGCAAACTCCTGGGAAAAAACATCGTAAGCCTCATCGGAGTACGGATTTCTTACATAGGTGAAAAGCTCATCGGCGCTTTCCTTGGGAAAAAAGCTCTCCTCGGAGAGCGGGAAACGGCGCGCCCGTATTTTTTCCGTCAGGAGCTCCGCAAATATCGCCCGTGCCGTTGAAAGCGAGGCACCCGACGACAGTCGCAATCTATGTAAATTTTCATCCAAGGCATCCGCATGCGACGGTGCCGCAAAAGAAAAAGAAAGCTCCTCGGACAGAAGCGAGAGTATCCCGTAAATGTCAAGCCCGTCATCAAAGAGCTCCGACGCAAAGGAAACGGCGGAGTCGGAGAGCTCGCTCAGCTCACAGATCGTACGCTCGAAAGCAATGCTCTCTTCCTCGGATATTTTCTCTAAATTTTTTCTTGTCACAGCGGACATATTGAAGCCGTATTCGTCACTCATCTTAATGCCCCCATTACATAATAATATATTATACAATATTTTTATTTAAAATACAATAGGACGGTAAAATTTTTTTCGATACTTCCGCACTTTTTTCGGAAAAGACTTGATTTTTCCGCTGACTTATGCTATAATAGCATAAGTGATTGAATATCACCCCATGCCGGTATGGTGGAATTGGCAGACGCGTCGGACTCAAAATCCGAAGGTAGCAATACCGTGTCGGTTCGACCCCGACTACCGGCACCAAACAAAATTCGCCTGTTCTCGGGCAATGTCATTAAGCTTGTCTTATGACCGAAAGATGCACTCAACCGAGCGTGAAGCCGTGTTTGGGTGCATTTTTTATTATGAAAAATCAAAACTCAAAGCATTCATTTTCGATTCAGCCGCACTTGAACAAAAAAAGATCCGAGGATGCCCACCTTACATTGGATTTAACGCATCCCAGGATCTTTTTTGTTTTTATCTCTCTACCGCTTTTTTATAGCAGTCGCTTTTCCAATATCCCTTTATGTAGAAAAATACCGACAAAGCACACTCGGTGACCCACGGAACGACAAATCCAAGAAAAACACCGAGCATTCCGAATTTCCAAACAAACGCATATGTCACAGCGATACGGCAGACGGTATATACCGCGGTCGAGGCCGTTGCGAGCTTCGGCATCATTACACCTCTGTAAAAATTGTGAAAGAGGTTGTTTACCAGCTGGCAGATAACGAACGGCACGCACATGTATACATACTGCACCACATACGACATGCTCTCCGCAGATGCCTTGTCACCCAAGAATATCTCGGCGATACTGCCGGCGAAGATCAAAAGCAAGGCCATTATCGGAGCGGAAAGAAGTATTCCCTGCCTTACGCTCACCTTTACGCCCTTGCGAACGAGCCCGAACTCACCCTTGCCGTAGCACTGAGCACAGAAGGACGAAAGCCCGCGCGAGGAATTCTGAAACACCGTCGCACATATCGAATATATCTCCGCGCAAACGGAATAGCTTGCGATCGCGGCGGTGCCGAGCTGATTGACGACCGGCTGAACCGCAAAGCCCGAAACATACATTATAAACTGCTGGATCATGCACGGAACGCCCTGATGCAGTGCGGGCAAAATATCCCTCCCGCAGAAGCGGATTCGCTCTCCTGCGCAGCCAAGGGCTCTGAATTCCGCCGCCAACCTTATGATATAAAAAACGCATGTGATAAATGCGACAAGGATCGAGCCGAGCGCGGCACCGGCAATGCCGAGATCGAAGACGCGCATGAAAACATAATTGAAGCAAATATTGCCGACGCAGGAGAACACCGACAGCTTCATCGGTAAGGACGGCCTTCCTATCGCATTAAATATATAGCTCGAGGCATTGCAAAACGTAAAGCAAACAAAGCCGGAAAGATAAATGATATAATAAACGAGCGCATCGTGCCTGATTTCGGAGCCGATGGAAAGCACGGCAAAGATCGGCCTGTAAAGTAAGATCGCAATTGCGGAAACGCCAACGGCAATAGCGGCAACCACGCACAGATTCACCTTTATGGCATTCACCGTGCGACTCTTATCTCCGCTCGTGGAGAGAAAAGCGATGTACAGCGAGATCCCTGTGCCAAGCCCCCATATAATAGACGTCATGAGTGTTATAAACGTGCTCGTGCTTCCGATGGCGGCAAGACCCACCTCGCCGAGGAATCGCCCGACCATGATCTTGTCGACGGTCGTATACACCTGATTAAGGACTCCGGATATTATTACCGGGATCGCAAACAGTATAAAATTTTTGGAAAGATTGCCTTTTGTAATATCCTTCATAAAGTTCCCCAATCGCGTGAGGACCGGAAAGCAAGACGCCGAAAAAAATCCCCCGCGGGTCCTATCTCTTCTCTGCCCGACGGAAGGCGCGCATCAGGTACCTTTGAATCATCCCCTGCTTTTTAAACTCACGCCAAAACATAAAAATATCGAAAATAACCAAAACGACCGGTATCGGATTAAATCCGCCGACGCTTATGCATCTGTAAAGAAAGACGGCCACAAGGATGGCAAGAACGGCATGATATATCGGCGCCGTCAGAATGTGCCCCTTAAGGTACGTCCCTCCGTTCTTGTTAACGAACCTGCCCGAAAAATAAGTGCCGACCAAAAATCCGTTGTCCTTGGTCGCGGTATTTTTCATCTCGCACGTGATGCGGATCTTATTCGGATCTTTTCCCGACTGCCTCACACGCATCTCGGGAACGTAATTCTCGAATTTGACCCCGCTGTTCACAAGCTCGTTATCCTTTAAAACCTCTATTATCCCGTCGGAAGAAAGACGGGATTCAAGCCTTATGAATTTCACCTGCCGTATCTCCTCTTAATCATAATCTATACACGAGTACACGAGGTTACGAAGACGCGGCTCCACAATGCAATGAAATGCGCCCATGTGCTCGGCATGGAAAACGGATACCCTCCGCTCGGGATCCGAGAAAAGGTAACAAAGCCTTGCACCGTCCCAGCCGAATTCTCCGACAGGTGCAAGATTGCCGCACTCCTCGGGATCCATATTTGTCCTTACGCCGAATCCGTAGCCGTAGCCGTAATTGGTTCCTTCTCGGAATTTCGCGAGCTGTTCAACCATTAATTGGTTTTTTCGCATTAAATTCACGGCAGATTCGGAGAGAATACGGTTTCCGTTTTTGCCGACGCCGAGATGAGTCAGCGCATCCGCCAACAGAATGTAGTCGTCAACGCAGGATATGAGCCCTCCGCCGCCGCTCTCGTATTCGGAGCCGAAAACGGTAAAATTATCTTCCGGCGGTATCTCGCGTGCGATCCTAAGCTTCGGATCGTAATTGTACTGTGTTGCCATATCGGCGCGTCTTTCCTCCCGAAATCCGAAAAACGTGTTCTTCATCCCGAGCGGCTCGAAAATATTCTCCCGCATATATTCTCCGAGCGGCATACCGGAAACAAGCTCCACTATTCCTCCGAGGACATCGTAAGAAAGGCCGTAAAGATACCCCTCACCCGGCTCGAAATCCAGAGGATCCTGTGCCATAGCCCTTGCTATATCGAGCGTCGGACTTTTCCCCGCTGTGCGCGCCTTGACCGCAAGAATTGCGGGACGCTCGAAATCATAATCGAGCCCCGAGGTCATCGTCAAGAGGTGCTTCACGAGCATTGTATTCTTCGCCGGACGCACATCGGTCGTTCCGTCCGAATTACGTACCTTAACACAAATGTCCTTGAATTCGGGAAAATACGCATATACCGGATCCGTGATCACGATCTCACCCCGCTCTATCAGCCGGGTCACGGCAACGGCGGTCGCGATCTTCGTGCACGAATAAATATTGTAAAGCGCGTTTTTGCGCACCGGCGTTTTAAGCGCTATGCTGTCAAATCCAGAGGCATGGCGAAAAACCTCATCGCGACCGATGTATACCGAGGTGTCGGAGCCCGGAACACCGAGCATCGGCAAATAATAATCCAAGAAATTTTTTAACGGTTCAAAATTCATATCAAGCCTCTTAATTACTGTTTAAATTCTATTACCGTAACGCCTGCGTCGCCCTCGCCCCACTCGCCGTGGCGGTAGGCCTTTATGCGTCGGTCGGCTTTGAAGTACTTCCAGAGTGCCGCCCTGAGCGCACCGGTGCCCTTGCCGTGGATGATCCGCACAGACGGTATGCCCGCGAGAACGGCGTCGTCGAGATATTTATCAACGACGAACCACGCATCGTCGCCTATCATTCCGCGGACATCGATCTCGGGCTTAAAGGTTGAAACGATGGTCTTTTTGACCTTGCCCTCGCTCGGCTTTTTCACCTCGGGAGCGCGCTTGAATTTGACCTTTCCGTCAAGGAGCCTGAGCTTGCCCGCATCGACCTTGGTCTTTAAAATTCCCGCAGTAACGGAATACAGGCCCTTCTTTTCGTCGATGCCCGTGACAGTGCCCTCCGCCCCGACGGTGACAACGTATACCTTGTCGCCGACACGAAGCGGGCGCGGGAGCTTATACTCCTCGTCGAGCGAGATCTCCTTAACGTCGATCTCCGAATAGAGCCCCTCACTCTCGGCGAGGCGCTTGCGTATCTCGTCGCGCGCGGCGGACATCATTTCATTTCGCTTTTCTTTGTCCTCGGCTCTCTTGAGCTCCTCGAGCTGTCTGAATATAAACTCGCTCGAAGCTCTCGCGCTGTCGAGAATCTGCTTTGCTTTTTGTGTCTGCTTTGCGATTTCGTCCTCGCTTGCCGCGATACGCTTTTTCAGATCGGCCTCGGCCGTTTCCTTAAACGACTCGTATTCCGCCCTCAGCCGCTCCGCCTTTTCCTTTTCCTTCTCCATGGCTATACGGTTCGTGTCGAGCTTTTCTATGACATCCTCAAAGCGCTTGCTGTCATTCTCAATGAGTCGGTCCGCCCGCTCTATTACGTCGGCAGGCATGCCGAGTTTCTCGGATATCGCAAACGCGTTTGATTTTCCCGGCGTTCCGATAACGAGCTTATATGTCGGGCGCAATGTTTCGACATCGAATTCGCACGAGGCGTTCTGCACTCTCTTACTTTCGAGGGCATAGACCTTAAGCTCCGCATAATGCGTCGTTGCGGCCGCGAGCGCGCCGCTCTTCTGTGTTTTTTCAAGTATCGATCTCGCAAGCGCGGCGCCCTCTATCGGGTCCGTGCCGGAGCCGAGCTCATCGAAAAGCACGAGCGAATGCGGTCCGATCTTGGAAAGGATATCGACCACATTTACCATATGAGACGAGAATGTGGAAAGCGAGGCTTCTATGCTCTGCTCATCCCCTATGTCTGCAAGCACAGCATCGAAAACGCCGATCTCGCTCTCCTCCGTCGCGGGGATCTGGAGTCCGGACTGCGCCATAAGGACAAAGAGCCCTATCGTCTTGAGCGTTACGGTCTTTCCGCCCGTATTGGGACCAGTCACTATAAGCGTGTCAAAGTCTCTTCCGACCGAAACATCGATGGGCACAACACGATCCTTTGATATAAGCGGATGCCGCGCACGCCTGAGATCGACCAGTCTCTCCGACGTTATTTTGGGCATTTCCGCGCGCATGCGGATCGCCAGCGTTGCTGTTGCAAAATAAAAAGCGATCTCCGTTATATTGTGATAATTCAGGGAAATGACGGACGAGGCGTCGCCGCACTCCGCGGAAAGAGCGAACAGGATCCTTTCGATCTCGTGCGTCTCCTCGGAGAGCAAGGTCTTTAATTCGTTATTTGCCTCGACGATGGCTATCGGCTCGATAAAAAGAGTGGCGCCCGATGACGATGTGTCGTGCACGAGCCCCTTCATTTCGTTCTTGTACTCCGCCTTAACCGGCACGACATAGCGACCGCCGCGCATGGTTACGATATTTTCCTGAAGGTACTTGTTTCTTACACCTCCCACATAATTTTGGAGGGTATCCTTGATCTTATTGTTTACGCTTTTGATCCTTCTGCGTATGTCCGCGAGGCTCGCGCTCGCCTCGTCGGCTATAATATCCTCGGAGATAACCGTGCGCTTTATTTTTTCCTCCAGCTCTCTTCTCGGGACGAGTCTTTTGAATATGGGATCGAGCGATGTTTCGAACGGCTTGTCCGTGCTTATATAATCAAGGCATGTACGCGCACTGTAAAGCAGTGCGGCGACATCCAAAAGCTCGCGAGGAGAAAGAAGCGCGCCCTTGTAAGCGCGCTCCGCCGCTGATGTAACCGTTTCGGCCGCGACAAACGACGGATAGCCCTTTATATTTATAAGTTTCTTCGCGTCGTCCGTCTTTCTTTGTCTGTCCCTCACTACATCGATATCCGATGTCGGCGTCAGGGCGACGGCACGCGCTCTTGCACCGTCGGTAGCGGCGCACTCGACGAGCATATCCTTTATTTTTTGATATTCGAGAGTTTTTAATGTTCTGTCGGTAAACAGCATTTATCTTTTTACCTCATTGTAAAATTTCAACGCTCTGTACGAGCGCTCGAGATGGTTTATAAGATATTCCTCCGCGGCACGGGAAAACAGATGCATATCCTCATCGCTTACGGAATACGAAAATATTTTTTCCTGCGGGGCATACACGGAATACGCAAGAGCGTTGCGCGCCCCCTCGGTAAGAATGCAGATAATATGGCTTTCGTGCGGCTCGGAGATCATCTGTCTTTTTTCCGCGGAGCGCTTGCGGCACTCCCTGCATTCGACGGCACCCGCCATGATGTCAAAATAAAAATCGCCGCTTTTTTCTCCGCATGAGCGACACGAGAGCACATCGGGCATAAATCCGAGGATGGACATCGCGCGCACCTCGAATGTCGCTTTAATTTTTTCCAAGGCGTATTTCCCCTTTGCTATCGCATAAAGGGAATTAAGCGACAGGCGCAAAAGCTCGTGCTCCGCCTCGGCGACGGTCACATCGTCAAGCACCTCGGCAATATATCCGGCGAGCGCGAGCCCCTCGATAGAATTTCTTATTTCAAAAAAGCTTTCGATCAGCTCGGCTTCCTTTATCTGATATTTATCTCCGTGCTTAAAAAGCACGTAGTTCCCGTAGCAGAACTGCGTCGTCGCCGCCATTTTTCGGCTCTTCAGCGATCGCGCCCCCCTTGCCAAAGCGGTGATCGACCCGAGCTCCTCGGTAAAAAGCGTTACAAGCCTGTCCGACTCCTTTATATCGGTCGTCCGTATGACAAGCCCCCTGACCTCGCTCAGCATTATTCCTCTTTAAATCCGAGATCGCCGATATTGAAAGCGCTGTCGCGCCAGTTCTCCTTAACTCTGACATACAGATCAAGGAAGACCTTGGTGTCCAGCATTCTTTCTATATCCTCTCTCGCACGTGAGCCGATCTGCTTTATGCAGGATCCGCCCTTCCCGATTATGATCCCCTTGTGCGACGCCTTCTCGCAATATATTTCCGCACGGATCGAAACAAGCCCCTTCTTTTCCGTCCATTCCTCAATGGTGACGGCGGTTCCGTGCGGTATCTCCTCGTCGAGCGTGCGCAGGAGCTTTTCTCTTATTATTTCGGCGGCGATCTGCTTCTCCGGCTGATCCGTTACTATATCGTCGGGGAAGATCCACTCTCCCTCGTATAGATATTTCTTGCACTCGTCAAGAAGGATATCGATCCCCTTTCCGTTCTTCGCGCAAAGGGGGACGACGGCATCGAAGTCGAATGCGGCGGAATAAGCGGCGATCGTCTTGGCGATGTTCGCAGGGCGCACGGTGTCGACCTTGTTTATTACAAGCACTGCGGGAAGCCTGTCCGACTTTAAGCGGGATATTATCTTCGCCTCTATATCGCCAACCTCCTCGCGTGCTTCGACGACCAGAACCGCGGCATCAACGCCGCCGAGGGTGTCCGAGGCCGTCTTCATCATGAAATCTCCGAGCCTCGTCCTCGGCTTATGTATACCGGGGGTATCAAGAAAAACGGTCTGCTCATCACCGGATGTGTATATGCCCGTTATTCTGTTTCTCGTTGTTTGCGGCTTCTTTGAAACTATTGCGATCTTCTCACCGAGAATAGAGTTGAGCAAGGTGGATTTTCCGACATTCGGACGTCCGACTATTGCAATAAAAGCTGTCTTTTTCATCTTAAATTCATTAATCTCCGAAGATATTTATTTTTTCCATGATCTTTCGCTGACGTGCGCACTGTGCCTCGTCGTCCTCCGCGCTTCTCTCGTGATCGTAGCCGAGCAGGTGAAGAGTCGAATGCACGGTAAGAAAGGCGACCTCGCGAATAAAGCTGTGCCCGAGCTCCCTTGCCTGCTCCATGGCGCGCTCAACGGATATGACCACATCACCGAGCTCCGCCCTTCCGAAAATGGCGGCATCGGAAAAGTCGCCGTCCTCATACATCGGGAACGAGAGAACATCGGTATGCCTGTCCACATTGCGGAATTTTTTATTAAGCTTACGGATATAAGCATTGTCGCAGAAGGTGACGGAAACATCCGCATCGTATTCGAAGCCCTCCTGCTCCAGGGTCGCGCAAACGGCACGACGTACGGCAAGCTTAATGCGGTAATCAAGCTCCGGGAAGCGCTCCGTCGCGGAAAAATCTACAAAAACCTTGTTTTTAAGCATTATAATTGCTCCTTTCGAACTGTTTTTTCAGCCTTAAAGCGCTTAGCGTGCGCCTCTCTTTCATAAGCGTCGTATGCGCTGATGATCTTGCGTACGAGGCGATGCCTTACGACATCGCGCTCCGAAAACTCGAAAATTCCGATCCCGTCAATCCCGCGCAAAACATGCGCTGCGGTGGAAAGGCCGCTCTTCTTTCCGAACGGCAGGTCGGTCTGCGACAGATCTCCCGTTACAACGGCCTTGGAATTATATCCGAGGCGCGTCAGAAACATCTTCATCTGCTCCTGCGTCGTATTTTGCGCCTCGTCGAGGATAATAAACGAATCGTCAAGCGTCCTGCCGCGCATGTATGCCAGCGGCGCGATCTCTATCGTACCGCGCTCTATATGCCGCTGATAATTCTCCGCGCCGAGCATCTCGAACAAAGCGTCGTAAAGCGGCCGCAGATACGGATCGATCTTGCTCTGCAGATCCCCGGGCAGAAAGCCGAGGCGTTCCCCCGCCTCCACCGCCGGCCTTGTCAGGATTATCCTGTTGACGGATTTGTTTTTCAAGGCCTCGACAGCCATCGCAACGGCGAGAAACGTTTTTCCCGTTCCGGCCGGCCCAAGACCGAGGATGACCGTATTGTTTTTTATTGCTTCGATATATTTTTTCTGTCCGACGGTCTTTGCCTTTATCGGCTTGCCCCTGTTTGTCAGGCAAATGACATCCTCCGAAAGGGTCTGCGCCCCCTCGTCCATTCCATCCTTCACAAGCCCGATCACATATTCCACCGTCTGCTCGTCTATGGCGTCGCCGTTGCCGGTTATGTGCTTAAGATTTTCAAGGGCGCGAGCCGCGAGACCGACATCGGCCTCCTCGCCGTTCACGATTATCGCATCGCCGCCATCGTTCAGCCCGTTTCGGTTGAAGATATGGACGCCGAACGCATCCTCGATTTTCTTCACATTGGCATCCACCGCGCCGAATATCGCGGAGGTCGCCTCGTTCGAAGCCGTCATAACAATTTTTTCAGCCATCTGTCCCACCTTCTTTTTTTGGTAAAACGGAAATTTCGGTGCATACACCTATACTCCCGATCGCGGTCAGATCGGAATACATAACATATCCGCCGTCCGTAAATTCTCCGCCCGTCCTGATGCTTATAAGCTCGAAATCCGAAAGCTCGCGCCCCACAGCCTCAGAAAGGCGGTCAGACGCGGTCATTACAAGTTCCTCCGTGCTGCGCCGCCTTTTGACGGTGTCGTACGGAATTTTCGCGCTCACGCGCTTTTCGATCGGGAGCTTGTATTTTCCGAATAGCTCGATCCTGTTTTTATACTCTATTATATCACACTTTGAGTCCGAATTTCTACTGTTTTTTAAAATATTTATCGAAAAACCTAAAATTTTATATTCCGTATGTATTTCGCTCTGCGATCTGTATATTTTTTCCTCGCTGTACTCGCTCACCGAGACGGAGATGCGGTTCGAGACCCGACCGATCACCGTCCCCTCGGCATGACAAAATCCGCCGCCGAGCTCGCCGGGAATTATTCCCGATATCAGAATGTCACCCGCCCTGACAACGTCCCCCGGCTTTACGGTCGCATAGCCGCTCACCACGCTTATTTCCTCGATTATCGCATCACAGCTCGCCGTTACGTTTGAATACGTATTTTTGCCGTCAGGATCTTCAACACCGGTGTCCTTGCATCTGAGCGTTACATATGCGACCGTGCCGCGCCGGTTGATATTCACCCAGGCAACGCTGTCGGATGCGGAAAGGAGCCTTGCCTCTATCTTGTTTTTATCGAGCGCGCTCCACCGCGCGCCGAGCGTCAGCCCCATGTCCTCCAGCATTTCGGCGACCTGCGCGTTCATGGCATCGTCTCCGCCCGAAATACGAACGTCCCACACCGAGCCGGAGGAATAGATCAAAATAAAAAGCGCTATGACAATTCCGGCCGCGGTGCCGTATCTTTTGCGATTTCTGTATAAAAATCCGGGCAGTCCGCGCATTTTGGACTCGCAAAACGAAATGTCCCCGAGCGCCGACCTCAGCCTTTTCGCGTCGCGGGCCCTTATCTCGCACGCTCCGTTTTTCTTTATTTTCGCCGTAATGCCCAGACCGAGCAGTCTGTTAGCAAGTGTCGGTATATCATCGGTCGCAACCTTAAAGACCGTATAACCGAAGATCAATCCGTCAATTCTTGGCATATAAAAATCTGATCTCCCTCACTCCGCCGAATATTTCCACGCCTCTGCCCTGAAAGACAGAGAGCGAAAGCCGCGCGCCGCTTATCTCTATCCTGCCGCCGTGGCTGACGAGCAATATGCGCTCCTCGGAAAATTCCGAAACGCCGATCACGGCACCGATCGATATTCGCATGCCGCGGCCGCGGCGCTCCGCATTCAGAAAGAATCCCGTCGGAGGCGCGGGCACTCTTTTTTCAGTCATTATTTCTCCTCCGTAAACATAGATCTTTAATAAAATGTATGTCTGCGAGGTGCGGTAAAATGACAGATCGAAAAAAAAGAAGCTCGGAGAAAAGCGGTTTTCCCGCTCTTATCAGCGTAATCACGATCGCAATTTTACTTTGTCCGACCTTTTTATTCCCGAAGGAGATCTCCGACGGCGTGCTGAGCGGCATAAGGCTGTGCGTTACGAACGTGATCCCCTCGGTGTTCCCGTTTTTTATAATTGCGGACGCGATAAGCTCACTGTCCGACGGGCTCGGCAAGAGCGCGATTGGGGGTCTGTTCTCCCGCGTCTTTCATCTCCCGCGAGAGGCGCTGAACGCTTTCCTTTGCGGATGCATATGCGGCTTTCCCCTCGGGGTGAAGATCGCATCAGATCTGTATGAGCGCGGTGCAATTACAAAAAAGGAATGCGAGCATCTTATCGGATTTTCCAACAATCCGTCCGTCGCCTTTGTCACGGGGGCTGTCGGCCTCGGCATGCTCGGCAGCTTTCGCGCCGGAGTCGCGATCTATATCACGGTGCTCGTCTCCGCGGTGATAACGGGATTGTTCTTCAGAAACAAACAGCGTGATTTCGAAGAATGCGGTTTTATTGCGGGGCAGAAGTTCGATTTCGTCTCATCAGTTAAAAATGCGGGGTTTGCCTCTGTCGGCGTTTCTTCATATATCATCTTCTTCTCGGCGCTGTCCGCCCTTACTGTGAAGCTGCTCGGATCCGGATTGATAAGTGCGGCGGTGCTGATGCTCTCCGAGGTTTCCGGAGCATGCAAGTTCATATCTCGGTGCACCTCCTTGGGTAGAAGAAGCGCCGCCTCACTGATCTGTGCCGCGCTTTCCTTTTCCGGATTTTCCGTTCATCTGCAGGCAAAGGGACTGGCGAGCAAAGAGATCTCCTTTATCAAATATTACATAATGAAATCCGTGCAAAGCTTGATTTCCGGTATTCTGGCCTACATTACTTTCGGATTTTTCCCCATTTAAGTCAATTCACGGAGAAGCTGTGTCCGATTTCTTAATACTTATAAAATACCGAAAAACCGCATAACAGGATAAAAAATGAAATTTCTGTTAGTTTTTTCTTTAAAAAATATTGACATCCGATGAAAATTGTAGTATAGTAAATACATCTCAGTTGTACCTCAATTGAGTTAATATTTTAAGGAGAAAGAAATAAAATGAAAGCTAACGGAAGATTTTTAATTCTCTCGGCGCTGATATGTGCCCTGCTCTTTGCATTTGCCGCCTGCGGCGACAGTAACCCGTCGGGCAATCCAGGCAGCAACACGGATTCGCCTAACACGGGCGGAAGACCGGATTTTGGCGGAGTAAGCGGCGGTGTTGATCACGATTTCGGAACAATAAGTTACGCATTGAATGACGACGGAGAAAGCTATACAGTCAGCTATATATCCTATATGGCCTCCGATGTCGTTATTCCGAGCACATATGAGGGTAAGCCGGTAACCGGTATAAGCACTTATGCGTTTTATGGACTCCCAAACATTAAAACCGTAACTATACCTAGCAGCGTTACGACTATTAGCAATAATGCGTTCGAAGGTTGCACCAGCCTCGAAAGCATAAATATCCCAAACAGCGTAACATACATCGGCTGGAGTGCATTTGACGGATGCAACAATCTGAAATATAACGAATTTGATAACGCGTATTATCTCGGCAACGAAACTAATCCTTACGTTATCCTCATAAAAGCAAAGAATACATCCGTAACATATTGCGAAATACATAACGGTACAAAATTCATATACGATGAGGCGTTCTCCGGTTGTACAAGCCTTGCGAACATAACCATCCCGGACAATGTGATAAGCATTGGCGAGAATGCATTCTACGGTTGCCCAATCGAAAATGCAAGCATTCCCACAAGCGCAATCGACTGTATACAGAAAAGTGCATTGAAAACCGTCATAATAACAAGCGGTGACAGCATTGACACTCGGGCATTTAACGACTGCACAAACCTTACAAGCATAACTATCGGCAATAGCGTTACGAGCATTGGCGATAGTGCGTTCTACAG
>CAZQII010000034.1:0-15014 GCA_964593825.1 uncultured Ruminococcus sp.
AAAGGAGGATATCTATCGCATCGGTAACCTTGAAGTCTCTGAAAATGTCGAGAACTATGCCAAAGAAGCTTCGAAGCCCGTCGGAATCTATTTTTAAAAATGCATTCATTCGTTTTCACCTCAAAAATAGGCAATCAGCATTATAATTTTATAAAATCTTTTATAATAGTATAGCACATATTTTTTTAAATTGCAATGCTTTTTGCGATTTTATTTTAATTAATGCCTCGGTGGCGTTGCGCGCTTTGCGTATTTATCAATTATTTTTCGCATCTTTTCGGAAAAAATCTATTGTAAAAACGGAAGTTCTGTGGTATAATTACTTAAATAATTATCGTTTATTCAAGTCGGAGGTAATATGGCTAACGATATTTCTCAAAGGATAAGGAATACGGCACATACGTTTTCCAAGGGACAAAAAAAGATAGCCAACGCTATACTCAACGATTACGGAAAGGTGGCTTATATGACAGCCGCGGGTCTCGGCAAATATGTGGGCGTTTCGGAGTCCACGGTCGTTCGCTTTGCGGGAGCGCTCGGCTTCGAGGGCTACGTTGAATTTCAGCACGCCGTTCAGGAGCTCGTGCGCACAAGACTCACACCCAATCAGCGCATAGAGATCACAAAGCAGCGCATAGGCAGAGGCGATGTGCTCGAAAACGTTATGGAGTCGGATATCGGAAAGATCAGATACACCCTCGACACCCTCGACCGCAATGCATTCTATAAGTCGGTCGACGCGATCCTCGAGGCCGAGAACATATACATAATCGGTGCAAGGAGCGCGGGCGTTTTGGCTCAGATGCTCGATTATAATCTGTCGATGATATTCGACAATGTAAAATTCATACGCTCGTCCTCGTCGGAGGAGATATTCGAGCAGATGTACTCGATCTCATTGCGCGACGTGCTTTTGGCTTTTTCCTTTCCGCGATATTCGACAAGGATGGTGAACGCGGTAAAATACGCGCAGAACCGCGGCGCGAAGGTCGTGGCATTCACGGATTCGGTCATCTCCCCCATCGCGGAATATTCCTCCTTTCTCCTCACGGCTCAGTCTGACATGGCTTCCTACATGGATTCACTCGTTGCGCCAATCAGCATTATAAATGCAATAATAGTCGAAATAACGAGCCGCCGCGAGAAGCAGATAACGGAGCGCTTTGACAATCTTGAGAAAATATGGGACGAATACGGTGTTTATACAAAACGGTGAAAAAATGAAAGAAAACAGAATCAGGATCGCCGTCATCGGCGGAGGTGCCGCAGGAATGACCGCGGCGGGCACAGCCCTGAAATACGGCGCGGACGTTACAGTCTTCGAGCACTCGGGGCGGCTCGGCAAAAAGCTTGCGATAACCGGAAAGGGCAGATGCAACGTGACAAACGCATCGTCGCCGAACGAGATACTCGAGAATGTCACAAAAAATCCGCGGTTTCTGTTCGGGGCGATGAATTCCCTGCCCCCGTCTGAGGTCATGGCGCTGTTCGAGGGGCTCGGCGTTCCGCTTAAGACCGAGCGCGGCAACCGCGTTTATCCCGTTTCGGACAAGGCGGCGGACATCGTCGGAGCTCTTAAAAGATACTGCTCCGGGGCGAGAATCGTTTTTGCCGAACCGACTTCGGTAAAAAAGGTCGACAGTCTGTTTGAGATCGGCTACAACGGGACTACGGAAAATTTCGACCGCGTGATACTCGCGACCGGCGGAAAATCCTATCCGCTCACAGGATCGGACGGCTCAGGCTTCCGCTTTGCGCAAGGGTTCGGCCACAGTGTGACGGAATTGCTCCCGTCGCTCGTGCCGCTCGAGAGCGACAGCGAGTATTGCCCGAGGATGCAGGGGCTTTCGCTGAAGAATATTCGCATCACGGTGAGCGACGCTGGCGGAAAAGCCATTTATACGGATTTCGGCGAGATGATGTTCACGCACTTCGGAGTCACAGGGCCCGTGATCCTTTCGGCATCAGCGCATCTTTGCGGCCGCAATTTCGACGGTATCACTCTTTCGATAGATCTGAAGCCGGCATTGGACGAAAAAACGCTCGATGCAAGACTCATATCGGATCTTTCGGCAAACAACAATAAGGATTTTATCAATTCGCTCTCCGACCTGCTTCCCTCAAAAATGATAGAGCCTTTTGTCGATTACTGCGGTATAGATCCGAGAAAAAAGACGAACTCGATCACAAAGGAAGAACGTAAAAGAATACTCTGCGCACTTAAATGCTTCAGCATAAAGCTCAAGGGCACACGTCCGATAGAGGAAGCGATAGTTACATCGGGCGGCATAGGCACAAAGGAGATATCGCCGAAAAGCATGGAATCCAAGCTCGTCAGCGGCCTTTACTTTGCGGGAGAGATGATAGATGTCGATGCATATACAGGCGGATACAATTTGCAGATTGCATTTTCAACAGGATATTTAGCCGGAAAAAGTGCGGCAGAATGGAGTCAGACATGATAAGAATAGCAATTGACGGCCCGGGCGGCGCAGGAAAATCCAGCCTTGCAAAGGCTGTCGCGGCAAAGCTCGGCATAATATATATCGATACCGGCGCTCTGTACAGAACGATCGGGCTTTACATGCTCAGATCCGGAACGGATCCGAAGGATCGGGAGAGCGTCATATCGAAGCTCGGCAGCTTTGACCTCAAGCTTTCCTTTAAGGACGGAAGGCAAATCATCCTGCTCGACGGAGTCGACGTCGGCGACAGCATAAGAGCCCCGGAGATCTCCATGGCGGCGTCCGCGGTGAGCGCAATACCCGAGGTCAGAGCGTTTCTGCTCGAGATGCAGCGCTCTGTTGCGAAGAAGAACAGCGTCATCATGGACGGAAGAGATATCGGCACGGTCATCCTACCCGATGCAGAGGTTAAAATATTCTTGACCGCGAGCCCGAGGGCACGCGCCGAACGACGCTACAAAGAGCTTCTGGCAATGGGAAAGGACGTAAGATACGAGGATGTTTACAACGAGATGGTCGAGCGGGACAGAAACGACTCCACGCGCACCGTCTCCCCCTGCGTTCCCGCAGAGGATGCCCTGCTCCTCGACAATTCGGATATGACATTCGAGCAAACGGTCGATGCGGTACTGAAGACCGTCGAGAAAAAACAAAAAAAAAATAAAAATCACAGCGGATACATGATACTCCGCGCGCTTCTCGCTCCCGCAATAAAATTCATTTTCAGAGTACATGCGCACGGCACCGAAAGCATTCCGTCGGAGGGCGGCGCCATTATATGCTCGAACCACATTGCCGTGCGCGACATATTCATCCTCGCCGTCAGCTCGAAGAGGCAGATAAAATTCATCGCAAAGAAGGAGCTCTTCGGAATTCCCCTGCTCGGAAGGGTGATACGCGCGCTCGGCGCGGTCCCGCTCGACAGAGGCGGTGCCGATGTCGGTGCGATCAAGACCGCAGTAGATCTCGTATGCAGAGGAGAGCTTATTTCCATTTTCCCTCAGGGGCACAGGAATCCCGGTGTCGATCCCGCAAAAACAAAGTACAAAAACGGTGCGGCACTCATTGCCTATCGTTCCGGAGCCGATGTACTGCCCGCTTTTATCAGTACGAAAAATCACAAATACGGATTTTTGAGACGCGTTGATGTTTACTTCGGCTCCCCCATTCCCAACTCCGAGCTCGGATTTACAAACGGCGGAAGTGAGGAGTACGGCGCAGCGGGCGGAAGGATATTCGACGAGATCCTGAAGCTGGATCCCAATGCATTCACGCCGGAGGATAACGAAAATTGAACGTAACGCTTTCAAAATATGCGGGCTTCTGCCCCGGTGTAAAGCGCGCCGATATAACCGTCAGACGCCTTATAGCGGAAAGAGAGGAGGGCGAGCAAATATTCACGCTCGGCCATCTTATACACAATGATATTTACAACGCCGAGCTCGAATCGCAGGGCGTCCGCTCCGCGACGCTCGAGGAGATCGGAGCAATGCTCCCCCCTAAATCAAAAATAACCGTCGTCGTCCGCACGCACGGCATTCCGAAAAGCGACTTTGAAACTCTTAGAAAATATGAGCAAAAATATCCGCTCTTCAGGCTTGTCGACGTCACCTGCACCGACGTAAAGCGGATCCATAGGATAGCCGAAGAAAGCATGTCGGATGACACATGCTTCGTCCTCTTCGCCGAGAGGTCGCACCCCGAGGCGATAGGCATCATGAGCCATGCTAAGGGTGAGAAGTATGTCATAGGCTCGCTTGAAGAATTAAAGCAAATAGATTTTAAAGAAAAATTGCCTATTTTGTGCTCGCAAACAACGCAAAATTTGTTAGAATTTGAAAAAATTAAAAATTTTTTAAAAAAACTATATACAAACGCGAAAATTTATGATACAATATGCAGTGTCACTGAAAATCGTCAGAACGAAGCTGTAAAGATTGCAAAGCAATCGGAGCTGATGGTGGTCGTCGGCGGAAGGGACAGCTCAAACACGAGGCGCCTTTACGACTTGTGCCTCTCTGCCTGCCCGAACACGCGACTTATAGAATCAGCACGCGACTTAACAACTGATTTTCCTGACAACGCAAAATGCGCAGGATTAACCGCGGGAGCTTCCACGCCCGATGGTATAATTACGGAGGTGTTAAAAGTTATGGAAGAAATCAAAAATGCAGACTTCGGCGAAATGCTCGAAGACTCACTCAAAACTTTACATACAGGAGAAACAGTTGTTGGTACCGTTTTCACGATTAGCGAAACGGAAATAAAGCTCGACCTTGGCGCTAAATTTACCGGCGTGCTTACCAAAGAGCAGATCACAGACGATCCCGCCGCTAAGCTCTCCGATATGTTTAAGGTCGGCGACGAAATCGAAGTATTCGTCATTCGTGTCGAGGACGGCAAGGGACTTGCAACAGTATCCAAGAAGCGTGTCGACGCAGATAACAGCTGGGTAGTTCTCAAGGAGGCTTTTGAGAACGGCGAGATCCTTGAAGGCAAGGTTGTTGCTCAGAACAAGGGCGGCGTTGTCGTTTCCGCAAAGAACAACTCGATCTTCGTTCCCGCTTCTCAGACCGGCATTGCAAGAGGTGCAGACCTCTCCGTTTTGGTCGGTACGGTACAGAAGATAAAGCTCATCGAATTCGATGAGGCGAAGAAGAAGGCTCTCGGCTCGATCAAGGTAGTTCTTAATGAAGAAAAGAAGGCTCACGAGGATGCAATCTGGGCAACAC
This sequence comes from uncultured Ruminococcus sp., assembly GCA_964593825.1. GTDB lineage: Bacteria > Bacillota > Clostridia > Oscillospirales > CAG-272 > UBA1740. The sequence continues at coordinate 5,198 of CAZQII010000034.1, forward strand.
TCGAGGTCGGTCAGCACTTCATGGGCACTGTTAAAAATCTTACCGCATACGGTGCATTCGTCGATATCGGCGGCATTGATGGTATGGTTCACAACACCGAGCTCTCCTGGAAGAGGATCAAGCATCCGTCGCAGGTAGTTTCCGTCGGACAGCAGATCGACGTGTTCATCAAGGAGCTCGACCCCGAGAAAAGAAGAATCTCTCTCGGTTACAAGACCCAGGAGATGGATACATGGTATCAGTTCACTCAGAAGTATCAGGTCGGCGACGTTGTTCCCGCGAAGATCGTTTCGCTTATGCCTTGGGGCGCTTTTGCCGAGGTTTACGAAAACGTTGACGGACTTATCCATATTTCGAGAATTTCCACGCAGCGCATCAACTCCCCTGCCGATGTTCTTAAGGTAGGCGATACCGTCGATGTAAAGATCATCGAGATCGACGACGAAAACAGAAAGCTCGCACTTTCCATCCGCACACTTAAGGAAGCGGAGGAGAGGGCCGCACGCGAGGCTGCCCGCGCAGAGGAAGCCGCAGCAAGAGCTGCCGAAGACGCCGCAGAGGCTGAGAGAATCGCGCAGGAGAGAGCCGACATGGCTCCCTACATCGTAGGTTCCATCTAATATAAAACAAGAATTTATCGGCACTCGGTGAGTGCCGATAAAAAAGCTGAGTCGAAGCTTTTAGAAAGCCGACTCAGCTTTTTGTTATTATTATGTGCTACGGCGCTTTTATTTTACCGCATCATCCTTGCGCCAACGGAAATTTCCCGTAACGCCCATGAGCTCGCCGTAATATGTAAATGTATCCGGGTGCTTCTTGATTATATTCAGGAACTCCGGGATCTGCCTGATATTGATGACGGAAATTATTATCGAGCTCTCCCCGTCGGTATACATTCCGCGGCTGTCGAGGATAGTCGCTCCGTGCTTCAGATTGTATATTATGTCGCGCTTGATCGCCTCGGGATCCTTAGTAACGATCTTGACCTCGACCGCATTGCGTGAATCGCGGAGCATCATGCCCGCAAATTTGTCGAAGACGAACATCTGAACAAACGAAAGCAAAATACTCGTAACATCGTGGTAGACAAAATACGATAAAATTATGATCAGATAACAGATCAATGTTATTACACGCTCGATATTGAGGTGAGGCTTTTTGATCTGGATCATGCCGGCGATAATATCGACACCGCCGGTGGAGGCGCCGAATTTAAGCATCAAACCGGTTCTAACGCCGAGCATCGCACCGGAAAAGACCGCCGGTATCAGTCTGTCCGTTTCGGTGACGAACTGATAAAAATCGACATATTCCAAAAGCATCAGCATGAGTGAGGAGGCGACGGTGAACACCAAAGTGTAAACAACATAGCGCCGCTTTAGTATGAACCACGCGAGGATCAAAAACGGAATGTTGAAAATAAGCGAATAGACACCGGCGTTCAAGCCCGTGACCTCTTGGAGCATCGTTGCAATTCCGTCAACTCCGCTCGGCGCGAAATGCGAGGGATAAACGAAGATATGAAGACCGAACGCCGAAAGGAGCGCCGCAACGACCGTGATAAGAACGGACGTTATTTCTTTACGAAGAGCTTCTTTATTCATAACACAAAAACCTCAAAAAATCAATTCTGCCTTGATTTATACTCTAAATATTCGTCGTAAGACCCGTTTCTGTCAACATACGAGCCGTCGGGAAGAATCTCTATGATCCTGTTTGCGACGGTATTTATTATCTCGTAATCGTGCGACGAAAACAGAATATTGCCCGCAAAATTCTTCATGCCGTTGTTGACCGCGGTGATGGACTCGAGGTCGAGATGGTCGGTCGGCTGATCGATAATAAGCATGTTCGAGCCGAACATCATCATGCGAGAGAACATGCACCTCACCTTCTCTCCTCCGGACAGGACATTAATCGGCTTTAAGACGGCGTCGTTTGAGAAGAGCATCTTGCCGAGGAAGCCGCGGAGATATGTCTCTGTCTGATCCTTGGAATATTGGCGCAGCCAATCTATGATCGATTCATTATGTCCGTCAAAATAAGGAGAATTGTCGTGCGGGAAGTACGAGGTGCTTATGGAAACGCCGAACTTAAACTCGCCCGCATCCGCGCTTTCCTCCTCGTTAAGGATCTTGAACAAATGAGTTATCGCAAGCTCATTTCCGACAAAGGCGATCTTTTCGCCCTTAAATACATGGAACGAAAGATTTTCGAAAAGCTTTTTACCGTCAAGCGATTTTGTGAGCCCCTCGACATGGAGGATCTCCTTTCCCGGTTCCCTGTCCATATCGAAGCCGATAAACGGATAGCGACGGGATGAGGCTGGCAGCTCCTCGACGGTGAGCTTGTCCAAAAGCTTTCTGCGCGCCGTCGCCTGCCTTGATTTTGACTTGTTTGCGGAGAAACGGGAAATAAAGCTCTGGAGCTCTGCGATCTTCTCCTCATTCTTCTTATTCTGCATTTTTATCATGCGCTGGATAAGCTGGCTGGATTCATACCAGAACTCATAGTTTCCGACATACATCTTTATTCCGCTGTAATCTATATCGACGATATTCGTGCATACATCATTTAGGAAATGGCGGTCATGCGAAACCACGAGCACGGTGCCGAAGTAGTCGGCAAGAAAATTCTCGAGCCACATTACGGCATTTATATCAAGACCGTTCGTCGGCTCATCGAGCAAAATTATATCGGGATTTCCGAACAGTGCCTGTGCAAGCAGGACCTTGACCTTCTCGCTCTCCCCGATCGAGGACATGTTCATGTAAAGATAGTCATCCGTCAGTCCGAGACCCTGTATGAGCTTTGAGGCATCGGATTCCGCCTCCCAGCCGTTAAGATCGGCAAACTCCGCCTCAAGCTCGGAGGCGCGCATTCCGTCCTCCTCACTGAAGTCCTCCTTGGCATAAAGGGCGTCCTTTTCCTTCATTATTTCGTAAAGGCGACTGTTGCCCATGATCACCGTATCGAGGACAGTGTATTCGTCATATGCGAAGTGATTCTGCTTCAGAACCGACATCCTGATGTTTTCCGGAATGACGATTTCGCCCTTGGTGGGCTGAAGCTCATTACAAAGCAAGCGAAGGAATGTCGACTTCCCCGCTCCGTTCGCGCCTATTATGCCGTAGCAATTTCCGGGCGTAAATTTCAAGTTTACGTCCTTGAACAGCATTTGACCGCCAAAATTAAAGGCAAGATCGTTAACAGTTATCATTATTATTTTTCCTTTTAATCATATTTTCGTATATCGACGGAGCGACCTCTTAAATAAAGGACCGCATAATACCGTGCGGTCCTTTAAAATTCAAAATAATCAGTCGTCCGGATATCCGTCAGGATTCATCTTCTGCCATCTTGCGGAATCCTCGCACATCTTTACAAGATCGCGCTTTGCCGACCAGCCGAGAACCTCTTTTGCCTTTGTCGGATCGGCGTAGCACTGTGCTATATCGCCGGGACGGCGGGGCGCGATTTTATAGTTGACGGGTGCTCCCCATACGTCTCCGAATGCCTTAACCATTTCAAGAACCGAGTATCCGTTTCCCGTACCGACATTTATATAATCTATGCCGTTATACTTTTTGGTATAATCAAGAGCCTTAAGATGAGCATCGGCAAGATCGACAACGTGGATGTAATCACGCACGCCCGTTCCGTCCGGAGTGTCATAATCGTTTCCGAAGACGCTGAGGCAAGCGAGCTTTCCTGCTGCGACCTTTGCGATATACGGAAGCAGGTTGTTCGGGATACCCCTCGGATCCTCACCGATAAGACCGCTCTCGTGTGCGCCGATGGGATTGAAATATCTGAGGATGCAAACGGAAAAATCCTTATATGCCTCCGCAGTGTCCTTCAAAATACGCTCGATCATAAGCTTTGTCTCGCCGTACGGATTTGTTGTGGAAAGCGGAAAATCCTCCTTGATCGGGACTGTTTTAGGCAATCCGTAAACCGTCGCCGATGAGCTGAACACTATACGGAAGACCTTGTATTTCAGCATGGCGTTCAGAAGATTAAATGTGCCAGTCAAATTATTATGATAATATTTGATGGGAAGCGAGCAGGATTCACCGACCGCCTTAAGACCCGCAAAATGAATTACGGAATCGATATCCGGATGCGAAGCGAATACAGCATCGAGCGCATCGTAATCAAGAAGATCACATTTTATAAACTCGGGACGCTTTCCCGTGATTTTTTCGATTCTGTCAAGAACGCAAAGCTTACTGTTATAGAGGTTGTCGACTATTATTACCTTTTCCCCCGCTTCGAGAAGCTGGACGGTGGTATGCGATCCTATATAACCTGTGCCGCCTGTTACAAGTATTGCCATGTTAAACCGTTATCCCTTCAAAAATTATTCAAATTAAAAAACAAAAAGAGAGAGAACAAGCCCGCTCTTTTTTGTTTTATGTCAGTCTGCGTAAACGCTGACCTGCTTCTTGCCGCCGGTAATGTGCTCGTATCTGACAGTACCGTTAACAAGTGCAAAGAGAGTATCGTCAGAGCCGATACCGACGTTCGTGCCGGGATGGATCTTCGTGCCGCGCTGTCTTACAAGGATGTTGCCGGCAATAACTGCCTGACCGTCAGCCTTTTTAACTCCAAGACGCTTAGACTCAGAATCACGACCGTTTTTAGTAGAACCAACGCCCTTTTTGTGAGCGAAGAATTGTAAGCTGAGCTTTAACATTTTTCGTGTACCTCCATTAATTTGTTGATTGGCATGTTTTTTTGCCATAGATTGATCAGACGTAAGTTAAATTTCCTTTTCGATCTCTTTAACGTCAAGGAACTCATAATAATCCTCGACAAGATCCATGAGCTGGAAAAAATACGCCTGTATAAGACCGGAAACCGCAAACTGCTTCTTTTCGTCCTTCTCATACTTTGGGAGAGCCGATTTCACGATCAAGCGAATGTCGGTCGTCTTTTCGTCGATAGTATAATCTACCTTGCACGCATAAGAGACCTCGACCGCGTTGATTATAAACATCGTCATGCTCGAAAGAGCCGCGCACAGCGGATCGTCACCCGACTCGCCGTAGCCCGTGTGTCCCTGCTCCTCAAATCCGTAGAAAATTCCGCCGGACTTATAAAATACAACGGTTGTCATTAAGATTAAGCCTCGATCTTTTCGATCTGGATCTTGGTGTAATCCTGACGGTGACCGATCTTCTTCTTTTCGTTCTTCTTCGACTTATACTTGATAACGTCGATCTTCTTGGTCTTACCGTTCTTAACGACATTTGCAACTACCGTTGCACCTGCAACATAGGGAGCACCGATTGACAGAGCATCGCCGCTGACGCAGAGAACCTTGTCAAATGTTACCTTTTCGCCCTCGGCAACGCCAAGCTTCTCAACGAAGATCACGTCACCCTCAGCTACCTTATACTGCTTTCCACCTGTTACAAAAATAGCGAACATTGTAAAAGCACCTCACTTTCGTGTAAAATCGCTGCGATAGGCGGCATATGCACTTTCGGCCTACCTGCATGCGTCCTATTTATTATATCATTATAAATTTAAAATGTCAATAGTAAATTTAAATATTTTTTAACGATATTTTTTAACGATTCTTCTGCAATTCGGCAAATTTCTCCGTCATTGTCGGATTTCCCTTGGTCAGGCGCTTGATCGTAAGCTCGTCGGCCTTATTATTTGCGAGGCGCAGATTGTTCTCCGAGGAAAGGAGAGCTGCCTTAACCTTGTTCAGATGATCTATTGTTTTGTCGATCTCATCGACCGCCGTCTTGAACCTTTCGCTTGCGATCCTGTAATTCTTCGAGAAGGCTTCCTTGAAATCGTTCATCGCATTTTCGAAATTGGAAATATCGATGTTCTGATTTTTTATCTCCGTGAGCTGACGCTTGTAATCCGCCGCACCGGCAGAGGCATTCCTCAAAAGGGTAATGAGCGGAATGAAAAATTGCGGCCGTATCACATACATCTTGGGATATTTATAAGAAACATCGACTATGCCTTGATTATAAAATTCGTTATCCGCCTCGAGCAGCGAAACGAGCACGGCGTATTCACAGCCCTTTTCGTTTCGGTCCTTATCGAGCTCGCGGAAGAAATCCTCGTTCTTCTTCTTTTTTTCGGTCGTTTCGATCTCGTTCTTCATCTCGAACATAATGGAAATGAATTCGGTGCCGTCATCGGTGAAATCGCGGAATATAAAGTCCCCCTTGCTCCCCGTTCTGATGTCATTGTCCTTTTCGAAGTAAGCGTGCTGAAATCCCATGGCTCTGACCTTTTCAAATTCGACCGAGCAATGGCGCTCCAGGCTCTCACCCACCATTTTTGTGGATTGGCGCGCCTTCATATCCTTGTATCTCGCGATCTCTTCGTCCTTCTCCTTAAGCTCGCGCTCCTTCTCCTTTTGCACCGCCTCAACGCTTCTGCGCAAGTCCTCCTTGGCAAGTTGCCGTTCGCTGTCGAAATTCGCGCGGAGCAGCTCCATGTCGGCGCGCGCTCTTTCAAGTTCAAGTGACTTTTCGAAGACCGCGTTTTTTATCTCGACTTCTTTATTATTCTTTTCTGCCTCGATTTTTTGCTCAAGTTCACGTATTTTTAGATCGCTTTCAGAATTGAGCACACGATATTTTTCTTTAAGCTCCGCGATCTCGGTGCTTTTTTGAGCGTTGAGTCGCGTCTGTTGTAGCTCGATCTCGGAGCGAAGCCTCGCGATCTCGCCTTCCTTTTCCAAGGCGGAATTTTCGACCTCAAGCTTCATTTTTTCACGTAAGCTCTTTTCTATCGACGCGACCTCGCTTTTCAGCACCTCATCTCTTACCTGCTTCTCGATCGCCGCATAATCCGATCCGTCGACGGAAAATACCTCTCCGCACCTCGGGCACCTAAGCTCATTCATATCCTGATCTCCGATCCGTTCTTTTTTTCTCATAAATTAAAAAATGCGCTCGCGCGCATTTTTTAAAAATAATTATTGTTTATTTATGCAGTCGCCGTCATCGCAGGAATCGCATGCGCCGTCGCATATCTCGATGTCGGAAACCTTAGCGCCGCAAGCGGGGCAAACGAGCTCATCCGCATCAAGCGAGTCGTCAAAGCAAATCTCCTCGCCGCAGGAGGGGCACTCCATCTGATAGAAGCCGTCGTCATCGTAATCGCCGTCGTCCTCATCATCTCCGTCGTCATCATCCTCGTCGGAGAGATAAAGATCCTCTTCCACCGCGCCGAGATCCTCATCGATCTCCTCGATATACTCGCGAAGCTCGGTGTTCTCTGCCTCAAGCGCATTGATCTTGTCCGTCATGTCGGCAACAAGCTCGATGAGCTTTGTTATTATCTCACCCTCTTTAGAGGAGGTGATGCCGTATCCCTCAGCAAGACCCTTAAGGTATGCCGCGTTTTCGTTAATAGTCATTTTAAAGTTCTCCTTTTTCAAAAATTTATATCCTGTTCAAGCCGAAACACAGGAGAGAAAATTTGAAAATTACGCTCTTTCAAGATACTCGCCAGTTCTGGTATCGATCTTAAGAACATCGCCCTCATTGATGAAGATCGGAACCTTAACGACCGCGCCGGTCTCGAGAGTTGCTTCCTTCGTTACGTTGGTAGCCGTGTCGCCGCGCACGCCGGGCTCGGTCTCCGTTACGGCAAGCTCGACAAATGTCGGAGGCTCGACGGAGAATACGTTGCCCTTCCATGAGCAGATACGGCAAACGGTATTTTCCTTTACAAACTTAAAGTTGTCGCCGAGCTTATCAGCATTGAGGGGGATCTGCTCATACGACTCGGGATCCATAAAGTAGTAAAGCTCGCCATCGGTGTAAAGATACTCAAGATCCTTACGCTCGATGACCGCATTCTCGAATTTTGCGGTCGGGTTGAACGATGCCTCTCTTGTGGCGCCCGTTATAACATCCTTGTACTTCGTTCTGACGAAAGCGGCACCCTTGCCCGGCTTTACGTGCTGGAACTCGATTACCTGATATACCTTTCCGTCCATTTCAAAGGTAAGTCCGTTTTTAAAATCGCCTGCTGTGATCATTTTCTGTTCCTTTTCTTGACGTTTTTGAATTGTCTTTTCCGAAAAACCCGTCACAGTTTTCCGCACATCGGGCACATCACCCGTTTATACACATATATTGTACTATAAAATAAAAAAATTTGCAATAGGTTTTAGATATTTTTTTGATTATTCCGTTGTTTTTCTTATAAAAACGGGTCAGATCTCTATCAAATCCTTATCAGATCGGGTAAAATTATATATTCCGCCCGCCTCTATTTTGACCATATCCTCGATGCGACAGCCGTATTTGCCGAAGATGTAGATCCCCGGCTCCACCGTCACTATCTCTCCCGCGCGCAATTTGTAACCGAAATCCCTCGGCGACAGGCGCGGCGACTCATGTATAAAAAGTCCTACGGAATGCCCGAGCGAGTGCCCGAAGGCTCCGTTATAATCTACATTAATAATATCGCGCGCGATCTTGTCGGCCTCTCCCGCATCGACGCCCTCCGCGAGAAAATTCAGCGCCGCCTTCTGCGCGGCAAGGACGGTGCCGTACAGCTTCTTCATTTCAGGGTCCGCCCGCCCTACGGAAACGGTGCGCGTCATATCCGAGCAGTATCCGTCCAGCTTTGCACCGAAATCCATAGTCAGAAATCCTTTTTTCAGCTTGACGTTTCTCGGAGTGCCGTGAGGAAGACTCGATGCATCGCCGGAAACGGCAATCGTATCGAAGGCGAAGCCGTCCGCACCGTTCTTCTTCATTGCATATTCAAGCTCAAGAGCCACGTCGATCTCCGTCATATGCTCGGGATCCAGCATTCCGAGGATATGGGAAAAGGCCTTGTCTGTGATCTCCTGCGCCGCTTTCATCTTTTCCGTTTCGATCGGATCCTTTATGCGCCTGATATCCGATATCATCGAGCCAATGCTGTCGAATTCGATGCCTCCGTAGGTCTCGCACAGCCTCTTATAGCGGCTGTACGGTACGCTGTCACCCTCAAAGCCGACGCGCACGATATTCCGCTCGGAAAGCAGCGTCGAGACGAAGCCCGCTCTGTCGGTCGGCATAAGCACCTTGAAATCCGCGCTCGCCCTCGCCAGCGCCATCTCATAATATCGAAAATCCGTCAGAAGGAAGGCATCCGCCTCCGTAATGACGAGCATGCCGTCGGTAAATGCGAAGTCGGATAAATATCTTTGATTCAATTCATCGTATACGATCAGGGCGCCGAAGTCCTGCTCCGCCATTTTCGCTCTGAGCTTTTCAATTTTTTTCATTTTTCTTTAATGCTCTTTTCTTTTTTCTTTCATATCGGAAAAGAATTGGCCGCTCGAGCAGGCGCTTGAATTTCGTAAAAAGATCGCGCTTGTCATTTATCGGCGGAACGAGTATCGCGCGGATACCGGCATTCCTCGCCGCCCAAACATCGGTGAAGATCTGGTCGCCCATAAGAATAGCCTCCCCGCGCTCAACCCTCATGTCCGAAAGAGCGTTGAGAATATTTTTTTTGAAAGGCTTTTTTGCTTTAAAGTAAGCGGGCAGACCGAGATCCTTATTGAAGAGCTCCACTCTTTCCTTTTCGTTGTTGGACACTATCGCCGCCGAAATTCCGACGGCGCGAAGCTCCTCGAGCCACGCGATAACATGCTCTCCCGGCACGAGATGCTCGTACGGCTCGAGCGTGTTGTCAATATCCAAAATAATGCCGCGCACGCCTATCGAGGCGAGAAACTGCGGCCGCGCCTCATTGAACGCGGAAAATCTGTAATCGGGCATCAAACTCATATTATGTTATCCCCTGAAAGTTATATATCTATTTTAAC
>CAZQII010000034.1:15024-17183 GCA_964593825.1 uncultured Ruminococcus sp.
CGCGCCGATTGTCAAGTGATATCCGCGACCTCGATTTTTTCAGTCAAAAGAAGATGCCCGCGGCAAAAGGCTCTGCGGGCATCTCCGACGGAATTATTCGGATATCTCAAACAGCGTTGTCTCGTACTTTTTCGCATTAAATCTCACAGTGTCCGTATATATCGGCTCGCTGTCCGAGAATGCGGGCTTTACGCGGACCTTACGCGGCAGAGAGAGCGTTTTTTCACCGCACTCGCTTGCATGCAAACCGAGAAGTCCGGCACCGACGTAAACAACATCCTCGCCCTCTTCGATATAATAATGCATGCCCGCGGGCTTGAATATCTCGCGCCATTCCTCTCCGGTGAAATAATACTTACCTTCGGTGAACTTGTAGTAAAAAATACCGTTTTCGTCACAATATTTCATGGCAGATTTGATTTTTTCCGTATCCGGCATGCAAGCAAAGAGCGTCGCCTTATACTTGAATCCGTCCTTTACGAGCCTGTAAAAATCATCGACAAGGTAAATATGGAACGGTATGCCCGAAGCGGCGAGAGAGGCACGCAGCTCGCGCACCGCCTCCGCGGAATCGCCGTAAAGCTTCACGTATTTATATCCTCCCTCGTCAAGGAACACGGCGAGCTCGACGGGAAGATCGAGCGCCCTGCTCTCATGATCGCTCACGAGCTCGAGCGAGCGCTTGCATTCCTCGAGCAGCGCGGGCGTGTCATACCAGCCTCCGAACATATCAAACCACCAGAACGCGTGCCTGTGCGAGATCTGCCTTGCATAGCACTTGCGGAGTGCCATGACCGAGAGCTCGTCTGTCTCGGGTCCGACCCAAACCGCATCTGAATAATAATTATCGGGGTCGCTTCCGGGCCGTGACGCACCGGGAGAGCGCGAGAGATGCGTTCTTATATCGCATTCGAGGAAGCATACCTTGCCATGCAGCTTCACAGAATCTGTCGGCATCATGTCACCCCAGTCAATGCCGAGCCTCCGCGCCCTTATATAAGAGTTGGGCGACGAAAAGAAATCGATGTAAGGAGAGTCGATGATCCTATTAAGAGCAAGCGAGCCCTCGTACGGATTCATGACCTCCATGGTATAGCCAAAAAACGTTCCGACGATCTGCTTATAATCGGTCATTTCCTTCGTTACCCTGCAAAAATAATCTACTGTGTCGGCTATGCTGTCGTTTGCGAAATCGGAGTACTTGAGCATATAGTCGTCGCGCACATATCCCTCATCATCGAAAAGGCGCTCCGGCATTTTGTCAAGCGGCTTGACCTCCGGATAATTCTCGGCAAGATAACGGTTGAAATACGGCAATGCCACATCGCCGAAGCTGCCGTTCCTTCCGTCGAGGTGGAGCCACTCCTGCGTATCTCCTCCGCTTATCTGATAGCCTATTATATTTTCGGAATAATCGCTCGACTTTATGTGCTCTATCAACTCTGCGAGCATTTTTCCGCCGTCCTCCTTAAATTTATCGGAATAGAGGCACTCCCTCATTCCGTCCTTAGGAGTCATTATACACTCCTCGGGATTCTCCTCGCACCACCACTTCGGCATGCAAAGATAAATGCGCGGGAAAATATAGGCGTTCGGACACACATTTATAATATCGCGCACCGACTTATCTACCATGGAAAAATCGGGGCTCCCCTTTTCGTCGAAAATACCGGAGAGAAACGGCATAAAGCCGCTGCGCGTGTTTATCGGCCTTGCGGACAGGGAGACCGTGACCGAGAAAATTCTGAATCCCGCATCGGTGAATCTTTTGTAATCGTTGCGCTCCTCGAAATACGTTATGTAAGCCGCAACAGGAAGCTCGTCGCCGTCTATATCAAAATACGGCACTCCGTTTTTTTCTGTGAATCTTGATCTTTTCATACGATCCTAAGCTCCTAAAAAGTCTCTAAAATGTAGAGTTTTGCCCATAAAACAGAAAAAACATTAATGCGCGGAGGCATTAAATGTCTTTTCGAAAGGTTTATATATAACAAAAAACACCTTGTCAGCGGACAAAGTGTTTAATGGCGCGCCCAGGAGGATTCGAACCTTCGACCTACCGGTTCGTAGCCGGGCACTCTATCCACTGAGCTATGGGCGCATCTCTGGAGCGAGTGATGGGAATCGAACCCACGCGACCAGCTTGGAAGGCTGGGATT
>CAZQII010000035.1:0-17050 GCA_964593825.1 uncultured Ruminococcus sp.
TGGCTCAGCTTATCGCAAACGGTCAGATCGCAACTCAGTACGTTGACGGAAACGGTAAGGCAACATACAACATCGACTACAACCCGAACGGCTCTGCGATGGCTGTCGAGGGAATCACCTCGCCCGACGGACGTGTCTTCGGAAAGATGGGACACTCCGAGCGTATCGGCAACGGACTTTACAAAAACGTCGTTGGCGATTACGATATAAAGATGTTCCGCGCAATGGTCAAATACTTTAAATAATATCTTACGGTCTTTTGCGTCGCACCGCGTTATTTGAAAAACGGACCCCAGCGGCAATGCCGCTCGAGTGAGGCGCATAAAAAAACACGCATATCCCCTGTACAATAAGGGCGGTATGCGTGTTTTGTTTTTTTGGTATTTGACCTATCGGAAGGGCACGATTTGCGGTCACGGCGAGCCTTCTGGGCGAAGGATTCCTTGCCTCAGTCCGCGCTCTTTGAGTGCGGCGTTTATTTTATTTATCACCGCGTGCTTATCGAGATTCCAATCCGGTGCGATGAGCATATCCCGCGGGCAGTCGCCGGTGAGCCTGTGAATAACGGTGCCGTGATCGATGTGCGAGATTATATAAGTGACTGCGTCGATATATTCGTCGAGGCTCGGAGGTGTGTATTCTCCGCGCGCGTACATATCCGCGAGGCGTGTCCCGCGCATGACGTATATCGAATGAATTTTCAGGCCCCAGATGCCCACCCGTGTTAAGAAACCGACGGTTTCTTTTATACCTTGCATGCTGTCGGATGGCAGGCCGACGATAATATGTGCCACCGTCGGAATGCTGTACTTTTTAAGTATTGCGGCCGCTCTTTCAAAGACCTCGGTCTTGTATCCGCGGTTTATCAGCTCGCCGACGCTGTCGCTCGCCGTTTGCAGGCCGAGCTCCACCCAAACATCGCATTTTTTTCTGTATTCGGCGATGAGCGCCGCATTCTCCTCGGTTATGCAATCCGGGCGAGTGCCGATGGCGAGCACGGCAATCCGACTGTCGATGAGGGCGGCGTCGTATCTTTCCTTCAGCGTTGCCGTGTCCGCATATGTGTTTGTGAAATTTTGAAAATAGGCGATAAATCTTTCACCGTCCTTTGCGCACGACAGAGCCGATCTTACCTGCTCGGTTATCGATGCCGATGCGTCGATGTGCTCGCCCGCGCCGCGCTCCCCGCAGAAGATGCAACCGCCTATGCCGCAGGTGCCGTCCCTGTTCGGACAGGAAAAGCCGCCGTCGATACAGATCTTTTTAAGGCGCGAGCCGTATTTTTCTCTCAAATAGCCGCTTAAGTTATTATATAACATAATTCCTCCCTTAAAAACGTTGATTTCCTTCAAGATAAAAATGTATAAAAGCAGATGCGCGCGGAAAGATAAATAACAGATGGAACCACCATCGAAAGGAACAAAAAATGAAGGACAGAATCGAAGAAGTGAAAAAGCCGCAGCCGAAAAGTGCGACATACAGAGCAGAGTCCGAGCGCTTTCCCGGAAATAAGCAGAATTCCGTGCCGGGAATAAATTCTCCTGAGATCTCGCTCCCCGCCTTTAATCCGCCCGTGCCCAACCGCGCATGGACGGCGATGCAGCAGGGGATCGACATCGAGGAGCTCCCCGAGGAGGAGAAGCGAGATCTGTATTCCGCAAGGGATAATTATCTTTAAGCTTAGGTGCGGAATAGAAATATGATATAAAACGAGCATCTCTCATTTTGCGGGAGGTGCTCGCTCTTTTCTTATCGGCCGATGCTGTGCGTCGGCCCCGATTTTTCAATTGCTGACGGAAAGGCTTATTTCTGCTTTTTTTCGATATCCGCCATCATTGCGACTCTTATGGCGTGTCTGCCGCCCTCGTATTCGTTTTCGAGGAAGCTGTCTACTATATCCTCCGCGAGGCATACGCCGGTGACTCTCGCACCGATGCAAAGGACGTTCGCGTCGTTGTGGCGCCTCGTCATCTTCGCCGAGTACGTATCAGCGCAGACGGCCGCTCTTATGCCGTTATATTTGTTTGCGCACATGGACATGCCTATGCCCGTTCCGCATATCAGTATTCCGTATGCGCTTTCCCCCTCGGTAAGCACGCCCTCGCATACCTTGGATGCAAAGACGGGGTAGTGGCACGATGCCTCGGAATCCGTTCCGCAGTCTATGACGTTTAATCCCTTAGATGCGAGCATTTCCTTTATATGCTCCTTGAGAGAGTAGCCTGCGCTGTCCGCGCCGATGTAGATCTTTGTTCTCATTATTATATCCTCCGCTGAAATTAATTATTTGCTTTGTGATTCATCCGCTCGAGCCGCTCGCGCTCCGCCTGCGGCATTCTTAAATATGTCGGTGCGATGTCAAGATCGGACACGCACTCGCCGCGCGCCTGCCTTTTACTTGCGACCGCGGCGACCGATGCGGCGTTCTCGAGCCTGAGGAGCACGGGGGTGAGCCGCGTTTCTATACCGAGCTCCGTCAAGGCGCTCTTTGCGACCTCGTATCCGTCACCGACGAGATATATGTCATCCTCCGAAAATTCGCGGAGCAGATCCGCCAGCTCGGAAAAGGAGCGCGCGCCGTCGTCGATGAGGCAGGTCATTCCGTCCGCCCCCGATCTGTATACGGCGCAGTAGAGCTGATCTCTGCGTGCGTCCATTACGGGCACCGTTATTCCGTTTATTCCGCGCATGTTTTCCGCCAGGGCCTCAAGTGTGGAGACGGCCGCGCACGGAATGTTCTTTCCGAACGCCAAGCCCTTCACGAGCGAAACACCTATGCGCACCCCGGTGAACGAGCCGGGTCCGACGGAGCAGGCAAGCAGCCCGACATCGGAGAAGGAGAGCTTAAGTGAGCGCAACGCGTCCTCCGCCATCGGTAGGAGCAGCTCGCTTTGCGTAAGCCCGTTATCTATACTGTATGAGGCAAGGGCACGCTCACCGTCGGAGACGCAGACGTTCGCCGATCTTGCCGTAGAGTCAAAAGCCAATATGATCATTTTATAAGATCCTCCGGAATTTCGGCTCGCACGGAGCGCGCGCCGTCGTTGCCCGCAACTCTTTCGAGCGTGACCGTGATCCTGCACGCGGGCATCTCGTCCTCTATGTTTTCCGACCACTCGCAGAGCGCAAAGCCGTCTTTTTTTACGTAATCGTCATATCCGATCGAAAGCAGATCGTCGAGGTCGCCGAGACGGTACATGTCAAAATGGTAAATGCTCACGCGCCCGCGATACTCGTTGACCACCGTGTATGTCGGGCTCCTCACTGCGGAGATGCCGAAATAACGTGCGAATCCGCGCACGAACGCCGTCTTGCCGACGCCCATCTCGCCGCGCAGGGCGATGAAGGCTCTTTTCACCGAGGCTGTGTCGAGCCGTCTTGCGATCTCGGCGCCGATATCCTCGGTCTGCTCTGCCGATCCTGACAAAAATTCAAGTTCCATTATTCAACCTTTTTCAGTATATTTCGCTAAGATAATTCTCGCTCCTGTCTCCGAGCACGAAATCGAGGATGCGCTTGTACTCGTCCTCCGCCGCCGCGAGGCGCTCCTTGCTCGGCGATTTTAATTTTATCGCACGGAGCAGGGTGTTTTTCGGTGTGGAGTCGGGATCTGTGAACTCGAGCGCGGACACCTTATATCCCACCGCCTTAAGTCGGGCCAAGCGCAGGGCATCCGTAATGACCTCGCACAGCTTGTTTTTCAGGTGAGGATATTCGGTAACAAATCCGAGCGCCGGAGAGTTTATTTTGCCGCTCAGATATTTGTGGCAGCATGGGGTGGAGAGAATGACATCCGCGCCGAGTCTGACTGCCGAGTCGAGCACTATGTCCGTCGCGATATCACAGGCATGCAGGGAAAGGACAAGGTGCGGTGCCTCATCCCTCGGCAGCTGTCTTATATCCGCCGAAACGAATCTCATTCCGTCAAAATGTATCTCTTTCGCCACGCTTTCGCATTTCTTTACCGTCTCGCCCTTAAGGTCGACGCCGAGCATCCTGACCGTTCTGCCCTTGACGCTTGTCAGATAGTGATAGACCGCAAATCCGAGATAACTCTTGCCGCAACACAGATCGTAGACAGAAAGCGCACCCTCGCTCGGAAGGTAAGAATAAACATCCTCGAGTTGCTCGACAAATCTGCAGATCTGTCTGAATTTACCTTGCTTTTTGTCGTGGACACGCCCGCTTTTGTCACTAATCCCGAGCGCGGTCAAAAAGGACTCATCGCCCTTGAAGATATATTCTTTTTTGTTTTCGAGCGCCTCTATAGCGCTCTCGAAATTCGGCGCATCGCCGTCCAGCCTGCGCTTAAGCTTGTCCGCGCCGAGCGTGAGCTCACGCCCCTTTGCCGAGCGCTTGAATTCCGCATTGCCGAGCACCGTGATGAGGTCGACCTGTCCGTATTCGTCCATCATCGGAGGGATCACGTTGTCGAGCTCGTCTTCTTTCACATTCCTTTGAGAGACGGTGTTGTCCTTCAGCGTGTACTCGAGTGCGAGGATCCTGCGACCTCTGTGAGCGCAAAGTCTGCCCGTCACCTTTTGCGCCGATTGCTTTGAGACGGGTCTTGAAAAAACTATTTTCTTTAATGCTTCCCTTTGAAATGCGGCAAGCATTAACGAGTAAAAATCACTCATCGTCCTCGCTCTCCTCGATCCTCGGTGCCTCGGCCGCCTTTTTTCTGAATGAGAATTTTCTTTCCGTTCTGTCATTTATCCTCTTGAGATTCTCCCTGTGCAGCCAGACTATAAAGACGGCGAGGAAGATAGATACCAGCGCGGTGAACGCCTGAAGCGGCCGCTCCAAAAGGACGGTGGAATATGCGTTCAGGCAAATGGGGAAGAGGAGTGCCACGGAGACGGAGCCGAGCGAGATGTACTTTGAGAGTGCGACAATTCCGATGAAAACAAGCAGAAGAATCGCGAATATAATCGGCGACACTATCAGCGCTGTGACCGCCGTGACGAGCACGCCCTTGCCGCCCTTAAATCCGTAATAAACGGGGAATACGTGTCCGACCACCGCAAAGGCGCCGGCAATATAGGCGAGCGGGTTGACGCAGAGCAGAAGCTCATATTGAAATCCGAAGAGAAAAAGTGCCAAAAAAACGGAGAGCGCGGTCTTCGAAACGTCGCCGAGCAGGGTGAAGCCCGCTGCCTTTAAACCGAAGGTGCGGTGCATGTTTGTGAGTCCTGCATTTCCGCTCCCGAATTTTCTTATGTCGTCGCGGTAAAGGAGCTTCGACACCGCGATGGATGAATTTATGCTTCCGAGCAGATATGCCGCAACGGCGACGCCTATCATTCCTATGATAATAGCCGCGGTATAAAAATTACTGTCGACAAATAAATAAGGGATGAGCCCTGTTTCGAGCATGACGGTCCTCCTTGGGTACAAAGGGTTATTCGACCTCCGAGCTGCCGATTGTACAAAAATTAATACTCATATTATACTATACTTTTATACAAAAGTCAAGAAATATATTGAAATTAAGGGGTGAATGTGGTAGAATACTTATATCAAACAGCGGTGTGAGGTAATAATGAGAGAAGATATAAAAAACGGGCTCGACAACCTCTTTTGTGAACTCGGGATCGAATATTATTCGGCGGTGCGCATTGACGGGCTGAAAACGGTGAAGCAATATCTTTTGGACAGGCTCCCGTTCTCCCCGTCCTCGGCAGTAGTCTTCCTCGTGCCGTATTATTTCGGCGGAGCGGAGAACCTCTCCGAGTATGCGGCGGCGCGCGACTATCATATTTTTATAAAGGATGCAGGGGAGAGGGTGTGCGAATTTCTGCGCTCTCGCCTCGGTGCGGGTGCCGCGGCCTTCGGTGACCACAGCCCGATCGACGAGCGTGACGCGGCGGCGCGCCTCGGTCTCGGTATTATAGGAGACAACGGGCTCTTGATAAACGAAAAATACGGCTCGTACGTGTTTATCGGCGAGGTGATAACGGATGCCTCGCCTGATGAAATCGGTGCGGCACAGCCGGGGCAGATCGAGGAGTGCGAGCACTGCGGAAGGTGCAGAGCCGCTTGTCCCGCCCCTGAAATAGGGCAGTGTCTGTCGGCGCTGACACAGAAAAAAGGCACCCTCACGGATGAGGAGCGTGCTGTAATAAAGAGGTACGGAAGCGTCTGGGGCTGTGACCTTTGTCAGAGCGCATGCCCGCATAATAAGGCTCCGCGGATCACGCCTGTCCCTTTCTTCAGGGAGGAGCGGACTCCCGTTCTCACCGGCAAAATCATAAGCGAAATGAGCGATGAGCAGTTTGCGGCGCGCGCATATTCCTGGCGCGGCAGGGAAACGCTGATGCGCAACCTTGAGATCTTCGAAAAAGATGTGTAAGTGCCATACCGTGTAGAGTTTTTTGCAAATCTCCGCTCGTTTGATATATGAAAATTCAAAAATAAAAGATCGGGATGCATCCGTGACGTACATAGCCATAGCGCGCTTTTTGGCGCGATATGCAATGCTTTGACGCACGTGCATCCCGATCTTCTTCGGTTTGCCTCTGCCGTTTTCGGCGGAGGCCTCTTATGCTATATTAAAGCTCGGAGAAAAATTTGAATATTATGTCGCTGTTTCCCTTCAGGTCCTCGTGACCGAAATCGGGGTAGATGACGACGCTCTTCTCGGATGTTATCTTATTGTATGCGGCGAACTGAGTCGACGGAGGGCATGTCACATCCATAAGACCGGTGCACATCATCAGCTTTGCCTTGATCCTCGGGGCGAGAAACTGCAGATCTATGTAACCGAGCTTCGTAAAGAACTCGTCGATATGCTCGTGGCGAGGATCGAAGTGACGCAGGTAATATCTGATGCCCTCGTATGCACCCGTGTCGAGATCCATCTCCCACACGCGCTTGTAATCGCAAAGATAGGGGAAGACAGGAGCTGCGAGCTTGATCTCGGGGACCAGCGATGCGCACGCGAGCGTCAGTGCGCCGCCCTGAGAGCCGCCGGTCGCGCCGACTCTGCCCTCATCGACATAGTCGAGCGACATGATGACTCTTGCCAGCTGTGCCGTGTCAAGGAACAGATCGCGGCACTGCAGATCCTCGGGCTTGCCGTCGAAGCCCCTCATGAACGGTAATGTATAAGTTGTTCCGGGCGCGCCGCCGACATCCTCGGAGTAGCCGCCCTGTCCGCGTGCATCCATGTATGCGACGACATATCCGTCCGCCGCATACGAAAGGAGCGTGGTCCAGTCGGGTGACGAGCCGGAGAGGCCGTGGAAGAAGAGGATGGCGGGTGCCTTTCCCTTTATGCTCTTCGGTTTCATGAATTTTGCGTATATTCTTGCGTTCTTCGTCGATGTGAAGGTGAGGTCAAAGGCCTCCGCGGTTCTTGCGGTGAAGCTTGCGGGCGCAAATGTGGGGGAGGGATCGACCCCGTCGAGCTCCTTCAGAGCCTTGTCCCAATATTCGTCGAAATCGGACGGACGCGGGTTTCTTCCTTCGTATTTTTTCAGTTCCTCAAGCGGCATGTCGACTATCGGCATTTTTTCTTTCCTCTTTTCGTAATCATGATTTTGAATAGCATGTCCGACCTCGGGTCGGAGTGCATGTGCCGCATATGCAATCGTGCATCTCGGTACGGCATTTTTATTATACACCCGCCGTACGGAAAAATCAAGTACCGAATAATCAAAATTTCGGTACCGAATAATAAAAACATCGCTCCGTACGCAAAATTGCCGCGCCGCATTTTTCTCGGCGGGCTATTGACTTTTGATATAGAATAAGTTATAATATTATTAAAAATAATATTTCCGGAGGAATGGCTTGAAATGGAAAGAACATATATTGGAGATGTAACTCCCGGCAAGCATCGCATAAGCGGTTTTGTCGAAAATTTCCGAAACAAAAAGAATATGGCATTCATTGTCGTGAAGGATATTACGGGTAAGCTCCAGGTCACCGTCATTAAGGAGGAGCACCCGGAGATGTCCGAGCTTTTGGACAGGCTCACGATTCATTCCGTGGTCACGTTCGAGGGCGAGGTCGTTGCGAGCGAGTATGTAAAGCTCGGCGGTAAGGAGATGTATCCCACCTCCATGAGGATCGAGTCAGTGGCCGAGGCACTGCCGATCAAGGACGACTCTGACATAGATTGCCGCATGGATTACAGATGGATCGATCTTAGGCGCGACAAGAATCATCTTATGCTCCGCCTTCAGACCACGCTTACCGCCGCAATGCGCGAGTTTCTGACCGAGCGCAATTTTGTCGAGATCCACACGCCGAAGCTCATTGCCGCGGCGAGCGAGTCGGGCTCTGATGTATTCGAGGTCAAGTATTTCGACACGAAGGCTTACCTTGCTCAGTCGCCGCAGTTCTATAAGCAGATGGCCATGGCGTCGGGGCTCGAGCGTATATTCGAGACGGGTCCCGTATTCAGAGCGGAGAAGTCCTATACCAACAAGCACGCGACCGAGTTCACGGGCTTTGACCTTGAGTTTTCGTATATAGATTCCTTCGAGGATGTTATGAAGATGGAGGAGGAGCTTCTTGCATACGCGATCGCAAAGGTCAAGGCGGCGCACGGAGATGAGCTTAAGGAGCTGTACGGCGAGGAGCTCACCGTTCCGACCCTTCCGTTCCCGCGCATGAAGCTCGCCGATGTTTACGCGGAGCTCGAGCGCAGATACGGTTACACCGTTCCCGATGAGCTTAAGGGCGATCTCACCACCGAGGCGGAGCGCATGACTAAGCAGCTCTGCGCCGATATGTTCGGTCATGAGTTCCTTTTCATAACGGATTACGATGCGGCAGAGCGCGCATTTTATCATATGAGGGATGAAAACGGCGTGCCGCAGGGCTATGATCTTATCTGGCGCGGCGTGGAGATCACGACCGGCGCACAGCGCGAGCACAGATACGAAGTTCTGAAGGCACAGGCGGAGGAGAAGGGACTTGCGGAGGATGTAAAATTCTATCTCGAGTTCTTTAAGTACGGATGTCCTCCTCACGGCGGATTCGGACTCGGCATAGACAGGCTGACGATGCTGTTCCTCGGGCTGTCAATAAAAGAGGTGCAGTTCCTCTTCCGCGGACCGAACCGTCTCACACCGTAATTCGAAATAAAAATAATTAAAAATATTAGGAGATAGATATCATGAAAATTGCACTTATTAACGAAAACAGCCAGGCGGCTAAGAACGCCCTGATCTGCGACACGCTCAAGAGCGTCGTCGAGCCACTCGGTCACGAGGTATATAACTACGGAATGTATTCCGCCGAGGATGAGGAGCAGCTCACCTATGTGCAGATCGGCATCCTTGCGGCAACGCTTTTGAACTCCGGCGCGTGCGACCTTGTTATAACGGGCTGTGGAACCGGTGAGGGCGCGATGCTCGCGTGCAACTCGTTCCCCGGCGTGCTTTGCGGCCACGTGGTCGACCCGACCGACGCATATCAGTTCACACAGGTGAACAACGGAAACGCAATCGCAATGCCCTTTGCAAAGGGCTGGGGCTGGGGCTGCGAGCTCAACCTTCGCTATGTATTCGAAAAGCTGTTCGTCTCCGAGTGGGGTCTCGGATATCCGAGAGAGAGGGCGGTTCCCGAGCAGAGGAACAAGAAAATCCTCGATGAGGTTAAGAAGGTCACTCACACCGATATGGTATACATACTTGAAAATCTCGACCGCGAGCTTGTAAAGGGTGCGCTCGGCGGAAAGAGATTCAAGGAATATTTCTTCGCAAATTGCAAGTGCGACAGGATCGCCGAATGCGTTAGATCCATAATAGACTGATTATTTAAAAAACGGCATTTTCCGTTCTGTGAATGCCGCTTTACTTTCGCTTTTCTGTTTTTTTATAACGGCTTATTATCACGAGAGCTTCATATGGGAGAGAGAAAATGAGCAGCTCGATTGTACGAAAAAAGGAAAGAAGCATAAATATGACCGATGGGGCGATAATGCCCGCGATAATACGTTTTTGCATTCCCTTGATCATAAGCGGATTTTTGCAATGCGCATACAATGCCGCCGACCTCATCATCATCGGAAAATTCGAAAGCGAGGATGCGCTTGCCTCCGTCGGAGCCACGGGACCTGTGACCGGTCTGACGATCAATTTGTTTATATCGCTGGCGGTCGGCTCGAGCATACTCTTTGCGCGGGCGTACGGTGCGCGCGACGGTGACAGGATAAAGAGCCTGATATCTACGGCTTATACGTTCAGCCTTTTGCTCGGTGTTGGAGTAACTTTGCTCGGAGAGCTTATTGCCGTTCCGCTTTTGAAGATCTCCGCCTGTCCGGAGGGGGCGGTGTTCGACGGCGCGGAGCTTTACTTGCGTATAGTGCTCCTTGGCTGTCCGGCACAGCTGTTTTACAATTTTATGTGTGATGTGATACGTGCTGACGGAGATTCGACGCGCCCGCTTGTTTATCTGACGGTCTCCGGACTTTTGAACATCGTTCTTAACTATGTTTTGGTGGTGTGGTTCGGACTCGGGGTTTGCGGTGTTGCCGTCGCGACCGTTGTCGCTCAGTATTGCTCGGCGCTCCTTCTGTTTATCAGGCTGGTACGCTTCGACGGTGTGAAGCATTTGAATCCGTTTTCCTTTTCGATAAACGGCAGTCAGCTGAAGCGCATCCTCCGCTTCGGCATTCCGTCCGCAATCTCGAATTCCATGTATTCGATCGCGAATTTTCAGATCATGTCCGCCATAAATGCCTTCGGCTCATATGCCACGGCAGGAAATGCGGCGGCGACAAACATCGAGACCTTCTTCACAACGATGTCGTCGTCACTTACAACGGCGTCGTCCGCCTTCGTCGGGCAGAATATCGGAGCGGGAAACAGGGAAAGGGTTTCAAAGGCGGTCAAGCAGATGTATCTTTTTGCGGCACCTTTGCTCGGCACCGTCGGTCTGCTCGCGCCGATATTCGGTGACCGACTGATGTCGCTCTACCTGCAGGAGGGCTCCGCCGCTGCTCTCGAGTTCGGGACGGTGCGGCTGTGGTGTGTTTCCGCATTTCTCTTTCTATGCGTTTTTATGAATATAAACACCGGCACGCTGCAGGCCTTCGGCTACACGACTTATTGCATGCTTATATCGATTCTGGGCGTTTGCGGCTTCAGAATGCTTTGGATGCTGTGCGTATATCCGCATATAAAAACTCCGCTCGGCATTTATTCCTGTTTCACAGTCTCGTGGTTTTTGGTTGCCACGATCGGAACGGTGACCGTCGCCGTCGTGAAGAGGAGATATCTGAAAAACAAATTGAATATTTAGTATTTGACACGGGGCGCATGCTTTTTATAAAGTATTGCGCTCCTTTGTATTATTTTCGGCGCATTTGGGCATAATAAGCGAAAAACGTTTCGGAGCTTGGTTATGCACGTTTCAAGGGAGATTAGGGCGGAGGCGCGCCTGATGCGCCGCGATATTAAAAAACAGTACAGAGACGAAAAAGCGCGTCTCGCGGAAAAATACCGCGATGAGCTTTACGTATTTTACGACGCATGCGGGATTCCGCGCCCGTGCGATCCGCCGCGGCGCTCCGTGCTCGAGGAGGCGGGAAATGCGATCTCGCACGGGCTGGGCGCGGTGATGGCGCTCGCGGCGCTATTCGTGATGCTCTCTCATTCGGCAAGCCCCGCGCAAAGGGCGGGGGCGGTGGTCTATTTCTTCGGGCTTTTTATGATGTTCATGTCGAGCTGTCTTTACCATGCGTTCAGGCACGGCAGTGCGGTAAAGCGCCTTTTCCGCCGCTTCGACTATGCCTCGGTTTATATTTTGATCGGCGCGACATTCTGTCCGATCATTTTAAATCTCACGCCGGAGGGGGCGAATGTGTCGGCGCTCCTTCTTGCCCAATGGTGCATCATTTTTATCGGAGTTACGGCCGCCGTCGTGCTCGGCCCCGCGCGCTTTGTCTATCCGCACATATCAATGTACCTGATCCTCGGCTGGAGTGCGCTTTTTATTCTGCCGTCGCTCATGCGGAGCGGATCCGCCCTCTTCCGCTTTATTCTCTTCGGCGGACTTATGTACACTCTCGGTGTCATTCCGTGCGCGGTGGACAGGCGCGCCTCACATTTCGTTTGGCACATTTTTGTCCTCGCGGGGGCGGCGATCCAATGCGCCGGTGTGCTGAATTGTATTTATTTGCGGTGACAGCGGCATAATTGCTGTGAAAATTCGCGCATTTTGCGGTAATTTCGCTTTGCGTATTATTTCATCGTTATTGACACTAAAATGTAAATTATAATTTACAAAAACTGCCGATTTCTAATGCGGGTAGAGTCGAGTAGCGCGCGGTTCTACCGCCTTTGCTGCTAATTAGGGTGACAAAACGCCCGATTTAGTGTATAATTTTCTTGCATGTGGGAATAAGCACGCCTTATTCTTCCCGCATGAATTTCAAAAATCGACTTCGGCTTTTATGAGAATGAATAAAGACAAAAATAATAAACACACAAAAAAGACCGTTTATTTTTCGGATGAGCGAAACGACGAATTTTCAAAAGCGAGGATAACTCCGCGGGTCATAGACGGCACCTACAGATATAAGCGCGACGGGAGCGCCGTCGGAAGGGCCGCGTGCTTTTTCCTTCATCGCATCGTGGCAAAGCCGATCGCATTTGCATATTTGAAGATCCGCTTTCGCCATAAGATCATCGGTAAGGAGCGGCTCGCCGACTGCGGCGGCTGTTTTATTTACGGCAATCATACGCAGGCGGTTGCGGATGCGCTGATCCCCACATTTGTTGCAGGGACGCGCGGCTCACATGTCATCGTCCATGCCGCCAATGTTTCCATTCCCGTCCTCGGACGGCTGACGCCCTATATGGGTGCGATCCCGCTCCCCGACACGCGTGAGGCGGCGCGGAGCTTTAACGCCGCCGTTTCGGACAGGATCGGCGAGGGCTGTGCGGTATTCATTTATCCGGAGGCGCATATTTGGCCGTATTACACCGGCATACGCAATTTTCCCTCCGATTCGTTTTCCTATCCCGTAAAAACGGGCGCACCCGTGTTCTGCTTTACAAATGTTTATAAGAAAAGGGGGCGCCGCCCGAATTCGGTAAGGATCGTGACATATGTCGACGGTCCGTTCTTCCCGGACGCGAGCCTGCCGATCTCCGAGCGACGGGATGAACTGTGCCGCCGTGTCTATGATTGCATGACGGAGCGCGCAAGTGAATCGGATGCCGTTGTTATTGAATACAGATATAAGGAGGATGCCGAGGGGACATGATCAATATAATGTTTTGCGGAAACCACGCTGTTTTTGACGGCATTCTTTTGAGCACGCTCTCTATTTTGAAGCGCACAGAGACAGACGAGCCGTTCGGATTTTATATTCTGACGATGGACGTGAGTCACATAAAGCCGGAATATACCCCTCTCACGAAGGAGCAGGAGGAACTCCTGCGCAGAGTCGTAAGATCGTATAACGAAAAAAACGAGGTCTGCGTGACAGATGTCACGGAGCTTTACATAAGCGAGTTCGGAGGCTCGCCGAACGAGGGAGCATACTGCTCGCCTTATACACTGATCAGGCTTTTCGCCGACATTGTGGACGGCATACCGGATAAGCTCTTGTACCTTGACGCGGACACGATGTTTAACCGCGACATTCGCCTCCTTTGGGACTGCGATGTGGACGGGGTGGAATATGCTGCCGCGCGCGACCGATACGGCAAATATATGATAAACCCGAATTACATCAATGCCGGAGTTCTTTTGCTTAATATAAAAAGAATGAGGGAAACATGCATTTTGCCAAGGGCGAGGGAGCTCATCAGGACGAAGAAGCTTCCGTTCGCCGATCAGAGCGCGCTGATACGCGCGACAACAAAAAGAAAAATGCTGCCGAGCCGCTTCAACAGTCAGAAAAGACTCGGAAAGAGAACCGTCGTGCGTCATTTTTCAAAGCGACTTTTCTATCTTCCTTATCCGCACACCGAAAATATAAAGCAGTGGCACATCGAGCGCGTTCAGACCGTCTTCGGTTATCATTGCTTTGACGATGTCTTTGAGGAATATATGGCGTTAAAAACAGAACAGAAGGGATGAGTTTTATGTTTTCAGATGATGTAGTACAGATATTTTATGCATGTGACGCACCGTTTTTGAAATATACCACGGTCTCCCTGCGCTCCATGATGGACAACGCGGCGCAGGCGCGGCGCTATCACGTGCATATATTGCATACCGGTATTCCGAAGGAGGCACAGAGCGGCATTCTCGAAATGCAGAACGGCTCGTTTAAAATAACATTCGACGACGTGAGCTTCTATCTTGACGAGATATGCGAGCGCCTGCCCCTGCGCGATTACTATTCTAACAGCACATATTACAGAATGTTTATCGCGGATATGTATCCCGAATTCGATAAGGCACTTTATATAGACAGCGACACGGTGGTGAACGGCGATATTTCCGAGCTCTTTGACACGGATGTCTCAAATTACGATCTCGCCGCCTGCCGCGAGCAGGCAATGGTGCAGGAGGATGTCTACGGCACTTATGTCGAGGCGTGCCTCGGGCTGAACCGTTATTCCTACTTCAATGCTGGCGTGATCCTCATAAACTGCAAGCGCTTCAGAGAGAAGAATATGCTCGACGCGTTCGTCAACCTGCTCGGCATTTACGACTGCCGCGTCACGCAGGACGAGGATTATTTAAATATAATGTGCAAGGATCATGTTCTGTTCTTGCCCCAGTATTGGAATGCCGAGGTCTTCGGCGTTATGGAGTACCCGCCGCACGAATGCAGGATCATCCATTACATAATGGTCTCAAAGCCCTGGCACTATGCCGACTGCCGCCTTGCGGACGCATTCTGGAAATATGCGAGAAGGACGCCCGTTTACGATGAGATCAGGGCCGTGCTCGATTCGTATACCGACGAGGAGCGCCGCCGTGATGCGGAATCCGCCGCAAATCTCGCAAAGCTCGCAAAAAGGGAGTCCGAGCGCCCCGACACCTATTTTGCAAGGATCTCAAAGCTCAGAGATTCGGAGAGACAGCGCGTCACCGAAAAGATCGCCGCCCTCGAGCGGGAGGGGCGCTTTGACGTCGACGCCGAGGAGGATCCTCCGACGCGCCCCATAAAGGAGGGTGAGGTCGACTACTTCTGCCGTCGACCGACGAGCAGGATCGCGCGCAGGATCGCATATCGCGTCGCACGCAAATTCGTAAATAAGAAGATACGTGAAAAAAAGCTGATACTCTCCGATGTCAAGGGCATAGAAAACCTTCGTGCCGTCGAGGGCGGCGCCGTTCTCACATGCAATCATTTCAATGCCTTCGACTCCTTCGCGATGCAGCTCGCGTACGAGAGGGCGGGATTTGACAACAGGAAGCCCGCGCTTTACAGAGTCATAAGAGAGGGAAACTACACATCGTTCCCCGGAATGTACGGATTTCTCATGCGCCACTGCAACACTCTGCCGCTCGCCTCGTCGCACGGGGCAATGCGCGAATTTATGTCCGCGACCGAGGCGATCATCTCCGCGGGGAATTTCGTGCTCGTCTATCCCGAGCAGAGCATGTGGTGGAATTACAGAAAGCCGAAGCCGATGAAGCCCGGCGCCTTCCGCTTCGCCGCAAAGTGCTCCGTGCCCGTCGTTCCGTGCTTCATAACCATGCGCGACTCCGTGTACACGGATACGGACGGCTATCCTGTGCAGGAATACACCGTTCACATCGGTGCGCCCATATATCCCGACGGCCGTCTTTCATTCAGGGAGGCCGCGGAAAAAATGTCCGCCGAAAACGCGCGCGCTTGGCGCGAGATCTACGAGCGCGAGTACGGAGTGCCGCTCACATATTCATGCGATAAGACTCCGACGGAGGACGGGGAGACGGCGTAATAGCGCCGATTTCGCGGTATTACAGATCAAAAAGAACCTCATGTGCACCCGAACTGCGGAATATGCTCGCGGTGCACACTTTTATTAAAAAAGCAATTCGGAAGGAGAAGCGGAAATAATGAAGGCTGCGATATTGTTCAGGCTCATCGGCGGTGTTATGCTTGCCGTCGCTGCGGTGTTTTTGATCTTTGCACTGACCCATCCGGAGCTCGGGACGGTATTTTCCGTCGGCGGTGTCGAAATAGGCTCCGCGGTGTGGCGGGCGCTGTATATCATATATGCCGCAGTTGCGGCAGGATTGCTCGCCGCCTCCTTTTTCATGGGTAAAAGGGGCGAGTAGGAGAAGCATGCCCGCGTTTTGCAATTAAAGCCGAAAAGCGTCTCTCGGATGACTGAGAGACGCTTTTTTTATCTGTAAAAAAATTTCATTTAAATTTCGAAAAATATATTGTTTTTTGCGCATATGTATGATATAATCTTTATGTTGCAGAACATGTTCTACAAATCAAAGAAATACGTAACGGAGGATTGGTATGAGTAAGAAGGGTTACGATATGAAGGCCGTGAAAGCAAAGCTGTTGAACATTGCGGCGAGAATGTTCTTGACGGAGGGATACGATCAGGCGACCATTCGAAAGATCACCGCCGAGGCAAATATGAGCAGCGGAACGGTCACTTATGTATTTAAAACGAAGGAGGCCGTTGTGTGCGAGCTCGTAAAGTACGTTCTGGACGGACAGTTTGCGTTTACCGAAAGACTGCTTGACGGTAAAACGGACGATAAAATTTTGTTCTACGTTGCGGAAACGACGCTCCAGCTCTATATGGCTGAGTCCAATGAAAATGTGCGAAAGCTGTATAACGTGGCATATTCATTGCCGAACTCGTCCGAGATCATATATCATATGATAACCGAAAAGCTCGAGGGCATTTTCAAGGCCACCTTGCCCGATTGGCAGACAAAGGATTTCTACGAGCGAGAGATCGCCTCGGCCGGCGTAATGCGTAACTACATGTCTGTGCCCTGCGATATGTATTTTACAATGGACAGAAAGGTGAAGGGCTTTATCGAATCCACTCTTCTGCTTTACCGCGTGCCCGACGAAAAAATAAAAGAGGCGATAGCCTTCGTGTCGCATTTTGACTTTGAAGCATTGGCAAAGCAGGTCATAGACGGCATGCTTGCCGAGCTTGAAAAGGGC
>CAZQII010000036.1:0-8794 GCA_964593825.1 uncultured Ruminococcus sp.
CCACCAGTTTGAAAAGCAGGAGATGATAGTCGTCTGCAAGCCCGAGGAGTCCAAGGAGTGGTTCGATAAGCTGTGGAAGAATACCGTCGACATGTTCCGCACGCTCGACATTCCCGTAAGAACGCTCGAGTGCTGCTCCGGAGACCTTGCGGATCTTAAGGTAAAGTCCTTGGATGTTGAGGCATGGTCGCCGAGACAGAAAAAGTACTTCGAGGTCGGCTCGTGCTCCAACCTCGGCGATGCACAGGCGCGCAGGCTTAAGATCAGAATTAAGGGCGAGGACGGAAAGACATATCTCGCCCACACCTTGAATAACACCGTTGTCGCACCGCCGAGAATGCTCATCGCCTTCCTTGAGAACAATTTGAATGAGGACGGAAGCGTTAATATCCCGAAGGCACTTTCTCCTTACATGGGCGGAGCCGAAAAGCTCGTGCCGAAGAGATGAGCGGAGCGCAGAGGCTGTTGATACTCGCCGGTCCCTCCGCAGTCGGAAAGACCACGCTCGCGAGGTATCTTGCCGATCGGGGCGATGCATTTGAATATGCGCGCTCGGCAACCACGCGGGCGCCGCGTTCGGACTGCTTTGATTCCGAGTATCTTTATATGAGCGAGGATGCCTTTGAAAAATGCGTGAGCGACGGTGAAATGCTTGAGTTCACTCGGTATGCCGGCAGCCTTTACGGCACGCCGCGCGCCGAGATCGAGCGCATATTCGCCGACGGCCGTATGCCGTTGCTCGTGCTTGATATTGCCGGTGCCGAGAATATTAAAAAGAAATTCGGTCTTGACACCGTGTTCGTATATCTTTACGATGACATCGATATACTTGAAGAGAGGCTCTATTCTCGCTATCTCGGCGACACACCGTCGGCCGACGGGCTCAGGCACTTTTGCGAGCGCAAGGAGCGCAATTTTGCGGAGCTTTCCGATATAGAACGGACGGCGACACTTGCGGATCTCATCCTGAAAAACGCCGATATCGAATACGCGGCAAGGAGGATCGCCGAATTTTGCGCATCGGGGATTTTCTCCGACAGGGCGAGCGCCGTGGCGGAAATAAAGAAAATGTCGGAGAGAAAAATAAGGGCGCCTTATTAACGGTACCCGACAAAATTAAAACCAAGGACGTGATCATATCCGATCGCCCTTGGTTTTTTATTTCAATGTGAGATATTTCGCGCGGCTCAGTAATTCCGCTCATCAAAGGATCCGTCGGCAGACTCGCGGTCGGAATACTTTATCTTGAAATCCTCCTTTAAGATATTCGAAAAATACATCGTATATACAGACCATATCAATGAGATGATAAGAATCGCGGAGCCGAGCCACGGTGCGACGGAGGGCATAAGCGCACCGTCCGCAAAAACACGCTCGTTATTCGTGAAAACGAACAGGAGCTTTGCCGCCGTGCTTACGGATCCTATGGCAAAGAATATCCACGCCTTTGCCTTAAGGGAGCGGTGATATCTTTTGTCGTAAAGCGAGTAGGACGATACTTGGTCGGATGCTTTGTCATTGCCGAGCTTATCCGGAGTTTTTCCCGTGTGAGCGGCTATAAATCCGCAAATGCAGAGGGTCACAAGGGCGAGCAGGGCGACAAGGAGCACAGCCTCAATGCAGGAGACGGTCGCATATATCCTGAACGACGATATCGCATTGTCGTAGAGCATGATGTCGACTGCCGAATACGTATAGCAATAATGGATGCCGTAGCACCAGACAAAGACGGAAAAAGCGGTGTAAAGCGCGGCAAGTATCAGTGCCGCAACGGATATTTTGCTTTTTTCACTTGATATTTTAAGTAAAAATACGGCCAAAAGAATGCCGATCACAAAATGCGGCAGTATGCTCACTCCGTTGAATTGCGAAATTCTGAAATCAAAGGAAAGGAGTGCGGCAAAGGGAAGCATCTTCAGTCCGAAAAGGATCCGCTGCTTTCTGATCCTGCGGCTTATCGCCTCCTCCTTCTCGTCGCTTGAGAGTTGCATCACCGCGGGATAGAACTCGTTTGATCTTTTGATGCCGATTATGTACCGTCCGAAGAATGCGAGCCATGCGAGACCGCATGCGTATCCTATTATCTGACAAATAATGAGTGCGATCGGATAAAAGCGCGAGTCGGACATAAGCGAGGTGTAAGAGCCCGCATCCGACGTCTTAGTCAAAAGCAAAAATTCGGGAACGGCGTAAAGCGCACATTTAAGAACCGTGAACGCTACCGTCAAGGTGCGAAGGCGGTCGGCGGTCGGATTGTCGCCTATTACCGAGCTTGCGCCCGTGCGCTGACCGAGGTAGGATATGCCCGCAAAAAGATCGTTTATGACCTTGATCGCGAGAATTATTTCTATAACCGCGAACACAAAGGAGAACAGCGTTATGACATCGTTGTCCAAGGTGTTTTTGCCTCTGATCATCACCATGAGCAAAAAGGCAGGGTACTTTAAAAACGAAAGAAGCGCAAGCCTTAAGAATCCGCGCCGTGCCTCATCGAAAAACGGAACTCGCCGTGCCGCATCCAATATAACGTGAGATATGATCAAATAGCCGATAAAATCGGGCAGAATATCGATTATGTTGATGTCCGGATTGAAAAGCATGATCAGCGCGACGATCGATGCCGCCGCGGGAAATGTCTTTTCGGATAGTTTTTTTATTTTCATTTTCTTTTGCCGGAGCGCTTTTCCGCGCTCTTTTTCATTTTTTCTATTTTATACAGTTCGTATTCGCGCCGCTTTTCTTCCTCGTGCTGTCTGAATTTCTCGACAAAAGCGAATTTCGACTTTTTAGGCGCGTCATCGGATCTTTCGTTTTCCTCCGGCATGCAGATCTTTGCATAGCACGAAAAAATATTCATACTGTTCATTATGATAATGAAAAACGTCAAAATCACCGTGACCATCGAAAGAATGAATTGCGCATAAACGGCTTGCACGGTGCCGCCGAAGAATTCCGACAGATCGGGAGGAACGGTCAAATTGAGTACATAGACGACGAGGGTGATCTTGGAATAAATATCGCATTTTTTCGCAAGCTTCTTCAGCTTCACCTCGTCGGCAACATCGCGCAGGCCGAACAGCATGAAAATGCTGAGCAGAGCGATAAGCATATTCCTTATCATATACATCGACGTATTTAAAGGAATTATGTCCTTACCTATGATGTAAAATTCCTCGAGAGCGTAGATGACTGCATCCGCCACCGAGAAAATCGAGAATGCGACGGATGCGTACAGCGCACGCTTAAGATGCGCATTGAGGTACGAGAGCTTGTAAAATGCGAGCATCATCACGGCTGCCGCCGCGACGTTCGTCAGCTCCTGACACGGCAGAGCTGCAAGTAAGAGATAACCGAAAAACAGTATACCGAAGCCCATGGCAAACAAAGCGCTCCTTTAATTTGCCGCGGAGTCGTTTATTCCGCAGCATTTCTTGTATTTCTTTCCGCTTCCGCAGGGGCAGGGGTCGTTTCTTCCGACCTTTTTGGAGACGGCGGGCTTGCGTACGATGCTCTTGCCGCCCTCAAATCCGGCCGTTGTCGGCTTTGCAACCTCGACGCGCTCGGTCGACTGTACCTTCGGAGCCACGGTAAGCACCTGGCGCACCGTGCTCTCCTTGATGTCGTCCACCATTTGATCGAACAGGTCGGCGCCCTCGAGCTTATACATGGCAACTGGGTCTCTTTGCGCATATGCGTTCAGGCCTATCATCTCCTTGAGTCTGTCCATATCCTCAAGGTGGTCCATCCATTTCTTATCGACGTTCTGGAGGAGGATCACCTTTTCTATCTCGCGCATCGCATCATCGGGCATACCTTCGACGCGCTTGAACATCTCGTCCTTTTCACGGTATACCGAAAGAGCAGACTCGATAAGCTCGTTTAACCATTTTTCCTTGTCGATTGAAGCGAGCTCATCCGCCGTGTATTTGAAGTCGTGACTGTCGCGCACAAGGCCGAGATAGTGATTTCTGAATTCGTCGAAGCTCCATGTCGTCGGGTCGTCGAGTCCGAAGCAGTGCTCGAACGTTTCCGTGACGGAGGACGTTATCATCGAAACGATCTTTTCGCTGATATTGTCGTTGAGCAGGACCTCGGAGCGCTGATTGTATATAACGTTTCTTTGCTGATTCATAACGTCGTCGTAGGTGAGGACGTTCTTTCTTCTGTTGAAGTTGTTGGTCTCTATTCTCTTCTGCGCGGTCTCTATCGCACCGGAGAGGATGCGTGCGTCTATCGCCGTGTTTTCGTCGATTCCGAGCTTCGCCGTGACGCCGACGAGTCTTTCGGAGCCGAACAGACGCATGAGGTCGTCCTCAAGGGAGAGGAAAAATCTCGATTCGCCGGGGTCGCCCTGACGTCCGCTTCTTCCGCGGAGCTGGTTGTCGATTCGTCTGCTCTCGTGCCTTTCCGTTCCGAGGATGAAAAGACCGCCTGCAGCCTTGACTGCTTCTGCCTCGGGTTTTATCTCGCTTTTGAAGCTTTCATACAGCTCTCTGTAAATCTTACGTGCCTCGAGGATCGCTTCGTCATCTGTTTCGGACGAGCCGGTCGCGACGGCAATGACGGAATCGTCGATGCCCATTTTGCGCATTTTCGCCTTCGCCATGTATTCGGGATTTCCGCCGAGCATAATGTCCGTTCCACGGCCCGCCATGTTCGTGGAAATGGTGACGGCGCCGAGCCTGCCCGCCTGGGCAACTATTTCCGCTTCCTTTTCGTGGTGCTTTGCGTTGAGGACGGTGTGGGGAATTCCGCTGCGCTTCAATATAGCGGAGAGCTCCTCCGACTTATCTATTGAGACGGTACCGACAAGGACGGGCTGCCCCTTTTCGTGGCACGCCTTGATCTGATTGACGATCGCGTTTATTTTACCTCTGTAGGTTCTGTAGACCGCGTCGTTCCTGTCTATCCTGATCATCGGCTTGTTGGTCGGGACCTCAACGACGTCGAGTGAGTATATCTGGCGAAACTCGTCGTCCTCGGTCATGGCGGTTCCCGTCATGCCGGAGAGCTTGTCGTACATTCTGAAGAAGTTCTGGAAGGTGACCGTCGCGAGCGTTCTGGTCTCCTTTTGGATCTTGACCCTTTCCTTCGCTTCAATCGCCTGGTGCAGACCGTCGCTGTATCTTCTTCCGGGCATAAGACGGCCGGTAAAGGCGTCGACGATCACGACGGCATCGTCCTTAACGATGTAATCCACATCCCGCTTCATTACTCCGTATGCGCGGATGGCGGTGTTGACATGGTGGTATATCGAGCTGTTTTCGGGATCGGACAGGTTCTCTATATTGAAGAATTTTTCGGTCTTTTCTATTCCGTGCGGGGTGAGCATGGCGGTGTTCGCCTTTTCGTCCACGATGTAGTCCTCGTCGTAGAATGCCAAGTCCTGCTTCGTGTCCATTTCCTTGATGGTGTAGTGGCTCATCGTTCTGACCAATCTGTCCGCCATATCGTAGAGGTCGGTCGATTTCGAGCCCGCGCCGGAGATGATGAGCGGTGTCCTTGCCTCATCTATAAGTATGGAGTCGACCTCGTCGATTATCGCAAAGTAATGTCCGCGCTGGACCATGCGCTCCTTGTAGACGACCATGTTATCGCGCAGATAATCGAATCCGAGCTCGTTGTTCGTTGCGTATGTTATATCCGCGGCGTATGCCTTGCGCTTTTCCTCCGACGTTTGTCCGTGCACGATGAGTCCCGTAGTCAAGCCGAGGAAGGCGTAGACCTTTCCCATTTCCTCGCTGTCGCGCTTCGCCAGATAGTCGTTTACCGTAACGATGTGCACGCCCTTGCCCGTAAGTGCGTTGAGATATGCGGGGAGCGTTGCGACAAGTGTTTTTCCTTCGCCCGTTTTCATTTCGGAGATCCTGCCCTGGTGCAGAAGAATTCCGCCCATGAGCTGAACTCTGAACGGCCGCTTGCCGAGCACGCGGGTGTCCGCCTCTCTCACAAGGGCAAATGCCTCGGGCAGAATGCCGTCGAGCGTTTCACCGTCCGCAAGGCGTGCCTTGAGCACCTTTGTGTATTCCTTCATCTCGCTGTCCGTCATTGTGGAAAATTTGTCTGCGAGCGCCTCTATTTCATCTACTGTCGGAATTATCTTTTTTATCTGCTTTTCGCTGTAGCTTCCGAATAAGGATTTAATAAGTCCCACCTTTTTTCTCCCATCTGTGCTGTATTTACGGTGTATGCGCAGGGGCAAAACGCCCGTTTACGCTATAATACATACTATTATATCACATTAATCCGCAAAAATAAATACCTAAATGTAAAAAAATACATAATAAAATGAGCTCGGCAGTCACATGAAAATATTTGCCGAGCTTATGCTATTGCTTTTTTCTTCGATAAGATGTATAATAACTGTGATTTAAATGCCAAAACGGAAGGATCATTTGAAATGAAACGCTTGAATATTGTTCTTCTTCGCCCCGAAATACCGCAAAACACGGGCAACATATCGCGCACTTGCGCCGTCACGGGGGCGGCTCTGCATATAATAAAGCCCATCGGATTCGAAATCTCGGACAGGACACTGAAGCGGGCGGGTCTTGATTATTGGGACAAGCTTGAGGTATATTATTATGACAGCTATGATGATTTTAAGGAAAAGCACGCCGGTGCGGATATTTATTGTTTTTCCGCGCGGGGGCGCCGCTCGTATACCGATGTCGAATACCCCGATGGGGTCTTCCTGATGTTCGGATGCGAGAGCGTCGGCCTGCCCGATGAGATCGTAAACGAGGATCCCGAGCGCGCGTTGCGTATACCGATGCGCAGGGGAGTGCGCTGTCTGAACCTTTCAAACGCCGTGGCGATCGCGGTGTACGAGTTTCTGCGTGCCGACGGCTTCGACGGATTGGAATAAGAGCAAAGGGGCATTGATTTTAAAAATAATTTACCGACCGCGGCAGAGGCGGCATTTGCATGCCCTGCGGCGGCTTTCTTTTATGAAGGGCCCTGCCGCTCTTCGGCCGCCGGTCAGTCCGACTCGGCGGAGGAGCCGATGAAATCCGACAGCATAATATACTTAATCTCGCGGCCGCATTTTTGCGAATATCTGATCGTGTTCCATGTTCCGCCGTGCTTTTCGCCGTTCCAGATCGCGAGGATCAGATCGGCACTGTCCACTATGTATTTGTTCCGCTTGCTCATACAGCCGCGATAATATTTTTCCGAGATGACGCTGACGGTGTCGCACTCGCGAAGCAGGCTCTCTCTTTTCTCATAAAGCGCTGTGCTCCTCTTGGGGACATAGATCGGGCAGGGGAGCGCCGCCTCAAGTGTGATGAACGGGTGTTTTTTCTTAAGCATGATCACCGCCTCGGCGAAATCCGTGTCGGCACCGCTCGCCAGTCCGCTTATAAAGCTGTTGTATCCGAGAAGGACGAGCTCCTCGAGGCTCTTGTATAATTCGTCCTTGTAATCGGTGAATGCCCGATCAAGCTCGCTTCGGGCAAAATTGAATCCGAAGGGGCGATGCCCCGTGACTGCACAGGTCATATAATCTCCGTTCTGCCTCCTGGTTGCATCTCTGTGTTTATATTCTGACCAGTATAGCGGTCAATATCATTGTTAATTATAACATAAAATGATATTAATTGCAACCGATATTGGTCAAAAAACAAGAGGTGGAACATGGAACAGAAATTAAGACGCGACAGATGCATGGGCGACAATTTACGCAAGCTCAGGTATAAATA
This sequence comes from uncultured Ruminococcus sp., assembly GCA_964593825.1. GTDB lineage: Bacteria > Bacillota > Clostridia > Oscillospirales > CAG-272 > UBA1740. Next base: position 7,704 of record CAZQII010000036.1, read on the forward strand.
CGACATATCTCAGGAGAAGCTTTGCGCCGAGCTGCAATGCCGCGGGTGCGACATAGGGCGTAGCACTTATGCAAAATACGAGGCGGGCGAGCTGAATATAAGAGTAAGCGTTTTGATGGAGCTCAAGAAGATCTACGCTTGCACATACGACGATTTCTTTGACGGACTCGACGGTGACTGACCGACGGTTGCCGCGTGAGCTCAGCACCGATATGCATGCGGTAAATAATGTTAATAATGTTAATTTTTCAGTTTTTATTGACTTTTCAAATATATTAGATTATAATTAATAATGATAGAAAAATAAAGGAGGCGCGTCCGTTATATCGGGCGCATCGGAAAATATGACGAAGATAGATATTTTTTCCGGCTTTCTCGGTGCCGGAAAGACTACGTTAATTAAAAAGCTTATAAAAGAGGCATATGCGGGTGAAAAGCTCGTCCTCATCGAGAACGAGTTCGGCGAGATCGGTATCGACGGCGGATTTTTGAAGGATGCCGGCATAGAGATCACCGAAATGAATTCCGGCTGCATCTGCTGCTCGCTCGTGGGCGATTTTTCCTCGGCACTTGTAAAGGTGCTCGATGAATTCCACCCTGACAGGATCCTTATCGAGCCCTCCGGAGTAGGAAAGCTTTCCGACGTTATAAGAGCGGTTAAAAACGCAGGGGCAAGCGGTGCGGAGCTCGGCTGCTATACCACCGTTGTCGATGTCAATAAATGCAAGATGTATATGAAGAACTTCGGCGAGTTTTTTAACGATCAGATCGAAAGCGCCTCGGCGATAGTCCTTTCTCATACGGACACCGCCAAGGATGAGAAGATCGCCACTGCGGTGGAGCTTCTTCGCGAATATAATAAAAATGCCGTTATCGTAACGACTCCGTGGAACGATCTTGACGGAAAGACGATACTTGCCGCAATAGAGCATAAGAACACATTGGAGGATGCAATGCGCGAGCTTGAGCAGGAGAGCCATGAGGAGCATGAGCATCACCACGAGCACGGCGAGCACTGCTGTCACGGCGAGGATCACGAGCACTGCTGTCACGGCGAGGATCACGAGCATCATCATGAGCACGGTGAGCAC
>CAZQII010000036.1:8894-16486 GCA_964593825.1 uncultured Ruminococcus sp.
GAGCACTGCTGTCACGGCGAGGATCACGAGCATCATCATGAGCACGGTGAGCACTGCTGTCACGGCGAGGATCACGAGCATCATCATGAGCACGGTGAGCACTGCTGCCACGGTGAGGATCACGAGCATCACCATGAGCATGGCGAGCACTGCAGCTGCGGGTGCCACGACCATGACGGCCACGGCCATCATCATGCCGACGATGTATTTACGAGCTGGGGTGTTGAGACCACAAAGAAGTTTACCGCAGATGAGCTTGAGCACATTCTCGAGCACTTTGTCGAGGATTCGAGCTTCGGAATGGTCCTGCGCGCGAAGGGCATCGTCCCCGCCGCAGACGGCAGATGGCTCCATTTCGATTATGTCCCCGGCGAGCCCGACATCAGATACGGAACGGCCGGCATCATCGGCAGACTTTGCGTCATCGGCGCGGGAATAGATAAAGAAAAGATCGGAGAACTCTTCGGAGTATAAAGCAATGGAAAAGGCAATATATTTATTCACCGGATTTCTTGAGGCCGGAAAAACGAGATTCATTTCCGACACGCTTAAGGATCCCAACTTTAACGACGGAAAACGGAAATATCTCGTCCTGAGCTGTGAGGAGGGCGAGGAGGAGCTGGTACCCGAGGAGCTCGGTGAAAACGTTTGCTTCGCCTCGGTTGATTCCGAGGATGAGCTTACGAACGGGACCGCGGTCAAAAAGGTGGAGGAGTCCGGCGCGGATGTGATCGTCGTCGAGTATAACGGAATGTGGTCAATAGACACGTTCTTTAACGCTCTGCCGGAGAATTGGATGGTGTATCAGGAGATCCTGATCGTTGATTCCACAACTATAAATTCCTACAATTCCAACATGCGCCAGCTCGTCGTGGACAAGCTGACGAGCTGTGAGATGGTCGTCTTTAACCGCGTCGGCCCCGATTGCGACAAGCTTGCGCTTCACAAGCTTGTGCGCGGTATTTCGAGAAAGGCTAATATCTGCTACGAGGATCTCGAGGGAGATATTGAATTTGACGATATACAGGATCCGCTTCCGTTCGATCTGAATGCACCCGTCATAGAGATAAAGGATGAGGATTTCGCGATATTCTACCGCGATATGACGGAGGAGTTTGAAAAATATAACGGAAAGACCGTGTCGTTCAAGGGTATAGTCGCCCGTGACGGCAGTCTGCCCTCGACGCAATACGCGATAGGCAGGCATATAATGACATGCTGTGCGGAGGACATCGCCTACAGAGGTCTTGTCGCCAAGGGAACTGCGGGATTGAAACTGAACACCCGCGATTGGATAAAGGTCGTCGGCGTCCTCTCCGAGGAGTACTCAAAGCTTTACAGATCCAAGGGGCCGGTCATTACCGTCACATCTGCGGAGCGCGCGGAAAAGCCGCAGCAGGAGCTTGCAACATTTTATTAAGCTTTATTGCCATACGGCAACGGAACTTCGGCTTCCTCTCTTAAAGGAGGGGAAGCATTTTTTTAGGAAGGGGAGGCGATATTTATCAAAACGGTAATAAAATATATCGGGCCTTATAAAAGGCTTATGATCCTTGCGGTTGCCGCAAAATCGCTCGCCGCTTTTTCCGAACTTGCGATACCGAGGATGATGGCGCTCATAATCGATGAGGACGTGCCGTCGGGGGAGGTAAGCAGGGTGCTTGCAAGCGGGGCGATAATGCTCGCCTTCGCCATCATGACGCTCGTCTTCAATATCACGGGCAACAGAATGGCGGCAAGGGCATCGGCCATGACGGCGCACGACTTGAGGGCGGATCTTTTCAAGAAGACCGTAGCCCTCGATATGGCGGCAACGGATAAATTCGGCTTGCCGTCCTTGACGTCGCGACTCACCTCCGACACGTATAACATAACGGCATTTATGGCGCGCATGCTCAGGATGGGAATAAAGGCTCCGCTGATGCTCATCGGCGGTATAATCATCACCCTGACGATAGATTGGCGCCTTGCAATGATACTTATAGCGACTCTGCCTCTTGTATGCTTTACCGTATATATCGTTACAAAAAAATCAATTCCGCTATATAAAGAAGAGCAGAAGATTCTCGACTCGCTTGTCAGAAGAGTTGATGAGACCCATTCCGGCATCAGAGTCATCAAGGCCTTATCCAAGACGGATTACGAGCGCCGCCGCTTTTCCGAGACGAGTGCATCGCTTGCGAAAAAGGAAATATCGGCAGGCAGGCTGGTCTCGGCGACAAAGCCGATCAACGATCTTTTGTTTTATCTCGGCTTCTGCCTTGCCGTTCTTCTCGGTGCCTTTCTCTCGAGGCAATACGGCTTTGACGCCGTCGGAAAGCTGCTTGCCTTCATGACTTATTTCACGGTCATACTGAACCATATGATCATGATGACCAGGATGTTTGTTCAGGCGTCCCGTGCTCTGGCATCGGCGGCGAGGATCGAGGAGATCCTCAATGAAGAAAATACATTGGCCGTGCTTCCTCTTCCGAGGGTCAATGACACGGGTCACATAGTATTCGACAATGTCTGCTTTTCTTACGGCAAAAAGACGGTGAATATTGACGGAGTGAGCTTCTCTGTCGGCAGGGGACAGACGCTCGGAATAATCGGTGCGACCGGCTCGGGGAAGACAACGCTTGTAAAATTGCTTTTGCGCTTTTACGATCCCGACAGCGGCAGCATAAGAATAGGCGGCGAAGATATAAGATCTATTCCTGCCGGAAGGCTGCATTCAATGTTTGGTGTCGCCTTTCAGGACGATTTTGTATTTTCCGGAACGGCGGAGCAAAATATAGCATTTTTCAGGCCCTCTGACGACCGCGGGCTTGAGTCCGCAGTGCGAATATCGGAATCGGAGGACTTTATAAATTCAAGTGCGGAGGGATCGCGTCGGACTGTCACGACCGGGGGCACCGACCTCTCCGGAGGTCAAAAGCAGCGCCTGACGGTTGCACGCGCTGTGCTCGGATCGCCGGAAATACTTATTCTCGACGACTCGTCGAGCGCCCTCGATTATAAGACGGACGCAAGACTCAGGTCATCTCTGCGGGAAAATGTCCGTGCCACGACCGTGATTATAGCTCAGAGGATCGCGTCCGTCAAGGATGCCGATAAAATAATAGTAATGGACGGCGGACGCATAGCGGACGCGGGCACGCACGCAGAGCTTATGCTCGGATCACAGCTCTACCGTGATATAGCGGCTGTGCAGATGGGGGGATGACGGTGAAGAATCCTATGCAATTTGCTCAAAGGGGCAAGAGCGGAGGTAGAGAAGATCTTGCGGGACGCGATATCAAATATATCTATTCGCGCCTTTGGAGCTACATCTCTCATTACAGGCTGCTGTTCTTGCTTGCGATAGCCCTGACGGTCGTGTCGAGCGTGCTCGGCATAACGGGAACATCCCTTGCCGGCTCGGCGATAGGTGCGATCGCCAATGAAGACAACGGTCACGGCGTCGGATTTTATCTGATCCTGATGGTGATATTTTACACGCTTTCCGCCCTTATTTCCTATTTTCTATCCGTGATCATGGTCACCGTCTCACAGAAGACGGTCGATAAGATGCGCAACGATGTTTACTCAAATCTCGTAAGACTGCCGGTATCCTTCTTTGATAAAAAGCAGGCGGGCGAGCTCGTAAGCACGATATCCTATGATATAAACACGGTGAACGAGGCTCTGTCGAGCGACTTTATTCAGATTATTTCAAGCATCGTGACCGTCGTGTATTCCTTCTTCCTTATGCTGACGGTCTCTCCGAGGCTGATCCTCGTCTTCGCCGTAACCATCCCCGTCTCGATAATTTTCACCCGCATTATGTCCAAGAGAGTAAGACCTTTGTTCAGGAAAAGAAGCGCCGCGCTTTCCGAGATGAACGCATATATCGAGGAGATGATCGCAGGGCACAAGGTCATAAAGGCGTACGGAAGGGAAGAATGCGTTATCGAAGGCTTTGCGGAAAAAAATAAAAATGCCGCCGAGGCTTACAGAATCGCGGAGGCAAACGGAACGATGACCGGCCCCGGCGTCGGATTCGTAAACAATCTTTCTCTCACGCTCGTCAATGTGATAGGAGCGCTTCTTTACATGCTGGGCTGCGGAATTACTCTAACCGGGCTTTCGAAATTCGTGCTTCTTTCGCGTAAGTTTTCCGGGCCGATAAATCAAATATCCAACATATATGCGGACATACAGTCTGCTCTTGCCGCCTCGGAGCGTGTTTTCCGCCTCATAGACGAAAGACCGGAGACCGAGGATGCAGACGGAGCATATGATCTGAGGGTCGGTGCGGGTGAGGTCAGATTCGAGCATGTGTCATTTGCATACAAGAGCGGAAAAAACGTTCTCACCGACCTCTCCTTCACGGCAAGACCGGGTAGCGTCACGGCTATTGTCGGCCCGACCGGAACTGGGAAAACAACGGTGATAAATCTCCTTATGCGCTTTTACGACATCGATTCCGGCAGAATAACCGTAGACGGTCAGGATATATATGCCGTAACTCGGAGCAGCTTGAGAAAGGCGTATACCATGGTGCTTCAGGAAACATGGCTTTTCAGAGGGACGGTGATAGAAAATCTCTCCTACGGAAATGATAATGTCGGCGAGCGAGAGGTTATAAATGCGTGCCGCGCGGCACATATACACGATTACATAATGAGCCTCCCCGACGGATACGCTACGGTGATATCGGAAAACGGCGCCAATATTTCAAAGGGGCAAAAGCAGCTCCTGACGATCGCTCGCGCAATGCTTTCCGAGTCCTCTGTTCTCATCCTCGACGAGGCAACATCCAATGTCGATTCCAAGACCGAAAAGGATATTTCCGACGCGATGATAGAGCTGATGAAAAATAAGACCTGCTTCGTGATCGCACACAGGCTGTCCACCGTTCGCGATGCGGATAATATCTTGGTCATCAGGGACGGCAATGTCGCGGAGCAGGGGACGCACTCTGAGCTCTTGTCCGCCGGCGGATTTTATTCGGAGCTTTATTATTCTCAGTACGGTAGCGAAAAATAACAGGAAAACGCGAAATTTGTACCAAGATCTTGCAGAAAAAGCAAGATTGTTACATTATTCCGCATTTTTCTATTTACAAATGTCGAAAAATCTGTTATAATGGAGATGTATCTTAAACTTTCACTCTGAGGCATGCGCTTTTTGCATCTCTATCGGGTGTTGAAACGGAGACTTTTATGAACGAAGAACGTTTTCCTTTTAAAATGTATTCAGAGAGCGGAACGGGGCGACTGATCAATTCCCGCGTCGGCAATATTTCGATGGAGATCGTTGAGGTTATATCCGGATCGGTAACGGCTTTTATAGGAACGGAGGCGGTCTCGGCGGAGGCGGGAGATTTTTTATATGTTCCGCCCGCGCTCGTATTCAGATTGGAGGCAAACGGCGGCTTCGCCTCGGTGCGGGGGATAATATTCGATTCTGCGATACTCGAGGCCAATATGCAGAGCTATGAGACCGAGATACTTTATATGTTCGATATTCAATCGAAGAGCAAGATCTCCGTTTTCAAGGAGGGGCATCCCGTATATGAGACTCTTGCCATATACATGCAGGAGTCGTATGACGAATATGCACTGAAGGATGTTTGCTACAATTTGCCCGTGCGCGCAAACATCTATCTTATGATGACCGCGTTGCTCAGGCATTATTGCGGCTCGAAGAGCGAGAGCGACAAGATCATATATCACAATGTTGTGCGCATGAAGCCCGTTATAGATTTTATATCCAAAAATTTCAGTGACAAGCTGTATATTGAAATGCTTGCCGATATGATAGGTGTTTCTGCCGATTATTTTACAAAAATGTTTAAGGATTCCTTCGGCAAAACTCCGATAGATTACATAAATTCTCTAAGGATAAACAAGTCTATGCAGCTTTTGTACGAAACGGAGCAATCTATGTCCGAGATCTCCGATGCTGTCGGATTTTGCAACGCGAATTATTTTCACAAGATCTTTAAGCAGTATATGGACACAAGTCCGCTTGCATATAGGAAAAGCACAAAATGACATGCCCTCCCTTAGGCATTTCCGTGCACAAAAGCTGCGGATCCCGCTATTATTAATATTGTATTATTAATAAAAGGAAGAAAATCATGGCATATCAAAATGTTTTTAAGCGCTATGAATTAAAGTATCTCATAAGCGACGAGCAGAAGAGGTGCTTGATCGAGGCGGCAAAACCGTATATGGCGCTTGATTCGTACGGTCGGACACTAATCAGAAATATATATTTCGACACAGACAGCTACAGGCTTGCGCGCAGATCGATAGAAAAGCCCGTTTATAAAGAAAAGCTGAGAGTGCGCAGCTACGGTGACGCGATGTATGACTCCGATGTTTTTGTGGAATTAAAAAAGAAATACGACGGCATCGTGTACAAAAGGCGTATTTCTCTCCCGTATAACGAGGCGATGGCGTGGCTCTGCGGAGAAATCGACGCCCCGCGCAAGACACAGATCTCGAGGGAGATCGATTATTTTAAGGACTTTTATTCCGTTTTGTATCCGATGCTTCATATCTCGTATGAGAGGGAGGCTTATTTTGAGATCGGCGGTGATCTTCGGGTCACATTTGACGACAGCGTTTATGCGAGCGAGAGCGGGGTCACTCTTTGTGACAGTGTAGACGGCTCTCCCGTTCTTGCCGACGGATATAATATTATGGAAATAAAGTGCTCGGGCGGAATACCCGGCTGGATGACGGATTTGCTGTCCGAGGGGCGGATATTCAAATCGTCGTTTTCGAAGTACGGGGAAGCGTACAAGATGCTGATTCCTCGGAAAAAATCAAAGAATGAAATATTGGTATAAGGCGGTATATAATAATGGGTAATTTGTTTGCTATCGGAGCAGTCTCGGTGAGCGAGTTCTTGGCCTGCATAGTTGCGGCGCTCCTGCTCGGCGCTGTCCTGGCGTTTTGTTACACGGTAAAATCGAAATATACAAGGAGCTTTGTAATGACGCTGGCACTTCTGCCCGCGATCGTTTCCGTTGTCATAATGATGGTGAGCGGCAGCATCGGCGCCGGTGTTGCGGTTGCCGGTGTGTTTGCACTCGTTCGCTTCAGATCCGCGCCCGGCACTGCGCGGGAGATCCTGGCGGTCTTTCTCGCCATGGGCATTGGCCTTGTGATCGGAATGGGATATCTCACTTATGCGATTGTATTTACCGCCGTGATGTGCGCGGTGCTTGCGGCGCTCAATTTCCTTTTTTCGAAAACGTCCGACACGGCTAAGCTTAATAAGGTAGTGAAAATAACAATACCGGAGGATCTGGATTATACCGAGGTCTTCACCGACATTTTTGAGCGCTTCACATCCTCGCATGAGCTCATTCAGGTGAAGACGACAAATATGGGCAGCATGTTCCGTCTTACATATGAGGTAAAAATGCTTTCCGCCGACTGTGAAAAAGACTTTATCGACGCTCTCCGCACACGCAACGGGAATCTCGAGATCCTTGTATCCAAGGCCGAAACACATTTCTCGGAGCTATAATACACAATTTTTGTACGGTTTTTCTTCAAAAACCGTACAAAAGGTCGAAAAAGCGAAAAAGAGCAAAAAAGTTTCGAAAA
>CAZQII010000037.1:0-15197 GCA_964593825.1 uncultured Ruminococcus sp.
GGAGAAACAACGGGGTCCGCAAGCTCCCAGATCTTACCGACGGGATCCTTGAATGCACCGTCGCCGTATACCATGACCTCAACGGTCTTGCCCGTCTTTTCCTTGATCCTTGCCTGAATTGTCTCAACAAGCTCCTGGCAGTCTCTGGGGAAGAGCTTTACCGTGTCCTCAGTTGCCTTGTTGGAGCCGAGAAGGCCGTAGCTCTCGTTGTATCCCGAGCCGTTGACGGACGACGTCATGATCTCGTCGAGTCCGAATACCTTTTCCGCACCTGCCGCAAGAAGCAGACGCTTTGTTCTCTGGCGGGTATGGATGTCGCAGTTTATAACGTTCTTTGTATAACCGAGGATAGCTCTCGGGTCGTTTGCAAATATTATTTCGGCCTCCGCGCCGCTTTCCTTAATGAGCTGCTCGTAATACTCGACATAGTCGATGCCCGTGAATCTGTGCTTGCCGTAGCCGAAGAGCTCACGGTATTTTGCAAGGTCGAGCACATCGCGATAGGGATCCACGCCCTTCTCGTCAAGCTGATCGAGGCTGATGAGGTGATTTCCCACTTCGTCGGAGGGATATGAAAGCATGAGCACGATCTTCTTCGCGCCCTTTGCGATACCGCGCAGACAAATTGCAAAGCGGTTCCTCGAAAGGATGGGGAAGATGACTCCGACTGTTTCTCCGCCGAGCTTAGCTCTCACGTCGTCGGCGATATTATCAACAGAAGCATAATTTCCCTGTGCGCGCGCAACGATGGCCTCTGTCATTGCAACGATGTCTCTGTTGCGAACTTCAAAGCCGTCATCCTTTGCCGCATCGAGCACCGATGAGGTAACTATTTCGACAAGATCGTCTCCGCTGCGGATTATAGGTGCTCTCACGCCGCGAGAAACCGTTCCTACCATACGACTCATAATTAAAATCCTCCTGTTTTTTCAATGCTCTTAAGCGAGCAAATTTTTTAACCACTTTTGTATTATATCACATTATTTTCTAAATGTAAAGAATTTTTTTCAAAAAAATCCCTCGCCGATAAAATTTTTTGCGCGTTTTTTGCCTCTTCAAGCCGGACGGAAGCGCACGGGCGCATGCACGCCGAGGTCGGAGACCGCATAGTATAAGATGAGAGACAAAAAGAAAAAGGTCAATGAAACGGAGAAAAAAGCCTGATGTTCGATTCTGTTTGTCTGTTTATCTTCGGATTGATTTTGCTTATAAAGGGCGGGGACGTGTTCGTCGAGCGGAGCGCCGATATAGCCCGCCGCCTCCACCTGCCGGATTTTATTATAGGTGCGACCGTCATCTCCGCGGGAACGGCAATGCCCGAGGTCATGGTTTCGTCGATGGCGGCCGTGAGGGGCTGCTCCGACATTGCGTACGGTAATGTCCTCGGCTCCGTCATATGCAATACCGCGCTTGTCGCAGGGCTTGGCGCCTTGCTGAGGCCGTGCCGCGTTGAGCGCAGGGAGCTGATACTGCCGAGTGTGTTCTTCTTTTCCTCGGCGGCGATGTTCGCCGTGTGCGCTTATGCCCTCGGGCGCCTGCCTCGGCCCCTCGGGATACTCCTGCTTTCGGTGTTCGTCCTGTTCGCTGTGGCGGAGATCTTTAAAATAAAAAGATGCGCCGCGGATCGGGGGTGTGAGCTGTCCGATAAGGAGGAGGTCGCGGAATACGCCATGCCGAAAAACGTGCTGATGATCTTGGCGAGCATAGCCGTGATCACCGTCGGCGCCGTGCTTGTAAACAACAATATAGGTATCATCGCCGACGGTCTCGGTATATCGCACACCGTCGCGGGGATCACGCTCGTTGCCTTGGGAACATCGTTGCCTGAGCTCTCCACCGCGACGGTGTCGCTTATCAAGGGCAGGGGCTCACTGTCGCTCGGGAATATAATAGGCTCGAATCTTTTCAACTTTGTGCTCGTCGGCGGAATTTCGGTCACGGCGGCGCCGTTCGGTATCCCCGAGCGGACGGTGCTCGGCGCGCTCAATTTCTCGCTCGCGATCGATTTTCCCGTAATGATTCTTTGCACGGCGGTGCTCACCGTGCCCGTGCTTGTCGGCGGGCGGCTCGGACGCGTGCAGGGCGGCGTGCTCATCGCGCTTTATCTGCTATTTGTGCTTTTGCAATACTTGCCGCTTTAAGAAAAATATCGGCCGATGTCCAAAAAGAGGGGCTTATCGGCCGATATCAACGGGAGAGGAGGCTCAGCGCTCCTCTTCCTTTATTTTCTTTTCTATAAAATTCATGTAGACGTTCCAGTCTTCTCTTGAAAGGTAGTGGCTCCCCTTTCTGATGTGATAGCAGGAGTCTCCGTCGTCAAGGACGGTCCTTGCCTGCGGGAATGTGTCACCGTATTCGAGTCCGCGCTTGCCGTAGATCCCGTATACCGCATTCGCACTCGCACAGCCGAGAAACTCGCCGAGCGGGTCCGCCCAAGTATCATCTTCCGCACTGCCGACTATCAAATGCCGCGGCGGGATCAGGGCGGTGAGGAAGTTCTGGTCGAAGCTCTTTTGTGTTGGGTCGGTATTTTCCCTGTATCTCGGGCAGAACCAGAACGGAAACGTGTATGTGATCTTTTCGACGGTCTCGCCGACCGTCCCCCTTGCGATCGACGCACCGGAGCAGCCGGAATCGTTCGAGATCGCGTATTTGAACCGCTCATCGAACGCGGCCGTGACCAGCGCCGTCTTGCCGAGGCGCGAGTGACCGATGACGGCGACATTGTCGCTGTCGATCTCGGGCAGGGTCTGTATGTAATCCATGACGCGCATTGCCGCCCAGGCCCACATCATGATCTTTCCGCTCGCATTCTTCGCATGCCGCGACTCGGATAGATATGCCGCGCATTTATCGTCAAAGTTGCCGTCGTCGCTCGTCACATCCTTGTAGCAGAACGAAAACACGGCAAATCCGCGATCCGTGATCTCCTCCGTCGGCTGATATTTATCGGGCGTGTCTGGGGAGAAATTTATGTGCACGAAGGCCGGCACGCGCCTCTCCGATCTCGGAATCGCCGCCCGTACGGGAAACGAAAAATCCCGTCCACCGAGCGTAATATTGAATTCCAAAAGCTCGCTTGTCACCTTCCCGGCGCAGAAGCCGGCGATGCCCGGCTTTTTCTCAACGCGCAAATGCTCAGGCCGCGGCGGGAGGATGCCGTACTCCTCCTCGGCGAGGAGCCTTTTGATCTCCTCTCTGCGCCTGTCCATCTCATCCGGCGCGGTGACGGTCTTGCCCCTGCTGTTTATTAATGCGCTCGGAACGCCCCTGCGCTCGAGCTCGCGTGCGACATGATCCACGGTGTACGTCCTCCTTTTGGTGATTTCCATTTGTAGTATAACAAAAATGCGGGGAAAAGTCAATATAAATCGTTTCATACGTCATATTTTTGCGCGCGCCATTTGACTTTTGACTTTATTTGTGATAGAATAAATAAGAATCGGAAAAGGGAGGGGCATGCCTTGAATATAAAAATAGAAATACCGAGCGGGGCGCAGGCCGTTATCTCGCGCCTCGAGAGTTACGGCTTCAGGGCGGATATAGTCGGCGGATGCGTGCGTGATGCACTGCTCGGTCGGATTGCCGACGATTTTGACATAACAACGAGTGCAACGCCCGATGAGATGCTCCGCATTTTTTCCGACATGAGAGTTATAAAAACGGGCATCGCCCACGGAACGGTGACCGTGATCGCGGAGGGCAGACCCTACGAGGTGACGACATATCGCATCGACGGCAGCTATACCGACAGTCGCCACCCCGACAACGTGGAGTTCACCGCAAGCATAGAGGAGGATCTCGCCCGCCGCGATTTCACCGTGAATGCCATGGCATACGGGCAGAGAAACGGGCTGACCGATCTCTTCGGCGGTGCCGCGGATATAGAGGCGAGGGTGATAAGGGCTGTGGGCTCGCCCGAGAGGCGCTTCACCGAGGATGCGCTCAGGATCCTGCGCGCGCTTCGCTTCGCCTCTGTTCTTTCCTTTGACATAGAGGATGAGACGGCAAATGCGATACATCTGTGCCGCGGGCTTCTTAATAATGTCTCGTGCGAGAGGATACTCACCGAGTGGAGGAAGCTCATCGGCGGTGCGTGCGCCGCGCGTATACTGACAGATTTCGGCGATGTGATCTCCGTATTTTTGCCCGAGCTCGCGGGATGCGTTCCGCCCCGATGCGCCGAATTTGACGCGGCGACCGCTCAGGTGCGCACGATTTCTCTTTTCGCACTTTCGCAGGGCGATGATGCGGCAGGGGCCTTTTATTCCGCCTCCGTCAGGCTGAAGGCGGACAGACACTCGCGCGAGATAGGAAAAAGAGTGCTCGAGTGCTTGGATGCGCCCATCGGACGCAGGGCCGATCTCGCAAGGCTCCTTTGGCGCGAGGGTGAGGAATGCGTAAGGGTGCTGATCGCCGTGCGCCGCGTTTTGGGCACGGCAGATGCCTCGCATGCGAGCGCGGTGGAGCAGATACTGAATGACGGAACCGTTTACCGCATCTCCGACCTCGCCGTCGGCGGTGACGATCTTGTCGCACTCGGGTTGCGAGGCAAGCAGATAGGGGAGGCTCTGGAGAGGCTGCTCCTGCTTGTTATCGAGGGCGAGGCGAGCAACGAAAGGGCGGAGCTGCTCTCGCATTTATCCGAGCTCGCGGACTGACGGATAAATATTTTTTGACACGGGTGTGCCGTAAGCACTTCAAAATATAAACTTAACATTACATCTGCGCGTCTTTGGCAGATCCGAGCATTCGTGCCGAGTCCGGTAGCATTTTCATCTATGCATGCGCCGCTTGCGGCGTCAGAGCCGCGCGAGGTGATGTAATCCGAGTGAACTTTATCGGAACAATTTTGAAACAAATAATGAAATAATTGTTTTCGGAAATAAAATACTTGATTTATTTAAAATTATGTGGTAAAATAAACATAACCGCTTTGAAAGGGAGTAAAAATGGCATTTGATGCTTGCATGATGCGAGCCGTTCTTACGGAGCTTCGGGAGAGCTTTCCCGAGGCGAAAATAGAAAAGGTCCTTCAGCCCGCGAATGACGAGATCGATCTCGCGATCCGATGCGGAAAGCAGACGTCCCGCCTCGTCTTTAATGTCGGACCGAATGCTCCGCGCATGCAGCTTTCGGCACGGCAGAAGGAAAATCCGCTGAAGGCACCGATGTTTTGCATGCTGCTGAGAAAATATTTCACCGGCGCGAGGATCGTCGGCGTCAGCCAGCCGGATTTTGACCGTATCGCGGAATTCACCGTTTCGTGCTACGATGAAATGGGCTTCAAGGTTGAGAAGCGGATAATATGCGAGATCATGGGTAAGTACGCGAACCTGATCGTCACCGATGACGGACATAAGATTCTCGCCGCGCTTAAGGTCGTCGACTTTTCGGCGAGCACGGTGCGCCAGGTCCTGCCCGGCATGATGTATCAGATACCGAAAAAGCCCGAAAAGCTTTCCCCCCTCACGGTCGACAGGGCGCTGTTTTTCGAGCGGCTTGCCGAATTTCCGCCCGAGCGCACGGTCGAAAGGTTCATAACCTCGACCTATTCCGGAATCGCAACGCAGATCGCGCGCGAGCTCGCCTTCAGGGCGGGTGCATCGGACACCCCGATCGCCGAGGTCGATGCGGAGCGGCTCTATGACGTGTTCCTTTCGTGGCAGACTCTTCTGATCGAACAGAGGTATACGCCGACCGCGGTCTTCGATCCGAACGGCGTGCCGATCGATTATTCCTATATGGACATCGGCTATCATCACGCGGATAACAGGGTCGTCAGATTTGCGAGCTTCGCGGAGCTGTTCGATGTGTACTTTGCGGAAAAGGACAGGTGCGAGCGTATACGCCAGCGCGCCCGAGATCTCATCACCCTTCTCTCAAACGCACAGGCACGCACGGAGCGCAAGCTTGCAATACAGCGCGAGGCGCTCGCAGATTCGGAGCATGCCGACGAATACAAGCGCAAGGGAGATCTGATCACCTCGAACATATATCGTATCAAGCGCGGCGATGAGCGCATCCTCGCCGTGGATTATTACGATGCCGATTGCCCCGAGGTCGAGATAATGCTCGATCCGCGCCTTGGCGCTGCGGCAAACGCCGCAAAAATGTACAAGCTTTACGGCAAGTGCAAAAACGCGCGTACGGTGCTCGCCGAGCAGATAAAAATCGGCACGGAGGAGCTCGCCTACCTCGACAGCGTCAGGACATTTCTCGACAGCGCGGAGAGCGAGAGCGACCTTAACGACATTCGCGACGAGCTTTACCGCTCGGGATACGCGTCACGCCTCAAGGGCTATAAGCCGCAAAAGCAGGTGAAGCCGCGACCCACGGAGCTGCGCACGAGCGGAGGATACACCCTGCTCGTCGGGCGGAACAATGTGCAGAACGACTATCTCACATTCAAATTGGCGTCAAAGCACGATATATGGTTCCACACCAAGGACATCCCCGGCTCGCACGTTATAATGCTGACGGGCGGCGAGGAGCCGAGCGAGCGCGATTACACCGAGGCGGCACAGACGGCGGCATATTATTCTAAGGCAACGGCGGATCTCGTCGCGGTGGATTACACAGAGGTGAAAAACATAAAGAAGCCCCCTGCGTCAAAGCCGGGATTCGTAACGTACAAAACAAATTACACGGCTTTTGTAAGACCCAAAAAGCCCGGAGGAGGGGATATTTACGGTTGACCTTGCCACACTGCGCAAGCATTTTATGTCGGAGCATCTCTCAGAGGGGGATGTTGCCGTCGATTTCACGATGGGCAACGGATCGGACACGCTCTTTCTCTCCGAGACCGTCGGACCGACGGGCAGAGTGTATGCCTTCGATATACAAAACGAGGCATTAATCTCAACGCGTGCGCGCCTGGAAGCGGCGGACGCACCGCAGAATTACACGCTTATTTGCGCCTCCCACCACAGGGTGAAGGAGTTTGTCAAGGAGCCGATAAAGGGCGGCATGTTCAATCTCGGATATCTGCCCGGGAGCGGAAAAAAGAATATCACCACCCTGCGAGAGACAACTATGCCGGCGGTCGAGTCGGCGATAGAGCTGCTTGCGCCGGACGGTGTGCTTATTATAGCCGTCTACCCCGGTCACGAGGAGGGCGCGCTTGAGGGCGAGATGCTCGGGGAATATTTCAAGGGCTTAAGCAGGTTCAAGATCTGTGCATCCGAGTTCCGCATTCTGAATTCTCCTACATCTCCGTACTTTTTCCTTCTTGAAAAATCGGAGAAGGCGTAGGACGAATGTCATTTAAAAAATAAAAGAAAAAAAGAAAATCAAGGAAATATCATGGAAAAGAAGAACGCAAAAGAGTATGAAAGAGTGAACGTCACCGTTGTTGAAGGCTTAGGTGGAGATGTTGTTTGTGGTACGTCTAATTGGGCCGAATGGGATCCGAATTCCACATCCGCCAAAAGCATTTTCAACTTATGATATATAAATAAGCAAAATAAAAAAACGGCTTTCGGAGCCGCTTTTTTTATTCGTCGAGCTTGCCCGCGTCGGGGTATCTGCCGATGTGCTTGAAGCCGTCGATTTCGCTCGTGCACATCGCATGAAATATGCGGTGCTTGAGTCCGCCGATCTTGTGCTCCAGATCGGCGAGCAGGTTCTTCATGTTCTCGCGCTCGGTCGCCTTGTCCTCCGGGCACAGGCTCGCGGCGACGGGGAGGTGCGCCTGCCTTGCAAAGTATTTCACATCCTTCTCCGTCGCGTATATCATCGGGCGGATGAGATTTATGCGTCGGTTGGACAGGTATGTGACGGGGGAGAAGCAGCCGAGCCGCCCCTCGAAGAACAGATTCATCATGAATGTCTCCACCGCGTCGTCAAAGTGGTGGCCGAGGGCCACCTTGTTGCATCCGAGGTCAGTCGCCGCCGCGTGGAGCGAGCCGCGCCGCATTTTTGCGCAAAGGGAGCAGGGGTTCGGCTCCTTGCGCACGTCGAATATTATTTTTGCAATGTCAGTCCTTACGATCTTGTATTTCACGTTCTCCCTGCGGCAGAATTCCTCGATCTCGGAGTAGTCCGAGCCCTCAAATCCCATATCGACGGTTATCGCGCAGAGCTCGTAGTGCTTCGGGTAGAAACGGCGCATCTCCGCAAGGGCGGTGAGCAGAGCCAGAGAATCCTTGCCGCCCGAGACTCCGACGGCTATTTTGTCGCCCTCCTCGATCATGCCGTAGTCATCGACCGCACGGCGCACGAAGCTGAGCATTCTTTTTAATCCGTTCATTTAACAAATCCTTTGAGTTCGCATATTATAAAAAGTGAAGGATGCCGGGCGGAGCCGTGTTCGTGCCTCAGAGCCGCGGCAAATTAGATCCCGCTGCGGTCGGGATCGGCAGATTGGAGAGATTTTTATATGAGTATAAAGATTTTTATCGACCAGGGGCACAATCCGAGCGGATTTAACACAGGTGCGGAGGGCAACGGTATTTTCGAGCAGGACATAACATACAGAGTCGGTGTTTTGCTGTACGATCTTCTTTTATCGAATTCGGAGTTTGAGCCGCGCCTCTCCCGCCCAACGCCGGACACCGTGCTCGGCACAAGCAATTCGACCAGCCTCACAGCGAGGGTGAATGCCGCAAATTCATGGGGAGCCGATGTGTTTCTTTCTCTGCATACGAATGCCGCGGAGAACTCTAATGCCTCCGGGTGCGAAACGCTCATATACAGCCGCTCGTCCGCCGTGGCGCTCGGTCTCGCGACCGACATCGGCGCACAGCTGAGCCTTGTCACGGGGCTCAGAAACCGCGGAGTTATAGAGCGCCCGGGGCTGTATGTACTGAAGAGGACGCGCATGCCCGCCGTCCTTGTCGAGATGGGCTTCATCTCGAATGCCGAGGATGCCGAGCTCATGCGCTATTCACCCGGTCTCTTTGCCACGGGGATATACCGTGGGATCTTGGAATATTACGGCTTTATTTAAGCTCCAACGAGTCGAGCGTCAGGTATTCCTCCGCAATAACGGCTCCGCTCGCCGCGAGCAGACGGGAGGCGCCGCACCGCGGGCAGTATACGTCTATTCCCCCATCCGCAAAGCGCAGGTCGTAGCCCTCGCCTTTGCCGCACGGGCAGTGCAGGTTGCCCTCCGCCTCAAGCTCCTTTACGATGAAGCGCACGGTGTCGTACACAGCCGGGTCGGGGAGTATCTCGTCCTCGTTCATGTCCTGCGGCTGTATGTCCTCGAGCGACTCGGCCTCAAAGCCCTTCATCACCGTCTCAAGCTCGCCGCCCATGCGCTCGAGCTCTGCGGAAACCGTGTCCGCGTCTGCCGCGACGGTTATGTCCGAGCCTGAGTACGGGCAGCTTAAGAGGAGCTTGTCGCGCTCGAAGAGCAGGCTCTCCGTGACGGTATAGCTGTGGTTCTCCTTGCAGAATACGCAGGGGACGGAGAGCCTGATCTTCCCGTCGGGGAGCATGTTGATATCGAGCGAGCTCGTTTTCTCGCACGGGCATTTGAGCCTTATCATATTTGCCTTAAGCGCAAATTTGCCTATAATGCCCACGGTCGCCGTTCCGCATTCCGGACAGCGGTAGGCTATATGCCTTTGCCTTGGATTGGTTTGCATTTTTGAAGTCCTTTACAGTTTCTTTTAATTTTCCGAGCCGTATATATGCTTTTCGCATACCGACTCGGATATTTTTATTGCCTCGGCGCGTCCTTTTATAGCCTCTGTGATCTTAAGCGAAAATTCGAGCGCCGCGCCCATTCCCTTTGCGGTGATGATCCTGCCGTCTACCTCGGTCTGAGCGCCGGTGCACACAGCACCGTCAAGCTCTTTTTCAAAACCGGGGTAGCAGGTTGCCCGCCGACCGTGCAGAAGACCCCTGCGCCCGAGGACGAGCGGGGCGGCGCATATGGCCGCCAGAATTCCGCCGTTTTTAACGGCCGCGTCGATGAATCTGTCGCTGACGGGTGCGGCGTCCAAATTCAGTGCGCCGGGCATCCCGCCGGGGAAGATCACCGCCGTGAGTGCGTCGGTGTCGACCTCGTCCGCCGTCATGTCGCAGATGACGGGTATCCCGTGCGATCCGACCGCGATCTTGCCCGCGACGGCCACGGTTTTTGCATCGAGACCCGCACGCCGCAAAACATCGAGCGGCGTGAGCGCCTCTATTTCTTCAAATCCGTCTGCCAAAAGTATTGCTATCATTTTGAATCAAGATCCTTTCATCAATCGTCGAGGCTGATCCTCGCGAGCTTTTCGTGCCATTCGTCCTTTGTGATAAGGACGTCGCGCGCCTTCTGTCCGTTCGATTCGCTGACTATGCCCATGTCCTCCATTATATCGACGTATTTCGCCGCCTTTCCGTATCCTATGGAGAGCTTACGCTGGAGCAGGGATGTGGATATCTTTCCGGTTGTGACCGCGACGTTGACCGCGTCGAGGAACTTCTGATCGTTGAGGTATCCTCCGTTGTCGTCACCGTCACCGTCGTCACCGTCATCGGAGTCGGAGCTCTTCTTGCTGCATTTCTGCGCGTTTCTCGCGATCTCCTCTATAGCGTCGCTGTCGTAGTTCTCGCTTCCGCCCTGAGCCTTGAGGAATTCCATGATCTCCTCGACCTCTCCGTCGGAAACGAACGCGCCCTGGACTCTTATCGGCTTCGGCTTTCCGACGGGGAAGAAGAGCATATCACCCTTGTCGAGCAGGTCCTCCGCGCCCTTTTGGTCGAGGATGGTGCGTGAGTCGGTGTTTGACATGACCTTGCAGGCGATTCGGGACGGAATGTTCGCCTTTATGACGCCTGTGATAACGTCAACGGACGGACGCTGTGTACCGATGATGAGGTGTATGCCCGCCGCTCTCGCCTTTTGCGCAATGCTCATGATGAGGTTCTCGACGGGGTCGCGCACGGTGAGCATGAGCTCGTTGAGCTCGTCGATGACGACCACGATCTTCGGCATCGGCTCGCCGAGCGACGGATCCTTTGCCACCTTGTCGTTATACATATCAATGTTACGCACGCGCATTTTTTCAATCATTTCGTAGCGCTTTTCCATTTGCTCGACCGCCCACATCAGCGCGCCTGCCGCTTGCTTCGGATCGGTGACGACGGGGATCAGCAGATGCGGGATTCCGTTATACATCGCAAACTCGACCTTCTTCGGGTCGATCATGATGAATTTGACCTCGTCGGGACGTGCCTTGTAGAGCATGCTTATCATTATGGAGTTGATACATACGGATTTACCCATGCCCGTCGCTCCCGCGATGAGCACGTGCGGCATCTTTGCGATGTCGCCGAATTCCGGACATCCGGTAACGTCCTTTCCTATGCAGACGAGGGTCTTCGATTTTGCGTTTTTGAATTCCTCGGTCTCAAGCAGTCCGCGCAGCTTTACTATGGAGGGCTTTCTGTTGGGGAGCTCGAAGCCTATCGCGCTCTTTCCGGGGATGGGCGCCTCCATTCTTATGCCCTCCGCCGCGAGGTTCAGCGCAATGTCGTTCTGCAGGCTCATGATGGAGCTGACCTTGACGCCCGTCGCGGGGACTATCTCGTATCTCGTGATTCTCGGACCTCTGTCCACGCCCTTGATGGACGCCTTGACCTTGAAGGATTCGAGGGTCTCTATGAGCTTGTTTGCGTTCTCCTCCATCTCCGCCTGACAGTCGAATGATTCCTCGGCCTCGTCCGCGGAGAGTATATCGATAGGAGGGAACTTGTAATTGGAATAATCGGGCTTCTTCGGCTTCGGGGGCTCGGGCTCGGGCTCTGGCATCGGCTCGGGCTCTTCCTCCTCGTATTCCTCGGTCTCTTCATCCTCCGGCTCGGCGTAAGCACCGTCATCACCGTCATCCGACTCGAAATTATCCTCGGTCGGCTCGCGCTCGAAGATGAGTCCGCCCTCGTCGCTCTCTCCGTCTTCGCTGTCGGAGCTGTCACTGTCGAGAATGGGGAACATGCTTCTGTATTCGTCTATTTTCGGATTTCTTTGCTCCTCGGGGATGATCTCCGGCTCATCCGAGCCGTATTCCTCCTCGGGGATCCCGTCGCTGTCGATGTCGGAGTCATCGCTCTGCTCCCCGGCATCCTCGCTGTCGGAATATATATCGTCGGGGAAGGGAGAGATTATCTCGCGCTCGACCGTCAGTGTCGGCGCCTCCTCGCGCGTTTGCTCGCGGCTGTCGAATGTCGGCATGTCGCCCGCGGGGCTCGGAGCTTTGTATTCCTCGATCCTGACGGGCTCCTCTTTCTGCCCGTATGTCGGTTCGTTTACAGGCTCATATACAGGCTCATATACAGGCTCCTTTACGGGCTCATATTCAGGTTCTTTTGCAGCTTCGTATACGGGCTCCCTTACGGCTTCGCGCACGGACTCGTATGCGGATGAGTGCACAGCTTGACCCTCGGCTTTGGCTTTAGCCTCCGCCGTCGAATATTCCGTTATGATATCGGAGAAGCGCGCGACTCTTTCGTAGCTTGATCTCGCTTTGCTTTCGTCGGCGTATGAGGGCTGTGCACCGTAAGCGTCCGCGCCGACGGTATCGCGAATGCCCGAATCGGAGGCATCGGAGCTGCCGAATGAGATGTACGTGGACTGCGGGGCGGGGGTCTCATCGGCGCGGCTCTCGTTAACGTCGGAGCCGTTGCCGTCGTTGAAGAGATCCTCCGGGCATTTTGTGCGCTCCGCCATGTCGGAATAGGTACGGGGGTCTTCCGTGCGAGCGGATGTGCTCTCGGCGGGCTCGGCCTCGGGGCTTGCCGTGTCCTTTTTCTCGTACATGTCGATGATCGTGCGCTTTTTCATTTCGAATTCCGCCTGCTTGCGTGCGCGTTCCACGTCCTCGGGCGTGATATTGAAGATGTCCTCGGAGAATTTCACTCTTTCCTTTGTCGGTGCCGAGTTCGGCTCCTTTTTGCTCGAGGGCTTTGCGGCGAGCTTTTCGTTCGCGGACAGATCAAACGGGTCGAACGCCTGCGTAAAGACGCTGTCGGCACTGTTTTCTCTGTCCTTATTCGGCTTTGTCGGGTCGTCGTAAATGATATCGTCGTCGCGCTTGTGCTCCGTGGGGGTGATCGTGTCGTCGAGGTCGAAGTCGGAGTGTATCTTTTTTCTCTTTCGCGGCTTCTGCTCCTGCTTCGGCTTGTCCTCCTCGATGATCCTCACGTTGTTCAGTCTGTGTCTGTCGTCCTCGGCATCTGCGTCGATGGCGCTCTTCGGGCGCACCTTATCGTGGAGCATGGGCGATTCCTCAACGGATTCCGCGCTTCTTGTCTCCTTGATGCCGAGATCGGGGATGGCGAAGTCCTGCATCCCGTTCTCCACCATGAAGAACTCGTCGTCGCTCAGATCTCTGCTCTTGGCGACGGAGATGCGCTTGCTTTTTTCGTCCTTTGCCTCCTTCACCTTGCCGAAGGCGGATTTGATCTTCCTTTCGATAAAGGCGCCGACGCTTGCGAAGAAGGTGATGATCGCGAGGCATATCTTGCCGATGACGCCGTGTCCGTCGGTGAAGAAGTATGCAACATATATGGCAAATACCGCGCACGTAATTATTATGAGACCGACCGAGCCGAAGACCTTGATCACGCCGTAGGCAAGGGTACTGCCGATAAATCCTCCGCCGACTCCGTCGGTGCCCATCGCGTAATAATCACCGGGGGTAAAAGCGGGCTTCGGATCCGAGCGCATGTAAAATACCGTATACACCAAAACGGAAATGCATATAACGGTGGCTGCGGAAAAAATAAATCTGGAAAGCGTTCTGCTCTTCGCATGATCGGAGGGGTAGAAGATACCGTGCAGAATAAGGAGCGGAGGTATCGCATAGGCTCCGTATGAAAACAGTCCGAGAAGCAGGCTCGAGATGGCGCCGCCCATGATCCCCGTCGAAGCGGTGAAGAAGCAAAGCGCGATAAATGCACCGAGCGCGAATAAAATTATCGGCACGGCGCGTCTCGCCCCTGTCAGGGAAGAATAATAGTGCTGATTTTCCTTGTTATGATTCATCTTATTTACTCCGTTACGTAAAATAAAAATATTTTATTGATTATATAATAACAAATTTTTTCGGAAAATGCAAGTCCTTCGGACAAAAAAACGCGTGATTGCGGCAAATTTGTACGTCATTCGCACTGCCGAGAGGAGGACACGCCCGAAAAACGCTTTATATGCGCAGTCCTCGGAGAAAAAGTTTTTTATTTTCTCCTTGCAAAAAAAGAGACCGATGGCAACGTCAGTGGACGTTATGTATGACCCCGTGTCGATTTTTCGGCGGAGAGTTGCCGTGCGGGTGACTCTTATAAAAAGGAAAAGCGTCGAAAAACAGTGCCTCCCGCTATTGACAAAAACGGAGCTTTTTGTTATAATATATTTTAAACTATTTACATTAATCTTATATAACAGCTCCGTTAAATAAAATTCGTGCACTGTAAAGAAGGAGAGATATATGCGTATTTACAATTCATTATCCAGACAGCAGGAGGAATTCGTTTCCAACACGGCGGGAAAGGTGGCAATGTACACCTGCGGTCCTACGGTCTATCATTTTGCTCATATCGGAAATCTCCGCACATATACGATGGAGGATGTCCTCGAGAAGTATCTCAGATATACCGGATATGACGTTAAGAGAGTAATGAATATCACGGACGTCGGCCACCTGAGCAGCGACGGCGACACAGGTGAGGACAAGATGCTCAAGGGTGCAAAGCGCGAGAAGAAGACGGTCATGCAGATCGCCGAGTTTTACACTGACGCCTTTTTTGCCGACTGCAAGAAGCTGAACATTAAGATGCCCGACGTTGTCGAGCCGGCGACGAACTGCATCTCCGAGTTTATAAAAATGGTCGGCGAGCTTCTTGAAAAGGGGTACGCTTACGAATCCGGCGGAAACGTGTATTTCGATATTTCGAAGATTGACAAGTATTACGTGTTCGGCGACTTCAACGAGGATGATCTCGAGGTCGGAGTCCGCGACAGCGTTGAGGCGGACGGAAATAAAAAGAATAAGGCGGATTTCGTTCTTTGGTTCACAAAGTCGAAGTTCGAGGATCAGGAGCTTAAATGGGATTCGCCGTGGGGCGTCGGATATCCCGGCTGGCATATCGAGTGCTCGTGCATTGCGCGCAAGCACCTCGGCGAGTATCTTGATATTCACTGCGGAGGTATAGACAATGCTTTCCCGCATCACACGAACGAGATCGCTCAAAGTGAGGCGACATTC
>CAZQII010000038.1:0-15016 GCA_964593825.1 uncultured Ruminococcus sp.
CGGAATAAACAATTATTAAGGAGCAGCCCGACTGCTCCTTTTTCTATGCAAAAATATATGAAGGAAGGTGCTCACGGCATTTTGGGCAGTCGGCAAGGTAACACAAAAAAGCGAAAGCAGTCCGGCGGACTGCTTTTTTGTTTCCGGAACGTGATACGCCCTGCGCGCGTGATAGCGGCTCCGCCTCTCGATGTGCCCTTCGGACATGTGACGGAGCACATCACTGCGGCCGCAGGGAGAAGCATAACTGTTTGACGGCACTGCATCACTTCCCCGCGAAGGCAAGCATCGATCTTTAAGCCCTATGCTCTGCACGGCGGCATCGAGCACAGAAGCTTTAATTCATCCGATCATTTTACGGTTAAGACTACCTTGCCGATATTTTCGCCGCGATAAAGCACCTGCTGTGCCTCGTCCGCCTGCTCCAAGGGGAAGGTCTTATATATCTTTACCTTGATCTCTCCGCTTTCAAATTTGCTCCATGTTTTTTTAACAAGCTCATCTAAAAGCTTTCCCTTTTCCTCCGGCGTCTTGCTGCGAAGCGTGCTGCCTATTATACGGATGTTCTTAACATATATGTTTTTAAAATCAACAGCGGAGATATCTCCCGCCAGCGTTGCGATCTGAATCCAGCGGCACCCCCTCGCCACATAGGGCAGGCATCTTCCGAGTTCATCGCCTCCGAGGCAATCGATCGCAATATTAACGGGCGAGCCGTTTTTCTCTTCCTCCTTTAAGACCTCCGCTATATCTTCTTTTGTCGTGTCGACCACTCTGTCCGCATGCAGATACGCGACCTCCTTCACCTTATCCTCGCCGAGCACGGTCGTTATCACTCGCAGTCCGAATGCCTTCGCCATTGGTATAACGGCGCTTGCAAGTCCGCTCGCGCCGGCATTCATAAGCAGCGTTTCTCCCTTTTCCGCCCGACCTACAAAGAACAGATTCAAATACGCGGTCATATAGACCTCGGGAATCGCCGCCGCCTCGGCATATGAAAGCCCGTTCGGCACAGGCATTACCATTTCCGCCGGAACGGTAACGTATTCGGCATATCCGCCTCCGCCGAGTAGCGCACACACTCTGTCTCCCGCCTTCCATGTCTTCACATCATCGGCGACCTCGGTGATAACGCCCGAGACCTCAAGCCCGGGCCACTCGGGGCATCCGGGAGGCGGCGGATAGCTACCCTCTCTTTGCAAAAGATCCGCGCGGTTGAGCGCCGCGGCATGCACCTCGATCTTGACCTCGCCCGCTTTTGTTATCGGATCCGGTACATCCGCATAATGCAAGCTTTGATCCTTCTTTTCTATTACTATAGCCTTCATCTTATCGCTTCTCCTATCTTAAATTACTATGCTTTTGCAATCCCGCAATATCTTTTCCACGTTTTCTCTGCCGAACGCTCCGTCCCTGTTCCATGGCTCATACGCATGAGAAAACAATATGTTTTCTATGCGCTTATCCCGTTCGATCCTCTCTATCGTCCGTAAATACCCTTCTTTGCTCTCCAGGCTACAGCGGTATTTTCCGACACCCGCGCCCTGCAATCCGTCGCCGGAAATAAGCGTCCCGGTCGGCAGACTTAAGACACCTATGAAATCTTTTGTGTGCCCGCACATAGGATATATCTCCGCTCCGTTCAGCTCTTCGACAGTCCTGACAACATGTATTTTCGGCTCCTTTTGCAATATTCTTCCGAGGCCGCCTGCATGATCCCCGTGCAAATGCGTCACTATCACACAGTCGATGTCCGAAAATGTCATGCCCAGGCTCCCGAGCGCGGGCTCTATGTATTCATCCGCGTCGCGCGACGTCGTCGCACAATCCACGAGCATATTTCCGCCCTCCGAGCATATCAAAAACACGGACGTATACAAGTCCTCAAACGGCACCTTCAAGCGGTATATCCCGTCTGTTTCTTTCAAAAATTTGTTTTCCGTAATCATAACTGCAGCCCCTGCTTTATCTTCAATACGTTATGCAAGAGCGGAGGACCGGGATATGTAAACTCGTCGTATTCTCTGAAGCACAGCCACATGCAGACGCCGAAGGCGGGCCCGAGATTTCTGTGCAATTTATTGTATTTTCCACCCGACAAAAACAAAAACGGCACCTTCAGCTCTTTTTGCAGGAGCCCGCATATTCTGAGGTTCTCCATTTCTTCCTCACGGGTTTCCGCACCCGTGACGATCTTGACTATATCCGCTCCGCGGCTCTCCTGCGCTTTTGCGATCTCAAGCACCCGTTCCGCGCTTCTGAATGAATATATGTGCGACGACATCAGCACCTCTCCGCCGTTTTCGTGCACCTCATCTATAAAGCGCCGTTGCTTATCTATCGCCGCTTCGCTCACAGTCAATTCCTCGGGTGACGGATCAAACGTATCGCCCATAACGTCGACGAGCGTCGCACCGCATTTCAGCGCCGTCATTAGACCGCGCATCAGCTCCCCGTCCGATGTGCCCTCGTTTTCTCCACTTCTGTAATTCGTGACGTACAAGGGCACATTCCCAGTCAATGTGAACAGCTCTGCGAGCTGCTCCTTCGTCCGATATCTCTTTTCCATTGTGCTTAACTGAAGTCCAATCGCACTCGTTCCGCAGGCTATCGAATTCTGTATTCTTATTTTCGCCTGCTCCGCAGTCTTTACCTGTATCATCTCGGTCACAAGCGGACCGCCCGCATTCAAAAAGCTTTTTTTCATCGTATACCTCCGTTACAGCTTCCTTCTGCCGCCGTCGATCTGAATGTTCTGTCCCACTATGTAGCTCGCCTTTTCACTTGCGAGAAAGCAGATCAGCTCCGCATTTTCCGCATCCGTTCCGGTACGTCCGATATAAGAAAGCTCGGTAGGCGTGAAATGATCTGTATCGAGGTCGGAAGAATCGCTGACGCTTCCGGGAGACACGCTGTTTACCGTTATTCCCTTCGCGGCAACCTCCTTTGCCAGAGCCTTCGTCATGGATATCACAGCACCCTTCGTGGTGGAATAAGGCGTCATATTCGCGTTTCCGTATACGCCGGCCACCGAAGCCACATTTACTATCCTTCCGTATCCGTTTTCGATCATCCTCGGCAAAACGGCTTTCGTACAGTATACCACGCTCATCACATTGACCGAAAGATATTTTTCCCATGTTTCAACCCCGATTTCGATAAACGGCTCAAACATTCTCCAAATCGCGGCATTGTTGACCAAAACATCGATCCTTCCGAATCTTTCGTTTGCTCTTTCCACAGTCTTTTTTACATCGTTTTCATTTGAAACATCGCCTACCGAAAAGATCGCCTCTGCCGAATACTTTTTCAGCTCGGTCTCAAGCTTCGCCAAATTTTCCGCGTTTATATCAAGGAGCACCAGAGCATATCCGCTTTCCGCCATTTTAAGAGCTACCGCCCTTCCTATACCTACAGATGCCCCAGTTATCATAGCAACCCGTCTCATCGTAAATCAATTCCACCTTCCCATAGCGTTTCTTCCGCCGTCGATCATAATGTTCTCACCGTTGACGAACTGCCCCTTTTCGCTCGCCAAAAACAAGCACAGATCTATTATCTCCTGAGGATCTGCGGCTCTGCCCAAAAGCGTCTTCATATTCGCCATTGCCGCGCGCGTCAAAACAGGACCGGGCGATACGCAAACGCAACGTATCCCGTATTTCGCACCGTACTGCGCCACGGATTTCGTCAAACCGTACATCAGCCCCGCTTTAGCCGTGGAATAATCCATTCCCGCGCCGTCGCCCTCCGCGCCCGTGACGGATCCGATATTTATGATCAAGCCGCTCTTTTGCTTTCGCATCTGTGAAAGCACTGCGTGAGCAAAGTAAAACGGCCCCTTTAAATTGACATCAAGACCCCAATCGAATACATCTATCGGCACATCGGGAAATTCCTTATCCCAGCCTACGTTCAGCATCCTTCTTGCGGTACCGCCCGCAAAATTCGCCATAACGTCTACAGAGCCGAACTCTTCCGCCGCTCTGTCACACGCGGCACATACCTGCCCGTAATCGCGCACATCGCAAACGACTCCGATCGCCCTTCCTTTTCCCCTTGCGTTGATCTCGGACGTCCTTTCCGTCAGGGCCTTTTCGTTTACATCGCAAAGCACGACGTTTCCGCCGAGCTCCGCAAAATTTTCGGCAAACAAAAGTCCCATGCCGGAGGCCGCACCCGTAGATATCGCGGTCTTATTTCTGAAATCCACAGCTTTTCCTCCCGTTTTTAAGCTTATACGATAAATATATCACAAATATCGGCAAAAAGCAATTTGTATTTCGATATAATATTGATGTTTTCGATACATTTTTTGAAAAAACGGTTGAAATGCAATACAAAATATGATATAATCAAGCAAGAAAAACGGGGGTGATGCAAATGAAGCCGAACAGTATAACCGTCACGGAAATAACCGATGTTTTCACCGTATATTCCGCAAAAGGAAGACGGGAGCTGATGACAAGCAGAAGATGCTACGGCCTTTCCCTATGCTCGGAGGGTCAGATAACGTATATTCAAAACGGTGTAAAATACGTTTCCGACAGAGATCATGCCGTTATTTTGCCTAAGTACGGCTCTTATTTCATCAGAGGGGATCAAACGGGATACTTCCCCGTTATAAATTTCGAATGCACGAATAACATATGCGATACGGTGACGGTCATCCCCATACAAAACACCGAGCAACTGATATTCGATTACGAAAGACTTAAAAAGCTCTTTTACTTTGACGGGGATCGCGCGCAGATATTCAGTATTTTCTACGGTATGCTGCATAAGCTCTGCCCGGACGACATTCCGCATAAGCTGAAAAAAGCGATACAACTGATACATTCCGATTTTTGCGATCCGTCTCTTACCAATACGAAATTGGCCGCCGAATGCAACGTGAGCGAGATATATTTCAGAAAGCTGTTCGCAAAGCATTTCGGAAGCTCGCCGAAGCAGTTCATTATCGATATGCGCATCCAAAACGCAAAGCAACTTTTGGCGGAAGGAAATCTGAGCATCGAGGCGATATCCGAGAAATGCGGTTTTTCCAATCCGTATCATTTCTGCAGAGTGTTCAAGCAACGCATCGGCACAACTCCTTCAAAGTACAGAAAAGAAAATCTTATATAGATCGAGATACACCAGAGGTTTTTCATTTAATGAGCGTAAAAAGATCCTTTACTGGCACTAATATATGAATTCTCATTTTTTAAAGACTTCTTAAAGAATTCGCTTTAAAAAGGTTGACAAAGTCGGTCGTTTGTGGTATAATGAAAGAGTTATGAGGGAGTAGCAAGCGTTTCCAAGCGTAGCAAGTCAACACACTGGCCTATTTCGGTCTGGCTTGTTTTAATTTGCGAGACTCATGTATGAGCCGTGGTTTAGCTGTACATGGGGTCTTTCTTTTTTGCCCTGACGTCCGAGTATGGCTGTGCCATGCTTGGATTTTTTATTTTCGGAGGGAAACAATGCTTATCAATGTTCTTTTGTTCGCCGCAGGACTGGTTCTTCTTATCAAGGGCGGCGACTGGTTCGTGGACGGTGCAACCGGCGTTGCCCGTCGCTTCAAATTACCCGATATTATTGTCGGTGCAACCGTTGTATCTATCGGAACGACCTTACCCGAGGTCATGGTTTCGACCACCGGTGCACTGCAAGGTCAAGGGGCAATGGCTTACGGAAATGCAATCGGATCGATTATATGCAACACTGCCCTGATCGCCGCCATTTCGGTTGCCTGCAACCCCGGCCCGATCAACACAAAAACGATGAAGATGCCGGTAATCTTCTTTTTTACGGCATCTGCGATCTATTGCCTTGCGGCCTATGTCTTGGGCGAGTTCCCGCGGTGGCTCGGATTTGTGATGCTCGGCCTGTTTGTCCTGTATATGATCCTGAATGTACGACACGGCATCAAGCATCCCGACGAAATCGAATCCGAAGAGGATGAGGCAAAGCCCCGTGCTTTTTGGCTTGAGCTCATATTTCTGATAGTCGGTGCCGCCGTGATTGCGGTCGGCGCGGACCTGCTTGTTGAGCACGGAACCGCTATTGCGCAAAAGCTCGGAGTTCCCGAAACCGTTATTGCATTGACCTTCGTTGCACTCGGAACCTCCCTGCCGGAGCTGATCACAACGATCACATCGCTGAAAAAGGGACATGCCTCCCTCGGCATCGGAAATGTGGTCGGCGCCAATGTCTTCAACCTGGTGCTTGTGTCCGGCGTTTCGGTTTCTCTTGCTCCGTTTGAGGTACCCGTCGGAAAGCTGCTGTTCGGTCACAATGCTTCTCTTGTGCTGGATATTCCCCTGATGCTTGCCGTAATGCTGCTGCTGACCGTTCCCGCCTTGAGCAAGAAAAAACTCAGCCGTTGGCAAGGCATCGCATTGCTCGCAATCTACGCCGCATTCTGTCTGTTTCAGTTTGCGGTATAATATCGGGAGGTCAAAATGAATTTAGGATTTACGTTCTTTTTTAACAGCATCCTGCTCGGAGTGGGACTTGCAATGGACGCTTTTTCAGTTTCTCTGGCAAACGGACTCGGTGAACCGAATATGAAAAAAAGCAGAATGTGCGGAATTGCAGGAGTATTTGCCGGCTTTCAGATCGCCATGCCCCTTATCGGATGGATCTGTGTTTTCACGGTAGCACAGTACTTTAAAATATTTGAGCGCTTTATTCCGTGGATTGCACTGCTCCTCCTCGGATATATCGGCGGTAAAATGCTCTACGAGGGAATAAAGCACAAGGATTCGGATGAAGAAAAGCCTGCAGTGGGATTTAAAGCCCTTTTGATTCAGGGCGTTGCCACATCGATCGATGCATTATCGGTCGGGTTCACCATTGCCGATTACCGCTGGCTCGAGGCCGTGCTTTCCTGCCTGCTGATCGGGGCGGTAACCTTCCTGATCTGCTTTATCGGATTGACTGTCGGCAAAAAAGCGGGAACCAAGCTCGCCGGGAAAGCAGATATACTCGGCGGTGCTATTCTGATCTTTATAGGATTGGAAATTTTCATATCCAACTTATTTTAATAAAAAAGAAAAGGACGTCGATGACGTCCTTTTTTCACGGATCAAAAAACAAAAAACTCTTAAATAATGCAAAATGAAAAAAGGGAGGCTCGCAAGCATTCCGCCGCAAAGCCCCTCCTGCTTTCTATTAATGAATATGCCGATTCCGTTTTTAAAAAATAAAGTATAAGATATTTGCCCGTTTTACGGAATATCGGCTGCGCCTTTTCGTCAAATACCGTACTTTATTTTTATCCGACTAAGCTTATCACCGAACGGCCGTGCCATGAGGAGAAGAAAGATAAAATTCGATGCCGCGTACAGCGCGGTATACGGGATGGCCGTCATGATCGCGGCCAGATAAAGAGAAAGCTCAAAGCCGTCATTGTACCACAGAACGGTCCAAACATCCATAACGAGCGAGAACAAAATTCCGGATAAAACGCCATAGATCAAGAGGCACACCCTGCTCCGCCTCAAAATTTCGGAAATAAAGCCAGCAAAAAGCCCTATCAGCCCCCATGAAAGCATCTGAAATGCCGTCCACGGTCCCTGCCCGAAATAGAAATTCGAGATCAGCGCGGACAACGCACCGACGAGAAAGCCCGATTCGCCGCCCAAATAAATCGCCGTTATGACCGTGAGGGCGGTGACAGGCTTGAAAAACGGAATAAAGCGCCCGACGACGCTGAGCGCGATCATCACGGCAACGATCACCATGCGGCGCGTTCCTATGCTCTTCCTTTCAAATCCGGCAACAAAGAGCAAGAGCGAAAGCACCGCAACAGAAAACGATATAAGAAGATGCCTCTTCTCGCCAAAGACGAGCGCACCGAGCACGGCGACGGCCGGAATCAGTAAAAAGGGGATAACAAAGCGCATTGCGGTACGAAGCCTTTTATTTTTTATCACTATCATGTCCTGCCTCCGTACCGATATCGGCCGCCATGCATCTTTGTACAATATCCTCGACCGTTATGCATTTTTCGTAAAATCCTCTGCTCATCCTGCATGCCGCCGTTGTATAAAAATCGTTGTCGGAAAAGAATTCGCTTGCGGGCGCGCACGACACCGCCTGCCCGCGGAAGAAAAGGGCGCACCTGTCCGCGCACATTGCGGCAAACTCGACATCGTGAGTTACGATCACAAGCGTGATCCCGCGTGCCTTCAACTTTTTCAAAAGCGTCGCAAGTTCTGCTTTTTTATAAGCATCGACGCCCTTCGTCGGCTCATCCATGAGTAATATTTTCGGCCTTGTGGCAAGCACCTTCGCCAAGGCAACGAGCTGCTGCTCCCCGCCGGAAAGATCGTACGGATGCCTGTCATACAAATGTGAAATATCAAAAGGCAGGTCGGGCACCGCGGCACCGACATCGTCAAGCTCCTCCCTCACCGTGTTTTTCAGGAACACGGTCTGCACATCCTGCGGCAGGAGCGAAAGGCACTCGCGATAAAGAGATTGATTTTTATATTCCTTTAACTTTTTTTCGAAAATACGCACGCATCCGCTGTACGGCCTTAAGAGTCCGGCGGCAACATTCAGCGCGGTCGTTTTGCCCGACCCATTGCCGCCGAGAATGCAAAATATCTCGTTCTCATACACCGTAAGGTCCACCCCGTGTAAAGAATCCGGCAGCTCTCGCGCATATTTGAAATAAACGTCGGAGAAGCGGAGCGCGACTCTTTCCCCGTGTCGGTATTCCTCGGCTTGAGGAGTGCCGACGCTTTTTTTGCATGTCCGCTCGATAAATTTGCGTCCCTCGTTTACCGTCAGCGGGCACTCGCCGCGTGCGGAAAGTGCGGAATACAGCCGCGCCGCTGTCGGCATCGCGAGAAGGAGCGGATCGTCCGCCCCCATCCTTGAGATGATCTCGCGCGGGTCTCCGTCCTCTTTAAGGGTACCGCCGTCCATGACGAGCAGCCTGTCGCAGATCGGGATCAACTCCTCCAATCGGTGCTCGACGATGAGCACCGTCAGCGAGAAATCGCGATTGAGCTTCCTTACGGCGGTAATAAAATTCGATGCCGTTATCGGATCGAGCTGTGCCGTCGGCTCATCGAGAATGAGAATATCCGGCCCCATGACCATGACGGACGCGAGATTTAACAGCTGCTTCTGTCCGCCCGAGAGCTCGGAGACATTCCTGTCATACCAATGCTCAATGCCGAAGTAACTCGCCGTTTCCGCCACGCGGCGCGCAATGAGTGCCTGCGGTGCTCCGAGATTTTCGAGTCCGAAGGCGAGCTCGTGCCACACCTTGTCCGTTACGATCTGCTGCTCCGGATTTTGCATAACGAAACCGACGGATGAGGCCGACTCCGCGGCGGGGATCTCGTCCGCGGGAATGCTCTTATAGCTGATGAGACCGCTCTTTTCCCCGAGGGGCGCCACCTCGCGCTTCAGCAATCTTAGGAGCGTGGACTTTCCGCTTCCCGTTCCTCCGCAAAGAACGGCAAGCTCCCCCTCATTAAGCGAAAACGAAACATCCTTTATCGCCGAGGCTCCGCATCCGGGATATTTAAATGTCAGATTCTCGACATTAAGTATTTCCATTTCAATCTGTCCTCCGCTTCGATTATTAAAGGCAACAGCGCAAGAAGCGCATACGATGTATAGCCGAGCACGGACACCCAAGTGAGCCTTGCCGCCGCGAACGTCGGGTAAAATGTGAAGTCAAGCGCGCCGACTCCGGCGGATACGCAGGTCATCGCCGCGAGCAAAACCGTTACGGTGAGGAAGGCTATATCCGCCCCTCTGAAGCGAAAAACGGAAAACTGCGAGCGTCGTCCGACTCCGTATCCCCTCGCGCTCATGCTGTCGGCTGTTACTATGCCGTTTTCAAGCGCCCATGTCAGCATTACGGAAAACACGCGAATGCGCCCGCGCATGCGGTCTGCGATGTTGTCCTCTTTATATAGTCCGAGCGCCCTTTGAGTATTGTTTATCCTTTCCGTCTGCCTGCTCATCATGGGCACATAGCGCAGTCCCATGGATAATATCAATGCCATCCGCGGCGAAAGCCGTCCGAAAACGTAAAGCAGCTTGTCGCCCGTCATGATCGCGGTGAAGGAGCGGAACCAATACAGGACGGACACGATAGCCGTCGCCGCCGCTATGCCGTAGGCCGTCGCCTCGAGAGTGATCGGCTTATCGTTTAAGAAGAACATCACCGTATACCCGTTATGCGATACGAGCGGATTTACAAGTGCGCTCACGGCAAAAAACGCGAGCCAAAAAAGGTGAGACCGCAAGCCTCCGCCCCTGACGCCGATGATAAACAGCAGCACCGCGCCGATGAGCGAGCCGAAAAGCAAAAACGGATTCATCGAGAACATCGCGATCCCCGCAACGGAAAGAAAATACAGCACGGTGACCGTCGGATTTAATTTTTCCAAGGCAAGCAAATCCTCGCGCCCCCTTCATTTTATTTTCGCTTGAAATTTATTTCAGATCGTTTCCGAGGTCGCATGTGTAGAGCCATTCTATCACATCGCCGTCCGACAGCTTATATTCTCCGCAGCCGACGCTCGGCGATTCTCCGTTCACGCGGTAAATCCACCCGGAAAGATCACCGAGCTCCTGCTCATACAAATAGTTGATCCCAGATATATATGCCGCGCTGCCCGAGCCCTTGGCGTCTATCTGAATGCGATGCTTTCTCGCCGCCTCAATCAAAATGACGTACACCGTGTCGCCGGATTCGATCTCAAGCTCGGTCTCGGGAAGGATCACGCCGTCTGCGGGAATATATTCCGCGTCGGATTTTCCGACCGCCGTGTCGCAACGGATTGTGACGGTCACGGTGCCTATCACGTTTTCCTTCTTTTGCTCTGTGCCGTAATAATCGTCCGCCGACTGAAAATTCGTCAGGCACACGGCACACACCGCGACTGCCGCAACAACGAAAACAGCAATAAAATTCTTAAAATGTCTTTTCTTTAAAACAAACAGTATCGCCGAGGCCGCAATACCCGCACCGACGATCACGGTGCATGCGACCGTCTTATAGCCCACGCCGTTCTTCTCCTCCCGAGGCATGCCGTCCTCTGCCGCGCCGCCGTCCGAGGGCACATCCGTGTCGGGCACCTCCAGCTTTTCCGTCGAAGGGGGCTCTGCGGCATCGGGATCCGCACCGTCGAGGATATACAGCGGTCCCTTTCCCTCACGCATGCGAAAATACGAAACGAGCGCGTAAAAAACCTGCGCCGTCGCCGTTTCGTTCGACGCGCCTCCGCTGGCATGGCAAAAGCTCCCGTCGGGCAAAAGATACCCGCGAATTCCGTCAATGAGAGTATTTCCGTTTTTAATAAAGCGTCCGTCGCTCATGCAATCTATTCCGAGTCCGGATATCGCAACGAGCACCTGTGCAGTGCTCTCCGGATTAGGGCTTCCGTAAGACATGTAATCGCCCCCGTCGAGCCGGCTCTCGGACAAAAAACTCACAGCGCCGTCAACGGCGGTGCGCACCGTAGAGTCGCTCGTATATACGGGCGTCAGTGCCTGCACCGTCATGGCGGTCACATCAACATCTCCGCGACCGCCCGAAAGAGACCAGCCGCCGTCCTCGCATTGAAGGGCGATAAGCTCGCCGATCACCGTCTCCCTGTCGCAACCGTCACCCGAATATCCGTTGTTCATAAGATGCAGTCCGAAGATGAGACTCATTATTCCCTGCTTGCCCACGGAGTCGTTCATTGCCGCGCGGATGTAACCGTCCGTGCCGCCGACGGCGGAAATGCAAAGCGCATATTTCAAGCGCGAGGACGCGGAATATATCTCGTTTTCGTCAAGGTATTTCAAAAGCCCCGCCTCGTATGCGGAAAAGTCATACGTCCCGTACTGGCTGAGCGCCAGAGCATACCACTCCGAGCCCATACCCGCCTTGTCCGTCAGCTGTCCGTCGATCCACGCCTGAATGCTCTCCGAACCGGTGCTTTTCAGCTTGTACGCAACAATACCGTCGAATAAGCTCTCGGCCGCATCGACGGTATCGTCGCCTCCCTCGGCGGAGGCGATAACCGTGCCGAGAGAGGACACAATAATTAATAAGCAAAAAATTAAAGCAAAAAACTTACGCTTCATTATTTTTTCTTGCGCTTTACGACAGCATATGCCGCCACACATGCGACCGCCGCGACTGCGACAGCGGAAACGATAATGATCGGTACATAATTATTACCGTCTGCGTCATTATCCGTGTCAGCGGAATTCGTGCCGCCATCAGGCGCCGTAACGGAAACCATGCATACGGGCGGAACGAGCGTTTTTGCATCCGACGTTGCGCTTATCACATATGTGCCGGCATTTGTGAGGGTGAAGGTGACCTTGCCGTCCGCGTCAGTCTTGTATTCCGTTGCCTCGCCGTTCACCGTTACCGTGGCTCCGCCGAGCTTTGCTACCGTTGTTGCCCAATTGTTGTCCGCGTCAAGATAAGAATAAGAGAGCTCAAGGGTAATGCTTTCGTTCTCCGAGACAGAGAGCATGCTTGAGTCGAACCAGGAATAAACGTCGCTGTATCCCGTGCTGTCCTTATAGATAAATGCGGTTATATGGTCACCGGTCTTTACGGTGTCGGACAATCCGTTTGCCGACGCGTTGTTTACGTAATAGCCGAAGTTTCCGCTCTTATCTCCCCAAAGCACCGTGATGCCGAGTCCCCAGCCAATATCAGCCGAGCCGTAACCCGCGGCGGCACCGCCGACATATGCGGCCTCGTGCGCCAAATAAAGCGCATCGTTCACCGTGAGTGCACCGTCGCCGTCCGCGTCGGTCACCGTGATCCTGCGCTGCGTCATCACGAGCTCTCCCTTATCCGCAATCGTGACATAGACCTCCGCGCTCTGTGCCTCTGCCGACTCCGCGGCAAACGAGGAAATGCCGAGCGTGCCGATCAAGAGCACCGCAACCGTTACTGCAGAAATAATCTTTTTCATTTTCATTTTTTGTTCTCCTTTTTTATATTAAATTTTTGCGATACACGTATTTTTATTTGTTTTTGCGCTCCGCCGTCCTGTTTCTCTTGGCGCGTATGCGTTTTTCCCTGTTTTTCTGCTTTCTGTCATCGTCCCGCGGCGGCTTTATGCCCGCCGCCTCGAGCGCGCGCGGCCACGGACCGAGGAATGCCTTTATCGCAACGACCTCACGATCTGTGAAATCGGAACGCTTCGGATAGGCGTCAATGCCGCTTTCCCGCAAAAACAAATACTTCTCACGCAATATAACAATGCAATCCTCTTTTTTCAGCTTTTCCTCTGTCATAAAACACCTCCGATAAATAAAAAAGCGCTCCCTTACTGCCGAAAAGCAGTAAAAAGCGTAGCTATCCTGTCCGGCGAAAAAGGACAGAGATCCCCTCCTCCGGACAAAAAACGGCTACACCTTTAATATCCAAAAATGATATTACCTTCGTTGCATTTGCCCGATGAGTATTCCGACTTATGACATATGCGGCATGCATACGTCAATTACGGTAATGACGGTTGCGACGGATTTACACCGAACTTCCCTCTGATCCGCAAGGAGCGGAATCGGACAGCAAATATTAAATTGTTATATCGAGCTTAAATTCTCTTAAGCCTTTTCATTGTATCATCTTTTTCCCGTTTTGTCAATCTTTTTCGCCGATATTTTTTATTTTCCGCACTCATGAGTGCCTTCTGGCACTTTTTTCGGCCTCGCCCATGTCGCGCGCATAAGCGTATATCCACTCGGAGGCAGGCTCCGCGTGCTCACTCATCCTCGATTATTCTTCTGACCTCCTGCATCCTGCTGTCGAGGCGGCTACTCATCTCCGCGCACTCGGAAAGCATGTCCGATGTCAGGGCGAGCTTGTCCTCGGGGATGTCCTTCTTATAGCGCAGGCGGTGCTCGAGGTTAGCCCAATTCTCCATTGCGATTGTGCGGAGCTGCACCTCGACCTTCACGGAGCGCTTGCCGTCGATCAGGAATATCGGGATCTCTATGATAAGATGCAGGCTTCTGTAGCCGTTCGGCTTCGGGGTCTTTATGTAATCCTTCATGCATATAAGCTTTACGTCATCCTGCTTCAAAAAGCAGTCCGCAAGGGTGTAAACGTCGTCTACGAACGCACATATGACCCTGACACCTGCGACATCACTTAGATTCTCCTCAATGGACGAGATGCTCATCGGGGCACCGAGCCTCTCGAGCTTTTCCTTTATGCTGACCGGAGACTTGAGGCGGGTTTTTATAGAGGAGATCGGGTTGCGCTCCCTCTTCATCGAGAGCTGCTCGTCAAGGACGTTGAACTTCGTCTCGACCTCGCGGATCGCGCATTTATAGTAAAGCATTAGATTGAAGAATCTGTCGGTTATGCGCCCGAGCTCGGAGCTGTCAAGCTTGCCGAATATTGCATTTGCCGCAGAATGCAGATCTTTTCCGTATTCCATTTCCGTATCCTTTGCAACAGTTATTTTCCGTCAAGAATTTTACCACAGTGCCGTTTATGCTTTCAACGTTATTTTATGAACGGCGATTTAACAAATATGAGTCCGCCGAAAGCGGACTCATGCAAAAATTATTTTTCCGTTACAATGCGCAGTGCCTCACCGAAGCGCTGATAATGCACAACCTCGCGCTGGCGCAGGAATTTTATTGCGTCGTTCACATCGGGGTCGTCGGAGAGCTTCAATATATTATCGTAGGTCACACGTGCCTTTTGCTCTGCTGCGAGATCCTCGTTGAGATCGCTGATCGCATCTCCCTTTGAGGAAATGGCGGCGGCATTAAACGGCTCGCCCGAGGCGGAGGACGGGTAGATCCCGCACCCGTGCCCTATATAATATTTGTCGAAGCCGCCGGCTATTATCTCATCCGGGGTCAGGTTGCGCGTGAGCTGATAGACAATTGCGGCAACAATCTCCATATGTCCGAGCTCCTCGCTGCCCACAGAAGCATCAGAAATGTTCCACAAGACAAAATCGGCTGAAAATACTGTGTTTAGCGGCTTTTTAGTACATAGCATAACAACCTCTGATAAGGTGCT
>CAZQII010000039.1:0-14617 GCA_964593825.1 uncultured Ruminococcus sp.
GCCGAACCCCGCAGGGGCGATGCGGAGCGAATGTCCGCATCGGGATCTCGTTCCCTCTTTGTTATGTCCGTCATACCCACAAACCCGCCGAAGCATAAGGTGCGTGTCATCCTGAGCGGAGGGCAAATGCCCGTAGCCGAACCCGGAGGGCGGCATGCGCTCTGCGCCTTGCCGGGATCTCGTTCCCCCTTCGGTACGTCCGTCGAACGCACCGATTTTTCCAAATAACAAAATACAGGGGAGAGTGTGACCCACATACCAAACCGATGGCGAGATCCCGATATGGGCTTTTCGTCGCACATCGCCCCTCTGGGGTTCGGCGCGAGACTCCGTCTCTTGCTCAGGATGACACGTCTTTAAGGCATGCGCCCTAACAAGAATGACTTTTCGCTTTCAAAAGACACTCCTCTTTTCTTCGATGTGCTTAGCGGACGTCCTTTTTTATTATGACCGTCGCACAGACCGTTCCTCTTAACCGCGTGCCAACAATAAAAAAGGGGCACGACCCCGTGCCCCGTGTTAAAATATTTACCGTTCTTAGTCCTATACTATGCCCTCGAGCCTTTTTACCAGCACACCGGACGCGACCCCTATCACCGCGCCGGACGCGACTCCGCAAATGAGGAGCCACGGCAAATAAAAGACGATGAGCGCCTCCGTGCGCATCACCGCGGCGGCAACGAATATTTGTGCCACGTTATGAAAAACGCCGCCCGCCACACTTACTCCGACAGCGGAAAAGAGTCCGCATCGCTTGAGGAGCATCATCACGGCCAGCGCCGCCACCGCCCCCGCGAGCGAATAAAGAAGCGCGAGCGCATTTCCGAAAAGCAATGCGGAGAGGAAAACGCGCACGAGCGACACCGCCACCGCCGGCCCCGCGCCGAGAGTATAAAGCGCAAACACCGTCGCGATGTTTGCGAGTCCGAGCTTCACCCCTGCAATCGGGACAGGCGCCGGCAAAAGATGCTCCACGTAGGATAAGAGCATCGCCGCGGCCACCGTCACGGAAATTACGGCGAGCCTTCTTGTTCTTCCGCCCTTCACCGTCACTCACCTCCGAAGATCTCAACGCTGACGCGGTTCGGCAGGCAGATTATCATCTCACCGTCGCGCCAAATACCGTTTTTATGCCTTAAAACGCACGTTTTATCAGGGCATGTCGCCTCCTTCATATAGGCGCGCCCGTCCTTTATTATCAGCACGTTCGTCCCGCCGTTCAGGACATATTCGCCGTCGGCGGAAAGAGGGTACTCGCCCACCGTCTCGCCGTTCACCGTCACACGGGCGACCGCCCCGCTCTTTCCGTCTCCGAAAATGAGAAAAACGGAAAGCGCCGCCGCAAGAATGACGAGAACGAGAGCAATGTCAAAGAACAAGGT
The DNA here is from genome assembly GCA_964593825.1 of uncultured Ruminococcus sp. Lineage (GTDB taxonomy): Bacteria > Bacillota > Clostridia > Oscillospirales > CAG-272 > UBA1740. The sequence continues at coordinate 1,383 of CAZQII010000039.1, forward strand.
ACGTCTTCTCTTTTTCCTTGTATTTTCCTTCTCGCGCATTTGCAGATAGAACCTTCCGTTTCTTTTAAATATGATATACGAAACAAGCGAGCTCGTGTGACTCACATAATATAACGGATACGCCCGTCATACGCACCAAACCTTCAAAGCATAAGAGACCGTGTCATCCCAAGAGGGAGGCGGAGCCTCGCGCCGAACCCCGCAGGGGCGATGCCTTAAATACGTGTCATCCTGAGCGAAAGGCGAAGCCTGTAGCCGAACCCGTAGGGCGATGCGGAACGAAGTCCGCATCGGGATCTCGTCTCCCATTCGGTACGCCGGTCACACACTTTTTCTCAACACGGGTACCCTACAATGTCATCATGTACGGAGCCGTATTAATTTACTCAAAATGCGAGCCGCAGATAAAATATCCCTCATGTATACATCCGACGGGGCACACACTCTTGCACGTTCCGCAGCCGGTGCACTTGTCATAATCTATCACGGCAAGATTGTCGACGAGCGTTATTGCCCCGTGGGGACAGCTCTTGACGCATTTGCCGCACGCGATACAGCCGTTGACGCAGTATTTGCGCACATCCGCGCCCTTCTTCTTACTGTTGCACTTAACGACCACGCGCTCGGTGTCCTTTATCAGGCGGATCAATCCGTTCGGACACACTCCGACGCAGATGCCGCATCCGATGCACTTTGTCGAGTCGATGTCGGCAACGCCCCTCTCCCCTATGCTTATCGCACCGCGGGGGCACGCACTAGCGCAGTCGCCGTATCCGAGACAGGCATAAATACAGAATCTGTCTCCGGAGAAGCTCATATTCGCCGCATGGCAGGTCTTCGGCCCCTCGTAAATATATTTCTTCTCCTCGGGCAGGCATGCGCCGTTGCACGCAACGTAAGCCACACGCTCGACCACATCCACCGCCTCCGCTCCGATGAGCGCGGCAACATCCTTTGCCGTTCCGTCGCCGCCGGGAACACACAGGCCGGGGTTCGTCTCCGTCCCCTCGGCGAGCGCCTTGGCATAAGAATCGCATCCGGAATAGCCGCACGCACCGCAGTTCGCACCGGGGAGGCACTCCCTTATCGGAGCGAATTTTTTATTTTCCTCAACCGCGAAGAACACGGACGCCGCCGTCAGAAGCGCGGCACATATGACCGCCGTCACGGTCAATATCAAAACGGGAATAAATATTTCCATAAGCAAACCTCCGCACCGTCAGGCGAGCAGCGTTTCGAACACGCCGCTGAAGCCGAAGAACGCAATGGAAACGATCGAGGCCGCGACCAGCGTGATCGGCAGTCCCTTCATGCACTCGGGCGCCGGACAGTTCTCTATCCTCGAGCGCACGCCGGCAAAAAGCACCATCGCGAAAAGGAATCCCGCGCCGACGCCGAGCGACGACACCATAGATCCGACAAAGCCGTAGCCGTCGGTGATATTGTTGAGCGTTACTCCGAGCACAGCGCAATTCGTCGTTATGAGCGGCAGATATACGCCGAGCGCGGCATGAAGCGCCGGTATGAATTTCTTCAAAATTATTTCAACAAACTGCACCAGCGCCGCGATAACGAGAATGAAGAGTATCGTCTCAAGATATTCGAGCCCGTTCGGCAAAAGCAGATAATAGTAGAGCGGGTATGTCACCGCCGTCGCGACGAGCATGACGAATATGACCGCCACACCCATTCCGAAGGCCTGGTTGAACTTCTTGGAAACGCCGAGGAACGGGCATATTCCGAGAAACTTTTGGAGCACGTAGTTATTTATAAGCACGCCCGTCATAAAGACCAGCGTCAATTCCTTTAAATATTCCATTATGCCTCACCTCCGTCAGCTTCCTTGCCCGCCGGTGCGGACGCCTGCTCCGCATTTGCCGTGATCTCCGCCGTCTCGCTGCATGCGGTCCTGCCGCATATGCCCGCCTGGGGACAGCCCTCACAGCCCGCGAGCTGCTTTCTCTTTTCCTTCCCCTTCTTAACGCCGAGCTTGTTAACCACGGCGATAAGAATACCGAAGACAAGAAATCCGCCGGGCGCCTGAGTCAGGATAGAAATGTAATAACCGTTTTCATGGAAGAACGGGATCTCATACCCCGCGAAGGTCGCCGCACCGAGCACCTCTCTCACCGTCGCCATGGCGAGGAGCGCGAGAAGAAAGCCGAGTCCCATTCCGAGACCGTCAAACGCGGAGTCGACAACATTGTTCTTCCCCGCGAACATCTCCGCTCTTCCGAGGATGATGCAGTTGACCACTATCAGCGCGAGATACACGCCCATCATATCGTAAAGACTCGGCAGATACGCATGCATCAGTAGCTGCACCGCGGTGACAAAGCCCGCGATTATTACGATGTAGCACGGAATCCTCACCGTGTCGGGAATGACCTTCCTCAATGCGGAGATCGCAACGTTCGAGCAAACGAGGACCACCGTCGCCGCCAGACCCATTCCGAGCGCGGAAATGACGCTCGTCGTCATTGCGAGGGTCGGACAGGTTCCGAGCACGAGCACGAGCACGGGGTTCTCGAGGATCAGTCCTTTTAAAAGAAGCATAAGCTTACTGTTCTTTTTCATTTACGTCTCCTCCTTTGGAAGCAGATCCCGCAGGCGAGAGCACCGACGCCGAGCGCCAGCACGACCCAGCCCACCGTCTTGTATATCACGGTCTTCGTTTCATGCCCGACATCAAGATGCTCGAGCGTGTCCGAAACGGCCTGTCTGATGCGCACCGACGTTACCGTCGCCTCGGTGACGAGATCAACCTTGACGGAGAAATTCATCCTGTCCGCTCCGACGAAGCTTTTTTCAAGCCTCCTCACCGCCGGACTGTCGATGCCGATCCCCGTTTCCTCCTGATAAGAGGGGCTCAGCGACCATTTGACGATCTTAAAATCCTTGATCTTATAATTTTTGTCAAGCGCAAATACAAATTCGGATTCCGCAGCTCCCGCGGCATAGGGGTTGTATGTCTCGCCGATGACCGCACTGCCGCGCCCCGCCGAATCCTTATATATCCGCACCCTGTACACGGCGGATGAGCCGTCCTCGGAGCGCTCCGTTATCTCCTCGGAGAATTCGAAGCTCCCGTTACCGCCGAGCATCTCGCGCGCCAAGTCGAGCATTCCCTCCTCGGTGAGCGATGCCGCGCGCGGCTCCTCGAGCGATGTGAGCGACACCGCGCTCTGCGCCCTCTCTCTTATAAGCCTCACGGCAACGAGCGCATCGCCGACCGCCGCACGCACCGCGTTTGACGAATATGTCGCTCCGCTCACGAGCTCCACGCCCTCGGCGGAGTCGAGCCCAACAAAGCCCTTGACCGCATCGGGCATTTTATCCTTGCCGAGCGAATCGTTGTACTTTGTAATAACGACGCCCGTAACCTTACCGTCCTTATCAACACCGACGGTGAGCCCTATCTCACCCTCGAAGCCCTTTTTCACCGTGAGGACCACGGCATATCCCATGCCGTGGATCTCCTCGTACACCTCGGAAACACTGCTGTCCGCCCCGAGGTCGGGGAGGTCCGTCATCGCATCGCCGAAGTCCGCACCGGAGCCGTCGCCGCCGAAGACGGCGCGGAGGGATTCCGTTCTGGCGAGTCTTTCGTTTTCGTCAATGACGGGCTTTGTAAAATGATTTATCGTCGCAAGCAGCGCCGCAACAATGAGGCAGATCGCACCGAGCACGATCGCCGGAGCAAAGCTTTTTATTTTCGCCTTCATTTCTCCTTACCTCCGAGCGGACGCTTCACGGTCCATTTTTCAATATAAGGGGACAAAATGTTCATGAGCAGGATCGAGAACGAAACGCCCTCCGGATAAGTGCCGTAAAATCTTATCATCACGGTGATGATCGCACAGCCGAAGGCGAATATCATCCTTCCGAGTCTCGTTATCGGCGTCGTCACGTAATCCGTCGCCATAAAGACCGCGCCGAGCAAAAGTCCGCCGGAGAGAACCTGATAGAGCGCGAGCACGGGATTGCCCGTTATTATGAGCGAGAGGACAAACACACCGCCGACAAAGATCATCGGCACCTCGAAGCTGATCACGCGCCTGACGACAAGATAAACGAAGCCGATAAGTATCGCCGCACCGCACACCTCGCCTATAGCACCGGACTTAAAGCCCAAGAACATGTCGAGGAGCGAGGGGAGCGCGTCCGACTCCTTTGCCATTATCTCCAACGGTGTTGCGGAGGTCGTAAGATCCGCCGCACTGCTCCCGAGCTTTACCGCCGCGCCGCCGCCGACACTCGCACTGAAGCAGAGCATCATAAAAATTCTGCCCGTTATCGCGGGATTGGCAAAATTACAGCCGAGTCCGCCGAAGAGACACTTCACCGCTATTATCGCAAACAGAGAGCCTATGACGCACTGCCAGAGCGGAACGTCCGCATGCAGATTGAGCGCAAGCAAAAGTCCCGTTACAACAGCGGAGAGGTCCCCTACCGTTTGCGGCTTTTTCACTATAATGTTAAATACGAATTCTCCGAGCACCGCGCTTATGACGCATGTCGCAATGACGGCCAGCGCACGTACGCCGAAGATCACCGTTCCCATGACCGCCGTGGGGACGAGCGCGATTATCACATCCAGCATCACACGCGCCGTCGAGCAACTCGCACGCAGATGCGGGGAGGAGGATACTATAAGCTTTTTGTCCATATTGCTCACCCCTTCCTTCCGTTTGCAGCCGCGCTGCTCTTATATTCCTTCACCGCCGCCTTGGCGAGGCGGTTGTTCTCGACGAGCGGCCGCTTTGCGGGGCAGACGAACGAGCAGCATCCGCACTCTATGCACAAGCCGATCTTAAGCTCCTCGAGCCTCTCGCACATCTCCCGCTTGTCCGAGACGTTCAGCGCCCTTGCAAAGTACGTGGGCTGAAGCCCCATCGGGCATGCGCTGACGCATCTGCCGCAGTGGATGCAAGCCGTCGTTCTCTCGGCCCTCGCCTCCTTTTCGGAGATGACCGTCACGGCATTTGTGGTCTTCATAATCGGATGATCGGCGGAATAGACCGCAACGCCCATCATGGGGCCGCCGAGCAGGATCTTTCCGATCTGCGCGCACGTTCCGCCGACGAAGTCGATGATCTCGCTTATCGCCGTTCCTATCGGAGCCGTCACATTCGCGGGCGCGGCAATCGCAGATCCGTCGACCGTAAGCGTCTTTTCAACGAGCGGAACGCCCGTCTTTACATATTCCGCAATAAATGCAAGCGTCGAGACGTTCATTACTATGACGCCGACATCCGCGGGGAGTCCCCCCTCGGGAACGACGAGTCCCGTCGTGTTGTATATCAGTATCTTTTCTCCGCCCTGCGGATATTTCGAGGGCAGAACGGCAACTCTGACGAGCGGCATGTCGGCAAAGACCGCGCGCAGATTCTCTATTGCCTCGGGCTTGTTTTTTTCCACGCCTATGACGATCTCTTCAAAATCGCAAAAACGGCAGAGTAGCTCCGCCCCCTCGCGTATGAGGTGCGCCCTGTCCGTCATGGTGCGTGTGTCCGAGGTGATGTAGGGCTCGCATTCCGCACCGTTAAGCACCAGACGCGTAATCTTGCCCTTTCCTATCGCGTCGAGCTTGACCGCCGTTGGAAATCCCGCCCCGCCGAGACCGACGAGCCCCGACTCTCTCACCGCGGATACAAGCGACCCGAGATCCGTGATTTCCGGTGCATGCAGCTCCGGCGCGAGCGTCATCTCGCCGTCGGATTCTATGATCACCGTATCGACCTCCCTGCCGGAGGAGGCAAGCGTTTTTTCGATCTTTTTAACCGTTCCCGAAACCGAGGAGTGGACCGGAGAGGAGACATATCCCGATGCCTCTCCTATAAGCGTGCCGACAAAGACCCTGTCCCCCGCCTTCACCGTCGGTATCGCCGGTGCACCGATGCTCTGCATCATGGGGATGGAGACCGTGCTCGGTGCGGACATCCTTACCGGCACCGCCTCTGCCGTGTTCTTCCTGTGAGGAACGTGCACATTTCCAAGCTTGAATAATGGCATTGTTTTTTTCCTTCCCAAAACAGATCGGCGTCTTTTTCGCCGAATCCTTATGCTATTAATTATACCATGTGAAAGAGTCGATGTCAATATAAAAAGATTGTTATTAAAATAACTATTAAAAGGCGCCGCCCCCGAATTTTCTCGCCTCGGCGGATTGACATTAACGGCCGATGATGCTATAATTGAAAGTGACATTTGAAAATAAAGCCGCGGGTGTGACAAGCGTAACAAAAAGCCGTGTCATCCCGAGCGGGAGACGGAATGCCCGCAACCAAATCCGGCAGGGACGATGCCTCAAAGACATGTCACTTAAGCGGCGCTCGGCGCAAAAGACGGTGTCATCCTGAGCGAAAGCGGAACGCTTGGAGTCGAACCCGTAGGGGCGATGCGGAGCAAACGTCTGCATCGGAATCTCGTACCCGCTTTGGTATGTCGGTCAAACGCACCAAAATGCCGAGCAAAAGAGCCCTGTCATCCTGAGCAAGAGGCAAAGCCTCGCGCCGAACCCCGCAAGGGGCGATATGCGGCGAAGCCCATATCGGGATCTCGTCGCCGTTTCGGTATGCGGGTCACACTCTCACATGTTTTTATTATTAAAAAAGAACACGCAAAAGGAACAGTGCGTTCGACGGGCATAACAAAATGATAACGAGATCCCGGCAAGCGCTGTGCGCATGCCGCCCTCCGGGTTCGGTTCCAATCGGCGCGAGCGCCGATTTTCACTCAGGATGACACATACATCATGCCCGTGTGAAGAAAAGCGGCATGCTTTTTGTTGCTTTTTATGCTCTTGCACACCGTAATACACCGTGAAAAGAGTGCTCGCTGACGTCGAATGCTCCCCCGCCGTGTCATTATGAGCGTGTCACAGCCGCGGTAAATTAATTTATTGTCATCTCCGCGTCTTTTTATTCAAAAAACGGGCATAATCGTATGTGCGGATACAGTTCAGCACGGCGCGACAGCACACCGTTTTCTCTACACGGGGCGGCACATCGCTCATTTAAACAATATCTCATATCAAGAAAGGAGCTTTTGATTTATGAAAGCTGGCGAGAGCCTTTTCGGCTTTAATGTTTTATCGTCGGAATATGTAAAGGAGGCGGAGGGCACCCTCTGGGAGCTGCGCCACGGGAAGGCCGGGACGCGCCTCGTCTTTCTCGAGCGACCCGACAGGAACAAGAGCTTTTACATCGCATTCAAGACCCTGCCGCAGGACGACACCGGCGTCTTCCACATCATCGAGCACTCCGTGCTCTGCGGCTCGAGGAAATTCCCCGTCAAGGAGCCGTTCGTCGAGCTGCTCAAGAGCTCACTCAAAACATTCTTAAACGCAATGACCTACCCCGACAAGACGGTCTACCCCGTTTCGTCCCGCTCCGACAAGGATTTTCTGAACCTCGTCGACATATACATGGATGCCGTCTTCCACCCGCTCATGCTCGAGAATGAGAGCATCTTCATGCAGGAGGGACACAGATACGAATGGGACGGAGGGGATGCGCCCCTGTCCGTGAACGGCGTCGTTTACAACGAAATGAAGGGCGCCATGTCATCGCCCGACGAGATCTCGGGTCAGGAGCTTATGACCCTGCTCTACCCCGAAGGAGTGTACGGCAAGAACTCCGGAGGCGACCCCGACGCAATACGTACCCTGAGCTATGAGGAATTCCGCGCGGCACACAAAAAATATTATCTCCCCTCCTCTGCCATGATATTCTTGGACGGCGAGGTCAGGCTCGACGAGATCCTGCCGCTTTTGGACTCCTATCTTTCCGAGGCGGAGGACGAGGGCGAGCACATCGAGATCGGCGACGACTGCGAGGTCATCCCCACGGAAAAGACAGTCGAATACGAAATTTCCGCAGAGGAAAACGAGGCTGCGAGCACGCGCTTCTACCTCGGCGTCCGCACCTTCGATTACACGGATACGGAATCGGCACTGATGCTCTCCGTCCTGTCCGACGCGATCGCGGGCACCAACGAATCCCCGCTCACAAGGGCGTTCCTTGAGGCGGAGCTGTGCGAGGACGTTTCCGTCTTCCCGCTCGGCGACGGAATAAAATACCGCTCCTATGCCATCGAGCTCAAAAACGCATCCTGCACAGCAGAGCGGGCATACTCCTTCTTATTCGACACTCTCAAAAGGATCGCGCACGACGGAATCGGCAGGGGCAGGCTCGAGGCATCGCTGAACTCGCGCGAATTCAAGCTGCGCGAAAAGGACTTCGGCTCCCTGCCCACGGGTCTGGTCTTCGGCCTCTCGCTCCTTGACACATGGCTGTACGGCTCGGAGCCCTCGTTCGGATTAAAATACGAGGATGCGCTCGCCTCCGTGAGAAAAAAGCTCGACACGGGTGCCTTCGAGCAGATGCTCACCGACATATTTGTCAACAATGAAAGAAGCGTCCGCCTCACCATGCTTCCCTCCCGCACGCTCGGTGAAAAAAGAAAGGCGGCAGAGGACGCCGCGCTCAAAAAAATAAAGGACTCCATGTCCGCCGCGGAGCTCGACCTCCTTGCGGAAAAGAACCGTGCCTTTGCCGAATGGCAGAGCACTCCCGACAGTGAGGATGACCTCGCCAAGCTTCCGTACCTCTCTATCTCCGACATCCCGCGCGAGGGCACCTGGACACCGACCGAGGCCTTCTCCGTCGGCGGAAGAGACGTCCTTGTCCATGAAATAAGCACCGGCGGCATCACATACGCGGAGCTGCTGTTCGACATCTCCGACCTCGAGCCGCAGGAGCTCTCCCTCGCCTCATTCGTCGCCTCCGTGCTCGGAAAATGCAGGACCGAAAAATACACGAAGGAGGAGCTCGAGCAAACCGTTAAGACCCATCTCGGCTCCTTTGCCGCATCGACGACCGTCATCACATCACACGGAGTGCCGACCCCCTTCCTTTATATTACGGCAAGCGCACTTGACTCCGAGCGGGAGAGCCTGCTCGATACCGTCGGAGAGATCATAAATTCGACGGATCTGACCGACGCGCGCACGGTTAAGAGCATACTCACCCAGAGCCTCATCTCCCACAGGGAGTCACTCATCTGCGCGGGTCATTCGGCGGCCGTACGTCGCTCTCGCGCATATGTCAGCACCTGGGGCGCCCTGGCGGAGAACCTCTTGGGACTCGAAATGTACAAAAGACTTAAATCCGCGGTCGCTCTCCTTGAGACGGAATCGGCGGCATTCACCGCACGTCTGACGGCGACGTTCAAGAAAATCGTCACACGGGTGCGCCTTACCGCCACGATCACGGGTGAGGCGGACGAAAAATTTATACGTGCGCTTGCCGCACTTCCGCACACCGAGGGCGCACCGATCATGCCGTGCATCATCCCCCCGCTCGGCAGGCTCAACGAGGGCATCGTCATTCCCTCGCGCGTGGCTTACGTGTCGAGATCCGCATCTCTCTCCGACATCGGCGAGGATTTCACGGGCTCCATGCACGTGATCTCCGCCATCCTCTCCTACACGCATCTTTGGAACAGCGTCCGTGTGAAGGGCGGAGCCTACGGCGCGGGCTTCTCCGTGCGTCGCTCGGGCATCGCCTCGATGTACTCCTACCGCGATCCGAATCCCGCCGCATCCGTGCGTGCCTGCGACGGCTCGGGCGAATTCCTACGCTCGCTGGCAAAGCGCGGCGAGTCGCTCGACAGCTACGTTATCGGCACGTTCGGCGACTACGATTCCCTAAGCTCCGCAAGGAGCGCCGGCGCCGACGCGACCGTGCTCTACATGATGGGCGTCTCAAAGGACGATGAAATGAAGGTGCGGGAATCCATGCTCGGCTTCGGGGAAAGCGAGCTTCTGCGTCTCGCCGACATCACCGACAGGCTGATGGAGTCGAGCGGCATTTGCGTCGTCGGCTCGAGTGAGCAAATCGATTCCTGCGGAGATATATTAAAGACAAAAACGGAAATATAAACAAGATTTCTTCCTTAAAAAGCACACGGGTCGGAGGGCAATGTCGCTCCTCCGACCCGTGTGCTTTTTTATATTTCCGTCTCGCGGTAGGGCTCAAGCACGAGCGCACCGTCGAAATCAAACGCATCGGGCGTTATGCTGTCGAAAAGCCCGTAATGCAGAGGCACCGCGCTCTTCGCCCCGATCTCGTACGCAAAATCCGCGGCATCCTTCGCGTTCATGTTGTTCCCCACCCCGTTGATGGGAAGGAACGCGAAATCCACACCGTCCTCGACGAGGTCGAGCACATCGTCTATAACATCGTAATTATAGAGCGTGTCACCGCTTATGTAATACGTCCTGCTTCCGTCGTCGATAATGAATCCCGCCGCTGTGGGGTCGCTGTGCTCCGCCTTCACCGAGTAGAACGTCACGCCCTCCATGCTCCAGACCGTGTGGGGCGTCAGGCGAATGTAATTGTGCCCGTTTCCGTATTTCACGAGCTTTCTGTACGCGGCGTCCGGAGCCATGACCGCTATAGATTTCGTCCCGTCGGAGAGAAAACGCTCCACCGTTTCGGGATCGAGATGGTCGAGGTGGTCGTGCGTTATCAGCATCACATCGGGCTTTACGTCAAAGTAGCTCTCATCCACAGGGATCCTCCTGTGCTTCGATGCGTCGAGCGTCATGCCGACGGAATCGGAAAGATAAGGGTCGACGAGGATCTTGATCCTCCCCGTGTCAAACAGCAGTCCCGCCTGCGTCAGCCATGTTACCTTCATGAATGTACCTCCGAAATTATGTTTTGTTTTTTTAATCAAAGCTTTATAAGAAGCTCGCCGAGCACGCCCGCCATGACTCCGACAGCGGCACCGCAGACGACATCCCTGACAAAATGGACACCGAGCAAAACGCGCACAGCCGAGATCATTGCCCCGAGCGCCAAAAGCACCGCGCCGAGCGGCACCGAGCATTCAAATAAAAACACCGTTGCTATTACGAACGCGGAATAAGCGTGCCGACTCGGAAACGACGGCGACATCTTTCCGCTCCGCCGCCCGAGCAGGCCGCGCTTCGGGCATTCTCCGTAAAATGTGTAGACCTCGTACGGCCTCTTCGCTCCTATCATGCCTCTCACCGCACCGAGTGCGAAAAACGGCACCCCGGCAAAGACGGCGATACGCAGGATCCGCAGATACTCCCCTTTTACGAAAAGGAAAACAACGAGTGCCGCAAATGCCGCGGCAACGGCGACCGACGCCGCCGTCGAAAATATGTTTAAGGCCGCCGTGAGGCGCCTTTTTTCGTATACGCTTCTGAGAAGCCGCTCTCTTCTTCCCATCATCGCACCGTCTTAAGCACTATGAGCTTATATACCTGCCGCGGGTCGCGGAACTTAAGCCTGTATGCGCGCTCGTAAAGCGCGTACGCCCTGTCGCGGTCCATCTTTATTCCGAGACCGAACTCGAGCAGGCAGCCGAGCGTGTATATGCCCTGCGCATGTCCTATCCTCTCGCAGAGCTCGAGTATCTCTATCGCGGGCGCGGTCTTACGCTGATGGAGCAGCCTTGCCGCCCTTGAAAACATGGCGCGCGTCAGACGCTTTTTCTTCCTCTCGAGCAGAGCTATCACCCGCTCCTTTACCAGCTCGGGATCCGCGCTCGATCTCATAAACATCTTTATCGCCATCCTGTAATCGAAGGCAACGCCGATGCCCTCCGCGTAACAGCGCCCGAGGTCGAAGCACGCCTCCGTGTCGCCCTTTTGCGTCGCGCTGTTGTACCAGTAGAAGGCGGCATATCTGTCGCGCTCCGTGCCCAGACCGTTTTCATAGCAATAGGCAAGCCTGCGCTCCGCGGGGAGGAAGCCCATCGCGGCGGAAATGGCATAGGAGCGAAACGCCTCGTAAGGCGCGGTGTCCTCAAGGACGGAGCCCCTGTCGAAGAAGTCCTCGCGGCGGCGCCTCAGCTCCTGTGCCTTTTGCGCTCCGCCGACCGAGCCCCTCTCTCTTGCCAGATCGTAATATTCCACCGCCGTGGCGGAATTCTTCTGTACGACCTCGCCCTTTCTGTAAATGTCGCCGAGTATCTCGTAGGCGTCCGCACTGCCGTGCTCCCCCGCCTTTTTCAGGCATTCGATGCCCTTCTCCGTGTCGGGCTCCACAGCCTCGCCGGAGAGATAAAGCTCCCCGAGATAGCCGTAGGCGTCCGCGCTTCCGTGCGCCGCCGCACTCTCAAGACACTTGATGCCCTTCGCGGTGTCCGCCTCACAGCCGACACCCTCTATCAGCGCCGCTCCGACGGCGACCGCCGCGGCAATGTCGCCACGCTTTGCGAGCAGCTCATTCAGATAAAAATATGCCGTATGTATTTTGTATTTTCTCGCGTCGTCCGCCAGCGAGTGCAAAAGTGCGCCGTAATTCCCCGGCTCCGGTGCCGGAGGCTCCTCCGCTTTAACCGCGCGGAGCTTGTACACCGTCTTTATAGCATATATCGGAGGAATGAAAAATCTGTCGAAATACCACTTTGCATACGCCTCCGAGCGCGGAACCCCGATGCCCTTGTAATATCTCATCGCCATCTCGGCGATCGATTCCCTGTCCTCGCACACCGCGGCGAGGTAATAATAATATGTCGCAAGCTCCTCATGCCCCTCGTCCGACAGCTTCTTCGCCAAGACGGGATACGCCTGCTCGCAGCCCAGCACCGCGGAGAAAAAGAGCCAGAAGCGCGCCGCCTCATCGCTTATCCTACCGACAAGGCGCGAATACCTGTAGGCCGCGCGCCCGTCATTCTTCTTTGCCGCACGCAGAAACAGCGCCATGGCCTCGTCGAAATCGCGCGTGACAAACGCTCCGCGCTCGAGTATCTCGGCGAACTCGCGCTCCGCCTCGGTGATCCCCATGTCGGAGAGCATAAGATAAAGCTCGACCGCCTCCTCGTATTCCTTCCTCTTTACCGCGGCGCGCGCCTGTGCCAGCGCCTCGTCGGCGGCCGTCTTGGTGTAAGCTATGCGCTCTCCGCAGGTCGGACAGATAAGACTCTTGTATTCACCGACATATCCGCACTTTCCGCACCTTATCATAGCCGACCTCCTTTTTTCTTCCTTAAATTTAAAATTACTTATAAATATTTTACAACACCTAACGCGTTTTGTCAACCTCGGCAAAAAAATAATTTTATTTTTTATCCGCACAGCTCGCCATAATTCGATAATAAAGAGAGCCCAAAGCGCGAGCAAAAGAGACTTGTCATCCTGAAACAAAAAGTCAGCCTATTTATGGCGAGGCGAGAGACGTGTCATCCTGAGC
>CAZQII010000040.1:0-14547 GCA_964593825.1 uncultured Ruminococcus sp.
CCGTGTTAAGAAAAAAGTACGTTTGACGAGCGTAACAAAAGGGGCACGAGATCCCGGCAAGGCGCGGGGCGCATGCCGCCCTCCGGGTTCGGCTACAGGCTTCGCCTTCCGCTCAGGATGACATGTCTTTGAGGCAACGCCTATGCGGGGTTCGGCGCGAGGCTTCGTCTCTCTCTCGGGATGACACGGCTTTTTTGCTCGGCGGTGCGCTGAGCAAGAAAAATGCACGCTGCTGTCATGATGCGACGGCGGCGTGCATTTTATTTTTAAATATTTAACCATATTATTGACATTTAACTGTAACGATTAATCGGCTGAATATTTAGTTGTATAGATTAATTGCCTAAATACTTAATGTAATATTTTTATTGTTTAAATATTTAATTGCTTTGATATCGATTGTGCTAATGGGAGATCATATAAAGAACGTTACCACGCTTAAGATGCAGAAGGCAAACATAAGAACGGGGAGGACATATTTCATATAATTCCTCATCCACTTTTGGATCTTCAGTCCCTTGCCGGCGTTGACCTCCTCGATATAGTTGTCCCAGCCCCAGCCGTGCTTGCTTGTGCAGAAGAGGACAAAAACGAACGAGCCGATCGGCAAAAGGAGATTGGAGACTATGAAGTCCTCAAGATCAAGGACGGACGAGCCGTCGCCGAACGGAGCGAAGCCCGACCAGACATTGTAGCCGAGGATGCAGGGAAGGGAAAGCACGAGCATGCCGACGCCGCATATGACGGACGCCTTTATTCTTGAGAGCCCCGTGAGGTCCATTATACATGCTATAATATTCTCGAAGACTGCAAAGACGGTGGAAAGCGCCGCAAAGGAGAGGAAGAGGAAGAAGAGCGCGCCCCAGAGCCTGCCGAGCGGCATGTTGTTGAACACATTCGGAAGCGTCTGGAAGATGAGGGGCGGACCGGCATTGACCTCGCCGTTATTGTACGTGAAGCAGGCGGGGAAGATGATGAGACCGGAGACGACCGCGACGAAGGTGTCGAGCACGGCGATATTTATCGATTCGCCGAGGAGAGATCTCTCCCTGTTGATATAGCTGCCGAAGATCGCCATGGAGCCGATACCGAGGCTGAGGGTGAAGAACGATTGGCACAGCGCGCCGGTTATAATATTGAAGAGTCCGACCTCGCGCATGGTGTCAATGTTGGGGACGAGATAGAACTTAAGTCCCTCTGCCGCACCGTCGAGGAAGAAGCCATTTACCGCGATCGCGATCAGCAAAACGAGGAGGGCGACCATCATGACCTTTGTCACGCGCTCAAGACTCTTTTTTACGCCGAGGGCGCATACGACGGCGCCGGCGACCACCACGATGGCGGTGAAGAGAAGCTGCGTCCAAGGCGAGGAAAGCATGACTCCGTATTCGTCGGAGACCTGCTGCGACGTGAGGCCGACGAAATCTCCCTTTACCATTTTCATGAAGTATTGGAGGAGCCAGCCCGCGACGGAGGTGTAGAACATCATGAGGATGATGTTGCCGACGAATGCCGCGTAGCCGTGTATGTGCCATTTTGTTCCCTTGGGCTCAAGCTCGTGATAGAGAGCGATGGGGCTCTTGCGCGCCGCGCGGCCGAGGGAGAACTCCATGGTCATAACGGGGATGCCGAGTATGAGCAGAAAAACGAGATAGAGGATAACGAAAAGACCGCCGCCGTACTGTCCGACCATGTACGGAAACTTCCATACGTTGCCGAGACCGATGGCACAGCCCGCGCTTAAGAGGATGAAGCCGAGTCGACTTCCGAGGCTGTCGCGCTCTTGATGCTTTGAACTGTCCATAAAAAGACCTGCCTTAAAAGTATTTTATTAAAAGGCTGCCGCTTTTTTGCGGCAGCCTTTTTTCAGTGTTGCGCTTGAAAAACCGAAAAAATCAAAGCCGTGGCTCTGCGTGTCGGATTATCTCTGGATACGTCCAGTGCCGTTACCGCCGGCGAGAGCCTTGACCTCATCGACGCTGACCATGTTGAAGTCGCCCTCGATCGAATGCTTGAGGCAGGATGCCGCAACCGCGAATTCGACCGCGTCCTGAGTCGAGTAGCCGTTCAGGCACGCATATATAAGGCCGCCGCCGAAGCTGTCGCCGCCGCCGACTCTGTCGACGATATGCATGTGATACGACTTCGAGAAGCAGTAGTCCTTTCCGTCATAGAGAAGAGCTGCCCAGTCATTGTCGTTTGCGCTGATAGAGGAGCGGAGGGTTATCGCAACCTTTTCAAATCCGAACTTCTCGGCGAGCTGTCGTGCAACGGACTTGTATCCCTCGTGGTTGAGCTTGCCGCCGGCGATGTCCGTGTTCTCGGCATCGATGCCGAATACGTCGTGTGCGTCCTCCTCGTTGGAGATGCAGACGTCAACGTACTCGCAGAGCTTGGCCATGGTTTCACGCGCCTGCTCTCTTGTCCAAAGCTTCTTTCTGAAGTTGAGGTCGCACGAGATCTTCGCGCCGTGGGCGTGGGCCGCCTTGCATGCATCGAGGCAGATCTCGGCAACGGTGGGGTTGAGGGCGGGGGTGATGCCCGTAAAGTGGAACCAATCGGCTCCCTCGAATATCTCATCCCAGTTGAAGTCCTCGCGCGAGGCCTCGGCTATTGCGGAATGAGCTCTGTCGTAAATGACCTTTGACGGACGCTGAGACGCACCCTTCTCATTAAAGTAGATGCCGACTCTGTCGCCGCCCCTGACGATCTTCGAGGTGTCAACGCCGAATCTGCGAAGCGCGTTTACGGCAGACTGACCGATCTCGTGCTTGGGGAGCTTTGTGACAAATGCGGAATCGAGTCCGTAATTTGCAAGGGAGACGGAGACGTTTGCCTCGCCGCCGCCGTATACGACGCCGAATTTATCCGCCTGCGTAAATCTGAGGTATCCCTCCGGAGCAAGACGGAGCATGATCTCACCGAATGTAACTACTTTCATTTCAAACTGTGTCCTTTCATTCATAAAAAAATTTCTTACGCATATATTGTATCATAAAGGCAAGGTAAAATCAAGTATGCTTTTCAATTTTCCGACTCTTTTTCATATTTTAAATTAAATATACGCAACAAAGATCGCCGAACAAATAAAAAACGGCGAAGCGAGCGCCGTTTTTCAAAAGATATTACAGGTTCTTCATTGCCTGCATGCAATCGCCGCAGACCTTCTTGCCGCGAAAATCGGAAACATTCGCGCCGCTGCCGCAGAAAATGCACGACGGCTGGTATTTAGCGAGAATAATTTTGTCTCCGTCAACGTATATTTCAACCGGATCATTGCTTGCAATGTCCATTATCTTGCGCATTTCCTTGGGGATAACGATACGTCCGAGCTCATCTACGTTTCTTACGATTCCTGTTGATTTCATGTTTTTCCTCTGCGTATAAAATACGTTTTGCTTTCATCTTTTTTTACTTTTCGTCAAATACAGTATGCCATTATTCTATCATATTTGTTTAATAAAGTCAAGCCAAAACGGGTTAATTAAAATACAAAATTTAAAAATGAAAAAAAGTTACATTTTGTAGGTTTGCACAAAAAGCGGGCATTCCGAGGAATTTAAAGGACAGGGAGGGAAAAACGATTTGAAAAAAATGGATTTTTTCCAAGCGGCGCTTGGGTTTTTGGCACCTTCCGCCGCGCGGGCGATAATGGCGGAGACGGAGAGATTCGGGGGCTGTACGGACGGTATTTTCGAGATAAGACTGAGGCTCCGAGGACGGTGCAGCTTGAGGCTCGCGGACGGGACGAGGGAGCTGCCGTTCACCCTTGACGAGGCGGAGATGGAGGCGGTGCTCGACCGACTGACGGGCGGCTCGCTTTATGCGCACAGGGACACCCTGCTCGAGGGGTATCTCGACCCAATTCCGGGTTTGCGCGTCGGCGTCTGCGGGCGGATGCAATATGACGGCGGCAGCCCTGTCGGGATATCCGAGGTGAGATCGCTCATATTCCGCATATCGCACGGACGGTGCGAATTCGAGGACGAGCTTTACGGCATTTGGCGGGCGCGGGGCGACGGCGGGCTTCTTATATATTCTCCGCCGTGCGGAGGCAAGACCACCGCGATAAGGCGGCTGGCGGCACAGATAGGAAGAAGCGGAGTGCGCGTGTGCGCGGTGGACGAGCGGTGTGAGTTCGTGCCGGAGGAATACGCGGACGCGGAGGTGGACATTCTGCGCGGATACGGGAAGGCGAAGGGAATAGAGATCGCCGTCAGGACGCTCGGGGCGGAGGTCGTGATAGCGGATGAGATAGGCGCACAGGAGGTGCGCTCCGTCATGTCGGCGCTCACGCTCGGTGTGCCCATGATAGCGACGGTGCATGCGCGCAGTGCGGAGGAGATAATGCGCCGCCCGGTGTTCGGCCCCTTTTTGGATGCGGGCGTCTTCGGCACCCTCGTCGGGATAAAGAGATCCGCCCGCGGATGGCGTCTCGATGCTCGGGGCGTGCGCGCCCCGCTTATGCGTGTCGGACCAGGGGAGTCGGAGACATGACGTACATGATAAAGGCGGCGGCAGCCGTGCTCGTCTTGCTTCTGACGCGGACGGTAAACGGAGAGTACAAGCGCTTCACGGAGCGGAAAACGGCGCTGTGCGAGGGATTTGTCCGTTTGCTTGAGTTTATAAGAACCGAGCTCTCGTGCCGCGGCCGCGCGGTCGCACAGTGGGCGGAGGAGATAGATGAGCCCGCGCTCGCGGAGGTCGGATTTACGGACGAGCTTAAAAGGACGCAGAGCCTGCACGCCGCATTTTGCGCCTCGGAGAAGAGGATGCCGATGCTCGGCGTACAGAGCAAAAGGGTGCTTGAGGGGTATTTCGCCGCGTTCGGAAGATCGTACAGGAGCGAGGAGGAGGAGAGGGCGCGCAGGACGGGCGAGGAGCTGACGCGGATATTGGAGAGGGAGCGCGCCGATGCACATAGGAGCGTGCGCGCGGTGCGTACGCTGAGCTATGCGATGGCGCTCGGGATAATAATTTTGATTTTGTAGGAACGCGGGCCCGCGCGGGCTCTTGCGCTTTCCTTCTCGGAGGTTCAAATGGATATCGAGCTTGTGATGAAGGTCGCCGGCGTCGGAATGATAGTGGCCGTGGTGTGTCAAATACTCGGCAAGGTGGGCAGGGACGAGCACTCGACGCTCGTGTCGGTCACGGGAATGGTGATAATATTTATTATGCTGGCGGACGAGATAGGAAAGCTGTTTTCGTCGCTCAGGGATATTTTCGGACTGTGATGTCGGATGCATTGAAGATCTGCGGAGGCGCGCTTATTGCCGCGATATGCGCGTTTTTGCTCCGCGAGCTCGGCTGGCGCGGGGCGGTCGCCTTTTCGGTCATTGCGACGGCGGTGCTCTTCGGCGTTCTTGCGGACGGGCTCTCGGGGGCGGCGGAGGGAATCTCGCTTGCCGCACGGGAGTACGGAATCGGCGAGACTGCGAAGGAGATATTGAAGATCGTGGGGCTGACGTACATATTCGGAATATGCTCGGGGATATGCACCGATCTCGGCGAGAGGTCGCTCGCCTCTGTGCTCGATGCCGTGGGGCGTGTCGAGATATTGATGATAGCGGCGCCGTATTTTATAAAGGTCACGCGGTATGCCGCGCAGCTTGTAGGTTAGGGGGTGATGTGAGGGTGAAAGCGGAATCGCTCGCGGACGGGCGGGGCACGGACATTCTGAAAAGCTTTCGCGAAATAATTCCGTCGGGTGTGCGCGAGTCGGTCGATTCACTCGCGGAGTCGGCGGATGCGGTGGGATTTCCCGCACTTGTCGAGGAGATGCTCGCACCGCTCACGGAGAGGCGCGGGGAGCTCGGAGCCTTTCTTTTATTCATGATCGGAGCCGTCGCCCTGATGGCGGCGGCGTCACTGACATCGGGTCGGCTCGCAGCGGCGGCGGAGTACGCGGTGATGCTCATATGCGGGACCGCGATCTTTTCGAAAATGTATGCGGCTGTGAATGAAATAACGGAGAGCATAGGGGGCGTGTTGAGCTTTTTCGCCTCGTTTATCCCCGTTATATCGAGCGCGGTCGCGTACGGAGGAGGCGCCGGAGCCGCCGCGGTCGGTGCGAGCGGAGCGAACCTGACGCTCGGGGTCATCGGAGGCTTCGTTTTGCCACTGATGAATTCGTGCGCGTCATTGATCTTCGCGCTGGGGCTCGTAAGCGCGGCAGGCGGAGCCGGGGGACTTTGCACACGGGTCAAGAGCTTTTTCATGTGGCTCTGCGGGCTTTGCTCGGTGCTGCTCCTCTCCTCCCTGGCATTGCAGAGTGCCGTTGCGTCGGCGGCTGACACCGCGGCGATAAGGGCGGCAAGGTACGCGGCGTCGGGCACGATCCCGATCGTCGGGAGCTCGGTCAGCTCCGCTATGGGGGCGCTGAGTGCGGGCGCCTCCTACATAAAGAGCACCGTCGGGGTCGGCGGACTCACCGTGATTCTTCTGCTCACGCTCTCACCCCTTGCGCTCCTTTTGGCATACAGGGCCGTCATCTCCGTCGGTGAGGGCATCCTCGATTTTCTCGGAGTGACGTTCGGGGCGCGGCTGCTCGGCGCGTTCAGATCCGCCTTGGATACGGTGACGGCGGTCTTTTCGATGACGGTCACGGTTCTGATAATCGAGATTGCCATAATGATTAAGAGCGGCGCCGCGGCGGTATGAGCATGAAGGAATACGCAGTCTCGCTGATAGCCGTCACGGCGCTGATATCCTTCTCGCTCGTTGCGTTTTATAATGACGGAAAAAACGAGCGGACGGTGAGGTGTGCCCTTACGGCGATCCTGCTTTACGCGGTGTTGCTCCCGCTTTTGAACGGAGCAGTACCCGACCTCGGTAAATTTGAGACGAAATTTAACACGGGGGCATATGATTTCTCGGATGCGGACGCGGCGGGGGAGATGACGGAGGCCGCGTTTCAAAACGGGATACGCCTTTTTCTGGCGGATGAATTTTCATTGAACGCGGAGGAAATAAGCGTGTGCACGGAGGGCTTTGACATGGCGGAAATGAAGGCACAGAGAATCACCGTGCGCCTCTCGGGTGGGGCGATATACGCCGACCGATATGCGATACGGGAGAAAATTGAAAAGAACGGGCTTGGGAGCTGTGAGGTAAAAATTGAAGGGTGAGGGAGATTTTCTTACATTTTTAAAATGTATGCCGAGGAGCAGGCGGATGGTCGCGATTTTGGTCGCGCTGGCGCTATTGCTCGCCGCCGCGCTCGTATACGGCCGGCACGCGGACGGTAAGGACACGGGAAGCGAAACGGAGACGAGGATCTCGGAGATATGCTCCGCGGTGGACGGCGTCGGTGAATGCAGGGTGATCGTGAATTTCGAGCCAGGGACGGGGGAGGAGGAGGGCAGAGTCTATTCCGTCGCCGTCATATGCGAGGGGGCGGACGACGTGAACGTGCGGGCGAGGATAACGGGTCTGATCACCTCTCTTTACGGCATCGGGTCAAATCGCGTGAGCGTGGTCAGACTTGAAAAATAAATTGAAAAACGCGAATATAACCGTATGCCGCGGCATAGGTTATAGCAGTAACGAACAGAAGGAGAAATGCATAAAATGAAAAGCGAAAAAATCAAAAGATTCTTTTCTTCAAGGGCTGCAAAGGGCGCGGTCATGATCGCCGCGGTGCTCTTGGTCGGGCTTGCGGTCTATCTGAATTACAGGTGGTTCTACGATCCCGTCGAGGCGGTTGGCTACGGAGACGGAAACATGAGCGCGGGAGATTCCGCGGGTGCGTCGGGCGGCGAGAGCGATTACTTTACCGCGGCGGCGCTCAGCCGTGCGGAGGCGCGCGACGAGGCGATAGACATCCTCAAGCTCATAAGCGATAACGAAGAGGCGAGCGCGGAGGCACGTGCGGATGCGGCGGAACAGATCTCGAGGATCGCGATCGATATTCAGAATGAGGCAAACATAGAGGCGATAGTTAAGGCAAAGGGCTTCAATGATTGCGTTGCAATTATCTCGGACGGCAATGTGAGCGTGATAGTTTCCGCGGAGTCGCTGGCGGCGAGCCAGACGGCGCAGATAGTGTCCGCGGTATACGAAACGACGGGCATCACGCCAGACAAAGTCACCATTATTAATAAATAACAAATGAGGAGCTCCCGGCACCGCCGCCGCGGTGCGACCCCCGCCGTGCGACGGACACACGAAATAAGCCGTCGGTGCGTCGGGGGATCTTTTTATCCGTGTCCGAGGGGAGGGCGGAACACGCAAAAAATGATGCGTCAAATAATATTTTTTTCGAAAAGCTATTGACTTTTTGTACGCGTGTGTGCTATTATACAAAGTATAAAACTGTTTTCGGATAGTATTTATATTCGAAAAACGAAAGGCGGATGAATATGGAAATCAAAATCAATTTGACCAAAGAGCCGAAGGTCATTCCTCCGGATTCGGAGCTCGGCTTCGGAAAATACTTCAGCGATCATATGTTCGTTATGGACTATGAAGCCGGAAAGGGATGGATGAACGCGCGCATCGTTCCGTTCGGAAACATCAGCCTTCACCCCGCTTCGACCGTTCTTCACTACGGCTCGGAGATATTCGAGGGACTTAAAGCCTATCGCCGTGCGGACGGCGGAGTTCAGCTTTTCCGTCCCATGGAAAACATAAGAAGAATGAACCGCTCGGCAGAGCGTATGTGCCTGCCCACGATCGACGAGAACGAGGCAATGGATATCCTCGAGCAGTTCGTGCGCACGGAGGAGAGATGGGTACCGAAGTCGTTCGGCACGTCGCTTTATCTCCGTCCCTACATGTTCGGCAATGACGAGTCGCTCGGAGTACACACGGTGCATCATGCGACATTCATGATAATCGCATCTCCGTCCGGCAGCTATTATAAGGAGGGCATCAACCCCGTCAAGATAATGATAGAGTCCGAGGACGTAAGAACCGTCAGAGGCGGAACGGGATATGCCAAGTGCGGCGGAAACTACGCGGCATCGAACAGAGCGGGCGAGCGTGCCAACAAGAAGGGATATTCGCAGGTGCTTTGGCTCGACGGTGTTGAGCGCAAGTACATAGAAGAGGTCGGCGCGATGAACATCATGTTCAAGGTGAACGGCGAGATAATCACGCCCGAGCTCACAGGCTCGATCCTCCCCGGCATTACGAGAAAATCGTGCATAGAGGTTCTTAAGAAGCTCGGATACAAGGTCTCCGAGAGGCTCTTCTCGATCGACGAATTGAAGGAGGCCCTTCAGAACGGAACTCTCGAGGAGGCATGGGGCTGCGGAACGGCCGCGGTCGTCTCTCCCATCGGAAAGCTCATGTACGAGGATGTCGAATATGAGGTCAACGGCGGCAAGATCGGCGAGGTAACGCAGAAGCTGTACGATATTCTCACCGGCATTCAGTGGGGCAAGAACGAGGACGAGTTCGGCTGGATATACAAGATCAGCTGACCGCGGGCGAAAAACACGCTCTTTGATTGAAATATTTTATTCGCGCGCTTGTGCAAATTTACCACAAGCGCGCATTCTGTT
Source organism: uncultured Ruminococcus sp. (assembly GCA_964593825.1). Lineage (GTDB taxonomy): Bacteria > Bacillota > Clostridia > Oscillospirales > CAG-272 > UBA1740. The sequence continues at coordinate 9,507 of CAZQII010000040.1, forward strand.
ATAAAAGGGAGTTGTCGATGTCGCCGAAAAATGTCCGAAATTTCAAAAGGCTATTGACAAATGCAATATTTTATTATAAAATAAAATAAAGAAATTTTTATAAAGACTGTGAAGGGAAATAAAACCGTTAAGTTTTTCAGAGAGTCGGCGGAGGGTGCGAGCCGATAGGCGAGGCGGCGATAGCTCATCCCGGAGTTTCCGACCGAAAGGCATGTGCCGAGTAGACTCGGACGTGTCCTCGCGTTAAAGAGGGGCTTTGCTGTCTGGCAGGGCACGAGGGGGCGCATTTGCGCCAATAAGAGTGGTACCGCGGAAATTTTTCGTCTCTTTTATGCAAGATCTTGCGTAAAAGGGGCTTTTTATTTAATAAAATTCCCTTACCGCGATAAACAACGGAAAGGAAAGAACATGAAAAACACAGAAAAATACTCAAAGCAATTCTTCGCGCCCGAGGGCGTAAGCATGGATTGGACAAAGAAGGAATACATCGAGAAGGCGCCGAGCTGGTGCAGCGTTGACCTGCGCGACGGAAACCAGGCGCTCATCATTCCCATGAGCCTTGAGGAGAAGCTGGAATTCTTCAAGCTCCTTTGCAAGATCGGATTCAAGGAGATCGAGGTCGGATTCCCCGCCGCGTCGGAGACCGAGTACGAGTTCTGCCGCACCATTATAGAGCAGGGGCTCATTCCCGACGACGTGACGATACAGGTCCTCACACAGTCGAGGGAGCATATCATAGCAAAGACCTTTGAGGCGATACGCGGTGCGAAGCATGCCGTCGTACACCTTTACAATTCGACATCCGTCGCTCAAAGAGAGCAGGTGTTCAAAAAGAGCAAGGAAGAGATAATCGATATAGCGACCTTCGGAGCTAAGCTGTGCAAGGAATACAAGGCAAAGGCGGAGGGCAAGATCACCTTCGAGTATTCTCCCGAGAGCTTTACGGGCACGGAGCCCGAGTTTGCCGCGCAGATATGCAATGAGGTCATTAAGATCTGGGAGCCGACCTCGGAGGACAAGGTCATAATCAACCTGCCCGTCACGGTGTCGCACTCCATGCCGCACGTATACGCGAACCAGGTGGAATATATGTGCAAAAATCTTATCAATAGGGAAAATCTGATCATCTCCCTGCATCCGCACAACGACCGCGGCTGTGCCGTTGCGGACAGTGAGATGGGGCTGCTTGCCGGCGGCGACAGAATAGAGGGCACTCTGTTCGGCAACGGAGAAAGAACCGGTAACGTCGACATCATCACTCTCGCCTTGAATATGTATTCGCAGGGCGTGGATCCCGAGCTCGATTTCTCGGATCTGCCGGCGATCACCGAGGTGTACGAGCGAGTGACGCGCATGAGAGTTTACGAGAGACAGCCGTACTCCGGACAGCTCGTGTTTGCCGCATTCTCCGGATCGCATCAGGATGCGATCGCAAAGGGAATGAAATTCCGCGAGGCAAAGGGCGGAGGAGCATGGAACGTCCCCTACCTTCCGATCGACCCCGCCGATGTGGGCAGAGTGTACGAGGCGGATGTCATACGCATCAACTCCCAGTCCGGCAAGGGCGGCATCGGATATATCATGGAAACGCAGTTTAATTACGTCCTCCCGCAGAAGATGCGCGAGACCTTCGGCTATCATGTAAAGAGCATATCCGACCATGAGCACAGAGAGCTCTCGCCGAAGGAGGTCTTCGACATATTTACAAGAGACTTCGTGAATATCGCGGACAGCATAAATGTCACAAGGGCGATATATACGGATGTCGAGGGCGGAATCAAGGGCGACGTGACTATCGAATACAACGGCAAGGCAGAGAGCGCGACCTCGTTCGGTAACGGACGCCTCGATTCGGTCAGCGGAGCGATCAAGAAGGTCACGGGGCTCGACTATGTGCTCGAGTCGTATACTCAGCATGCCCTTGAGGGAAAGACCACATCCAAGGCGGCGTCGTATGTCAGCATAAGCAAAAACGGCAAGCTCTATTGGGGTGTCGGAGTGGACAGCGATATCATCGTTTCCTCCGTAAAGGCGCTGGTCAGCGCGGTGAACATCATGCTTTCGCAAGAAAAGCAATAACAAGAAAAGAGATTTTGAGAATATGAAATTATCAGGAGCCGATATAATAGCGGAGATCTTGATAGAGCAGGGGGTTACCGATGTTTTCGGATATCCCGGCGGACAGATAATAAATGTCTACGACTCGCTCTACAAGTACCGCGACAGGATAAATCACATACTTACCGCGCATGAGCAGGGCGCTGCCCATGCGGCGGACGGATATTCGAGGGCAACGGGCAAGGTCGGAGTTGTTATAGCGACCTCGGGCCCCGGCGCGACGAACCTCGTCACGGGTCTGGCGACCGCGATGCTCGATTCCATCCCGATGATCGCGATAACGGGAAATGTGCCGTGCTCGCTCATAGGAAAGGACAGCTTCCAGGAGATCGACATTACGGGAGTCACCCTCCCCATAACAAAGCATAATTATTTTGTGAGCGATGTAAACGAGCTCGCGGGGATAATGAGAGAGGCGTTTTCGATCGCCAAATCGGGCAGACCCGGCCCTGTGCTCATAGACGTGCCGAAGGATGTCCAGATCGCAACGGCGGAATACGAGCGCATGCAGGCGGTGCCGAAGAAGGAGCTCCCGCACGCGAAGGACGCGCTCCTCGAGCAGGCGGCAAAAATGCTCTCCGAGGCGGAGCGCCCCTATATATACATCGGCGGTGGTGCCGCCGGACTCGGAATGGGAGATAAGATCGTGGAGCTTGCAAGGAAGACGGACGCCTTCATCGGCTGCTCGTTCATGGGTCTTTCGGCCATTCCGACAAAGTGCGACAGATTCCTCGGCATGCAGGGCATGCACGGTCACTATGCCTCGAGCATGGCGCAGAACGACGCGGATCTGATCCTCGCTGTCGGCGTAAGATTCTCCGACAGGGCGACGGGAAATGTTAAAAAGTATGCAAGAAACACAAGGATCATTCAGCTCGATCCGGATTTCTCCGAGATCAACAAGAATGTCAAGGTCGACCTCGGAATAGTGGGCGACGTCGAATATTCGTTCATGAAGATCGCCGAGGCGGCGGAGAAGAGGGAGCACCCGGATTGGGTGAGCCACGTCGAAGCGCTCAGACGCGACGAGGCGGCGTTCGAAAAGAAGATTTCGGATGCGCAGGGCTCGGCTCTGACGCCTAAAAGAACGATAGAGATAATAAACGAGAACAAGCCTGCCGGCACGATAATCGCGACCGATGTCGGCCAGCACCAGATGTGGACGGCGCAGTACGTCGACTTCGACGCGCCGCGCAGATTCGTTTCATCCGGCGGACTCGGAACGATGGGCTTCGGCATGGGTGCCGCGATAGGCGCCAAGGTGGCGACGGGAGATCCGGTGGTGCTCGTCACGGGCGACGGAAGCTTCGGAATGAATCTGAACGAGCTTGCGACGGCGGTCTCGTACGGAATACCGCTTGTCATCGTCCTCATGAACAACGGCGTGCTCGGAATGGTGCGCCAGTGGCAGACGCTGTTCTTCGGTAAAAGATACTCGAACACCGTCCTCGGATCGAGAAGGACGGACTTTGTGAAGCTTGCGGAGGCGTTCGGCGCTGTCGGAGTACGTGCAAAGACGCCCGAGGAGTTCGAGGCGGCGTTCAAGAACGCCGTAGCATCCGGCACGGTGACGGTAATAGACACACAGATAGACAAGGATGAATTCGTTCTTCCCATGCTTCCGCCCGGCGGATCTATAGACGACATCATCACAACGATAGACAAGTGAGGCGAAGGATATGTCAGAAATGAAGAAAACGGAGAAATTCGTTATCGCCGTTTACGTTGAGAATAAATACGGCGTGCTCACGAGAGTGACGAGCATGTTTACGCGCAGGGGCTTCAATATAGATTCGCTCTCGGTCGGAGAAACGGAAAGACCGGAATATTCGCGCATAACGATCACGCTCTGCGGCGGAGAGGGAACGAAGGAGCAGATAATAAATCAGCTCCGCAAGCTCGTGAACGTGAAGAAGGTCGAGGCGCTCGACGACGATGCGGTGAAGCGCGAGCTCATGCTCATCAAGGTCAAATACGACTCGAACACAAGAGCGGACATTATATCGGCGGCGGATGTTTACCGCGCGAAGGTCATCGATTACACGCCCGACGCGATGAGCATCGAGGTCACCGGCGAGCCGACGAAGATTGCCGCATTCATCAAGCTCATGCTCCCGTTCGGAATAGTCGAGATGTGCCGCACGGGGCTGGCGTCGCTTGACAGAGGCGCGGTCAATTTATTCGATAAAAATAATTAAAATTTATTAAAATAAAGGAGAACAAAACAATGGCAGCAAAAATTTACTATCAGCAGGACTGCGATCTCGCAAAGCTTAACGGCAAGACCGTTGCGATAATCGGCTACGGATCTCAGGGACACGCGCATGCACTTAACCTCAAGGATTCCGGCGTTAACGTTATCGTCGGCCTTTACGAGGGATCGAAGAGCTGGGCAAAGGCAGAGAAGCAGGGACTCAAGGTCATGACGTCCAAGGACGCCGCAGCTGCAGCGGACATCATCATGATCCTCATCAACGACGAGAAGCAGGCAAAGCTTTACCGCGAGTCGATCGAGCCGAACCTCACCGAGGGCAAGACCCTTATGTTCGCGCACGGCTTCAACATCCATTTCGGCTGCATCAAGCCTCCGAAGAATGTTAACGTAATCATGGTAGCTCCCAAGGGCCCCGGTCACACGGTACGCTCCGAGTATCAGGCAGGTAAGGGCGTTCCTTGCCTTATCGCAGTTCATCAGGATGCAACGGGCGACGCGCTCGAGATCGGTCTTGCATACGCGCTCGGCATCGGCGGAGCGAGAGCCGGCGTTCTCGAGACGACCTTCCGCACCGAGACGGAGACCGACCTCTTCGGCGAGCAGGCTGTTCTTTGCGGCGGTGTTTGCGCACTTATGCAGGCAGGTTTCGAAACTCTTGTTGAGGCAGGCTACGACCCCAGAAACGCTTATTTCGAGTGCATCCACGAG
>CAZQII010000041.1:0-13556 GCA_964593825.1 uncultured Ruminococcus sp.
AAATGCCGTACTCGTGCTCGGCAGCCAGCTTTCCCTCCTCCATTACCTTGAACTTAGAGCCGGGTATCTTGCAGACGGGGCAAACAAATCCCTCGGGCATTTCATCGGCCTCATGGACATAACCGCAAACAGGACAAACAAACTTTTTCATAATGATCTCTTCCTTTATTTTTATTATTTTTTTATTATTTCGGTTTTTGATTTACACTCTCGGCACTTGCCGATAAAGGTCAGACAGCAGGAGTCGACCCGACAGCCCGCATTTTCCTCCACCTCAAGATTCAGTGCGTCGGGAACGCGGATCTCGTGAAGATCGATCACGGCGTTGCAATTCTCGCAGATAAAGTGAACATGGGGGTCGGTGTTGGCATCAAAGCGCTCTGTACCGTCGACGGTAGCCACGCTGATTATCATGCCGCGATTCTTGAAATAGGTCAGATTTCTGTACACCGTGGCAAGAGAGATGTCCGGATGCTCCGCGCGAAGCATTTCATGCACCATCTCCGCAGACGGATGCAGGGTGGTTCCCCGCAGGCATTCATAAATCGCGTTGCGTTTACGGAATTGCCTCGTTGTCGCTTCCATTGGTATCTCCTTAAGTGTATTTGCAATTAATTCTCATTTGCAATTATATTATAGCACAAGAAAATCCGTTTGTCAATAGGTAAATGAGAATTATTTGTATTTATTTTCAGAAAAAATTTGCACCCCCGAAAATATCCGACCTCGGGGGCGCATATCAAGCCTTGCGCAGGCTCAAATCGGGCTTCGGCTCCGACTTAAAAAGTTCAGAGATAAGCTCCGATTTCTTCCTATATAATTATAAGCACTCGATCAGTTCTCCGGCTTCATCGTCGGGAAGAGGAGCACGTCGCGGATGGAGGGTGAGTCGGTCAGGAGCATGACGAGTCTGTCAACTCCGAAGCCGAGGCCGCCTGTCGGGGGCAGACCGTACTCGAGGGCGGTGACGTAATCGTAATCGACCTCCGCTCTGCAGTTCGGCTCATCCTTGCGCTTTGCCTCAACCTGACGCTCGAAGCGTTCCTTCTGGTCGATGGGATCATTGAGCTCGGAGAAGGCGTTTCCGTACTCGGTGCAGTTGATAAAGTACTCGAACCTCTCCGTGAAGAGGGGATCGGTGGGCTTACGCTTTGCCAAGGGGCTGTTCTCTACGGGATAATCGTAAATGAAGGTCGGCTGAATAAGCTTGTCCTCAACGAATGCGTCGAACAGCTCGACGAGGACCGTACCCCGTGTTGCGTTTTCAGGCACCTCGACATGCTTTTCCTTCGCTGTCGCACGTGCGTCTGCATCATCCTTCCATGCGTAATAATCAACGCCGGAATACTTCTTCACCGCCTCAACCATTGTCAGGCGCTCCCAATTTCCGAGATCAATCTCGATGCCCTGATAGGTGATCTTCGTCGATCCGCAGATCTCCGTTGCAAGCTTCTTATAGAGCTCCTCGACAAGATCCATCATGCCGTAATAATCCGTGAATGCCTGGTAAAGCTCGATCGTCGTGAACTCGGGATTGTGCTTCTGATCCATGCCCTCGTTTCTGAAGATCCTTCCGACCTCGTAGACCTTGTTCATACCGCCGACGATGAGGCGCTTTAGATAGAGCTCCGTTTCGATACGCAGGTACATATCCATATCGAGTGTGTTGTGATGTGTGATAAAGGGTCTCGCCGATGCGCCGATCTCAAGCGGAACGAGGATGGGCGTGTCCACCTCGAGGAATCCCTTCGAATCAAGATAATCGCGGATAGTCTTAAGTATCCTCGAGCGCTTGACGAACGTGTCCTTGACCTCGGGATTTACGATCAGGTCGACATATCTCTGTCTGTATCTCTGCTCGAGATTGGTAAGACCGTGGAACTTCTCGGGCAGGGGCAAAAGTGCCTTTGCAAGCAGGGTGACCTTAGATGCATGCACGGATATCTCGCCCGTGCGGGTGCGGAAGAGCGTGCCCTCGATGCCAACAACATCGCCGACATCCCATTTCTTGAACGCGGCGTACTCCTCCTCGCCGATGCCGTCGCGCGCTACGTATATCTGAATTTTTCCGTCATCGTCGAGAATGTGAGCGAAGGACGCCTTGCCCATGATCCTCCTGCTGACCATTCTTCCGGCAACGGAGACCGCGAGCTCCTCGCCCTCGGCAAGCGTGCTCTCCTTCTCCTCGAAGAGAGCCGTGGCGGTCTTCGACGTATGTGTATAATCGTATTTCGTGATTTCAAACGGGTTCTTGCCCGCGTCGACCAGCGCCTGAAGCTTATCGCGCCTTATCTGAAGCTCGCTCGTATTGTTCTGTGCGGAATTGTTATTTATGCTTTCTGCCATTTTTGAGTCCTTTCATAAAGTGCAAAGCCAGAGAAAAAAGCCTTGGCGCACCTAATTTTTAATATTAAAATCTCTACACGGGGTCGGTCTTAAGCTTCCTTCGCTCTCGTTACGGACTTGACCGTAAGATGCTGCTCGCGCACGCCGGTGGCAACGACCTCGACTCCCGCTCTCGCGCCTATGAGCGCCGCGCCTATGGGCGATGCATCTGAGATCTTTCCGTTCACGGGATCCGCCTCATAGGAGCCGACGATGTGATATGTGAATTCTCTTTCTCTTTCCTTATTGTAAACGACGACGATCGAGCCGACGCTTACGACCGACTCGTCGATCTGCGACTCGTCGATGACCTTTGCATGCGCGATCATCTCGCGCAGCTCCTCTATTCTCGCGTGGATCTTGCCCTGCTCCTGCTTTGCCTCATCGTACTCCGAGTTCTCCGAGAGGTCGCCGAAGGAACGCGCGGTCGAGATCTCCTTTTTATTTTCCTCTACCTTTACATTAACGAGGTAATCGAGTTCATCCTGCAATGCCTTGAATCCGGCAGTGGTGTAAGTCTTGATTTCTGACATTTTAATTTCTCCGTATTTTATATTATTTTATTTCAATTTATGCCGCCGCGGCCTCGAAATATTCGTCGAGCGCCTCGTACGCGCGGTCAAGCTGAGCGTCGCCGTCCACAGTAAAGCGCGCCTCGACCTCATACCCCGGATCCGGTGCAACGCCCGACCCGTGATAATTTATTTCGCTCGGCGGATTGTAATACTCGGTGGTGAAGGTCACAGACGAGCCGTCCGCAAGCAGGTAGGATTTCTGCATCACGCCCTTGCCGTAGCTGTTCTTTCCGACCAGGGTCACGCGCGTGCCCGGCGCGCCGAGCGTCGGATCGTTTCTGTAATCCCGCAGTGCCGAGGCGAATATCTCCGCCGCAGACGCCGTGTACTCGTTCATGAGCACGACCATGGGCACATCGACCGAATGAGAATCCATACCCGTCCTCACAACGGTCTTCTCCGTGTTGTACTTATTGTATGAAATGAACGGGATACCGTCCTCCGTGAGATACGAGACCGCGTCACGCACAGCGTCGAGAAGTCCGCCGAGGTTGTTGCGCAGATCGAAAACTATTCCGACAGCCCCCGCCTCCTCAAGCGCATCTATCGCCGCACGGAATTCATCACCCGTGCTCCTTTGGAACGAAATTATGTTCACATATCCGTACCCCGTCTGCGCATTAAAAGAATAATAGACCGACACCTCTGTGAGCGACCGCCTTTGCACGGTGAAGGCAAGTGTTTCTCCGCCGCGCAGGATGCTTACCTCAACGGTCGAGCCCTCCTCGCCCTTAAGTGAATCTATCACCGCCTGATATCCGTCGGCCTCGACGGTCTTGCCGCCCGCACCGAGAATGACATCGCGCTCACGTATACCGGCCGCCTCGGCACCCGAATCCTTGTAGACACCGGAAATATAGGGCATGCCCTCCTCCGTCTGTCGCACCATGATGCCTATGCCGACGAAGGCGGCACCGCCGCTGATCTCGTCGCTGAAGCTCTCATGCTCCTCGGGAACCCTGTATATCGCATAAGGATCTCCGACAGACGCCATGAAGCACTTCAAGAGCGCGTCCGTCACGGCATCGGAGTCCGTAAGATCCGTCACATCGTAAAAATATTCGAGGAAAAAATCGGCGCAGGAGGTCGCAATACTCAGGCGCTCGGGCATCCTCTCGTAATAATTCTGAGAAACGAACGATTCGACATAGAGCATTTTATTCGTATCGAAGCTCGGAAAGCCCCACTCGTAAATATGCCTCGTTACGGAATCGCGCTCCGTCAGATCTGTATGGACATTTTCGTAAAGCTCGCTCTTGCTCAGCGCTTCTTTTTTAAAGAAATTCGTGCAGCCGCACGCGGATAGGAGAACGGAGATGACAAGCGCAAGAAGCAGGAATTTGACGCATACGGTCCTTTTTTTGAAAAACTTTTCCTTCATTCTTTATCCGTTATTTAAAATTTCTACCCCGCCGATGCTGCTCGGCAGGGCGTCATGTTAAAATTATACCTCTGTGTTACCCTTTTTATCCCGCGGATCAAAACTTTGTCGGTTTGCTCGTCAAATATTTCTTTACCATGAGCGCGACCTTAAAGGTAACGGCGTGATCGAACTCACGCAGGTCAAGGCCGGTGAGCTTTCTGATCTTCTCGAGCCTGTAAACAAGGGTATTTCTGTGCACAAAGAGCTTTCTCGACGTTTCCGACACGTTCAGATTGTTCTCGAAGAAGCTCTGCACCGTCATCAGCGTCTCTCTGTCGAGGGACTCGAGCGAGCCCTTGTTGAACACCTCCTGCAAAAAGATCTCGCACAGGGTTGTCGGGAGCTGGTAGACAAGTCTGCCTATTCCGAGATTTCTGTATGACATAACGGGCTTTTCGACATCGAAGATCTTTCCGACCTCGATGGACATGCGCGCCTCCTTATATGCCTTGGCAAGATCGCGCAGGTTCTCCGTCACGGAGGAAATTCCGACATATACCTTTGTTCCGTAATTGTCGGCGATGCTGTTCATGAGCTCCGCGGCATAAGCCTCGAGCCCCTCCTCGTCCTCGGCTCCGCCGAGCTCCTTTACGATGACGACATCCTGCTCGCCTATATTTATCACGTAATCGCGCTCGCTGTCCTTCATGACGGCCTCGACCATCTCATATGCAGGAATCTCCGTCGCGGTGCCGAATCTTATAACGATGACCGCCCTGTATCCCTCGTTGTCGAAATGCAGCTCGTTTGATTTTATGTAAATATCGCTCGGGAGTATATTGTCGAGTATTATGCTCTTTATGAACGAGCCCTTGTCGTATTTGTCGTCATACAGCGTCTTGATGCTTCCGAGCGAGATCGCAAGCATGCGTGCGTCCTTGTCCGCGGTTCTGTCCTCTCCCTCGCAGAAGACGACGCAATCGTTCTTACCGCCCGAGCCTATAAATCTGTATGTATAGCCCTCGAAAACGAAGGTCTCCGTCGAATACGAGAGCTCCTCTCTTATACGCTGCTTTGACTCTCCGATCCTGCCGTGCTCCGAGCAGGCGACGACTATTCCGTTTTCGTCGATAACTCCGATCGTGCGCTCGACAACGTCCTTCATCTGACTTATTACGGTCTGAAATATGCGGTTGGACATAAAATATCCTTCTTTCTCAGTGTTATAAAAAGTCGCGAAGCGCTTGCGCCCTCGGGACTTTCTGCTTTTGTATATACAATATCGACAAAAGCTTTTGTTGATACTGTACTATATTTTAACTTATTTTTGTTCAATTTGCAATAGTTTTTCGAAAATTTTTTCTAAAACTCACAAAAAAAACACAATTTTTTGTGTATTTTTGCATAATCGAAGACCTTAAAGCTCGAAAAAAAACGATAAAGCCGATAAAATATAACTCGGCGCCGTTTCGCACCTAAGTATCCGCTCGCCGAGGCTGACCGAGACGATGCCGGCGTCGCGGCAGAGCTGCACCTCCCCCTCGGAAAATCCGCCCTCACATCCGACGATCACGGATATCGAGCTCACGTCCTGCGCCTCGGTGAGTGCGCGCTTCAGAGAAAGGGTGCGCTCGCCTTCATAGCAAAGGAGTGCCAGCGACGCCTGTGACGCCATCTCGATCATCCGCTCGAAGCCGACGGGCGCCGACACCTCGGGCAAGATACCGCGGCCGCACTGCTTTGCCGCCTCTCTCGCTATTTTGGAGAGGCGCTCCGTCTGCCTGTCCGCCTTTTCCGCCTTCGGTCTTTTTATACAGCGCGAGGACTCGAACGGCACTATTCGCGCGGCACCGAGCTCCACCGCCTTTTGCACAACGGTCTCAAGCTTATCCCCCTTGGGGTAGGCCATATAAAGAGTTATTTCCGCCGGCGGCTCCGTGCTGACCGAGTGCATGCCGTTTATCCTGCAATCGCACACATCGTCGCGTATGCGGGTGACGGTGCAGTCGTATTCGTTCCTCTGCCCGTCGCATATGACGAGCCCGTCCCCGACCGCCATGCGCAGCGAGCGGGCGATATGATAAGCATCGTCTCCAAAAATCTTAATTTCGCCGTCGGCAATGGCGTCGGCGCCCACAAAAAATCTCGGCATTATATGATCTCCCAAGCTCCGTTTTCATGTTTTTTCGCATCACTCGGCATAAATTCGCTACATTTATATAATAAAAGCTATATAAGATGAGCCTCGGCGGCCGCCGTCCGGTCAGTCACCGACCTTCTTTATGAAGAGCGCGACCCAATCGTTTTCGTTAAGCTCGCGCACGACCGTGTAGCCGCATTCGCGAATGCAACGGCGCACCTCATCTGCGCGCGATTCTATTATTCCCGACAGAATTACCGGCGCGCCGTCATTTATGTATTTATGAAGGTCGGGCATCATCCTGATTATAATATCCGACACGATGTTCGCGACGCAGAAGTCATACCTTCCGCTTGAAAGATCCACATCCCGCAAAAGGTCGCTCACGCCGACGGTGATATTGTCGCATCCGTCGGACGCCGCATTGTCCCGCGCCACCTTGACCGCAACGGGGTCTATGTCATATGCGTTGCAGCTCCTTGCCCCGAGCTTCGAGGCGCAGATCGAAAGTATGCCGGAGCCCGTTCCGATGTCGAGCACGCGCTTGCCCGCGAGCTCCTCGTCCTGCATGAGGCGGATGACCAGGCGCGTCGTTTCATGCGTGCCGGTTCCGAATGCCATGCCGGGATCCATCCTTATTATCACCTCGCCGCGTGCGGCTTCGTACTCCTCCCATGCGGGCACGACCGTAACGCGACCGAGGTGCACGGGCTTATAGTACTGCTTCCACGAATCGGCCCAATCCTCCTCGGAGAGTCCCGCGCAAATGAGCTCATGCTCTATCCCCTCCGCGGCGAGGCGCTCCTCGATGAACGCGCGATACTCGCAAATATTTTTCTCCTCGGGAACGAAGAGCGAGACCTTCACACTCTCCTTATCCGCCTCGAGAATGCTGTCATCCACAAGCTCGCCGTACATTCCGTTGAGCGAAAAGTCGCTGTAATCCTCGATCATCAGCCCGTTGTCGAGCATGCTCATCACGGCGCAGACCGCGTCGAGGTCCCTTGTGTGCGCCTTTACCGTCAATTGAGTCCAAGTTCCTGCCATTTGATATTTTCCTTTCTTTCTTCCGCCGCTTTGCGGTCCCGCTCTATCTGTTCTCCCAGCTCATCTGCGGAGGTGAAGGTCATTTCGCCACGCAAAAAGTCGATAAAGTAAACTTTAATTTCCATTCCGTAGGCATCGCCCGAGAAATCGGTCAGGAAGGTCTCCGCATGCACCTCCCTCTTACCGAACGACGGGCACTCGCCCACATTGGTCAGACCCGTGTAAAATCTTTCACCCATTTTAACGCGCGTCAAATAAACTCCGCGGCGCATTTTCACGCGGCTTTGCGCAATCGGGAGGTTCAGCGTCGGGTAGCCGAATTTTCTTCCGTCGCCCCTGCCGTGCTCCACGGTGCCCGAGATGAAATAAGGCGCGCCGAGCATCGCGCATGCCTCCCTCGTCCTTCCCGATTCGAGCAAAAGGCGCACCCGTGTGGAGGAGATCGGCGCTCCGTCGAGCATAAGCGCCTCGAAGATCCGTACCTCCCCGCCGTGCTCGCGCATGATATCGGCGAGCATATCCGAGTTCCCGGCGCCCTTATATCCGAATTTGAAGTTATATCCCACGGCCACAGCACATGCCCCGAGTCCGTCGATAACGGTGCGCTCGACAAATTCGCGCGGCGAGAGCGTGCGCAATTCGGGAAAATCGGCAACAAAGCAGACATCAACGCCTAAGCTCTCAAAAAGAGCACAGCGCTCCTCCTCGGATGTGAGCATCTCGCACTCACCCTTCGGTCCGTCCCTGTATGCAAATGTGAAGACGGCGGCCTCGGTATGTCTTTTGCGTGCCTCGCTCACCGCGTAGGAAATCAGCGCCCTGTGCCCGAGGTGGACACCGTCAAAAAAGCCGAGCGCCGCAACGCACCCGCGCACGGGATTAATGTCCCCGAGTCTGTATTTTACCGTTCTCAAGCCTCCGCCTCCCTCCGTGATCGGATTTTTCCGTCCGAGCCCGCGTTACAATCAAAAGCTCCCCTGCAGAACGCGATCCGAAGGGGGGCTTTTTAAAATTAAAGATTTACCTTGCATGCGAGATCGTATGCCGCCTTTATGGAGGCCTTCTTTTCCTCGATCTCGACTTTCATTCTCTCTATGTCATCTGCGCTTACCGTGTCGGTGTCGCCGGGCTTGAGCTTGCCCTTGTACATTCTGTCAAGCACGAGAGCGTAATTGATGTCGACCGCAACGATCTCCGAATTTCTCTCGCAGATGACGATGTTCGACTCGCCCTCAAGGAGCTTATCCACCGCGTAGGAGCCCATTTTCGTTGCCATCACTCTGTCCTTGAGGGTCGGATTTCCGCCTCTGACAATGTGGGCGAAGCGCGAGAATCTCGTCTCGACTCCCGTCACCCTTTCTATCTTCTCCGTAAGAGCGGGACCGTAATCCGAGCCGACGCCCTCCGAAACGATGATTATGAAGTTACGCTTTCCGAGCTTTCTTGCCGCCTCGATATTTCTGCAGATCTCGTCGTCGTCCGCCTTTATTTCGGGAATGACAATGGCGGATGCGCCGGACGCGATGCCGGTGTAGAGCGCGATGTCTCCCGCGCCTCTGCCCATGACCTCAACGACGCTGCATCTTGCATGCGACTCGCATGTGTCGCGGAGCTTGTCGACGAGCTCGGTGACGGTGTTCATCGCCGTGTCGAAGCCGATCGTATTGTCAGTAGAGGTGACGTCGTTGTCGATCGTGCCGGGCAATCCGACGCAGGGGATGCCGTGCGCGGTGAGATCCGTCGCACCTCTGAAGGTTCCGTCGCCGCCGATGGCAACTATGCCGTCGATCTGGAACTTGCGGCAGGTCTCCACCGCCTTTGCCATGCCCTCCTCGGTCTGAAACTCGGGGCAACGGTCGGAATACAGCATCGTTCCGCCCTTGTTTATAATGTTCGAAACGTCGCGCAGGCCGAGCGGCTTTATATCTCCGGAGATGAGTCCCGAATATCCTCTGTATATACCCATTACCTCAACGCCGTTTGCGATCGCGGCACGTGTCACCGCTCTGACCGCGGCATTCATTCCGGGTGCGTCACCGCCCGAGGTAAGTACGCCGATTCTTCTGATTTTTTTCATTTTGAAGTCCTCTTTTTATGTAATTTATTTTTTGACGGATTAAAATATCTCCGCGGAGCGCGCATTGCGGCCCGCCCGCTTGAATGATATTATACTACATATTTTCAAAATTTACAATGCCATTTTTGATTTTTTTACGATTTTTTTACGTTTTTCCTCTTTTTTTCGAAAATAAATAAAAAAACGCGCGCAAGAATGTAAATTATTTTTATATTTATTGACAAAGCTCTTGTAATTTGGTATAATATATTCAAGTAAGTACTGTACGATCTTGCTCATCAATGCGACAACAAAGAAAAGGAGTAAACCAATGGAAATAGCGATCATCGCGGACGACAATAAAAAAGAGCTTATGGCTCAGTTTTGCATAGCATATTGCGGCATACTGGCCAAGCATCATCTGTGCGCAACGTACACGACCGGCAGGTATATTTCCGAGGCGACCGGGCTGGAGATAGAGGCTTATCTTTCCGGGCACTCCGGGGGCACGGAGCAGATCGCCTCAAGGATATCGTACGACGAGATAGACGTGGTCTTTTATTTCAGGAGCACCGACCCCGAGAAGGAGTCGTCCGAGGCGGAGATGAACCTGCTCCGTCTTTGCGACGTATACAATATTCCCCTTGCGACCAATATCGCAACGGCGGAGGTGCTGGTCACCGCGCTCGACGCGGGCAGCCTTGATTGGCGCGAGTTCGTCAATCCGAGGAGCGAATACAATTTGAAAAAAAGAGGGAAAATTTAAAACACTTACAAAAACGGGAGTTCAGCACTGCCGTTTTTTGTGTTTTTAAAAAATGATATGTCACTTATAAAAGTCAAAATAACCGTCCGCTCCACGGTCATAAACGCGGGCGACCCGGAGGCGGAGCGTTCGGACGAATCATACATCGGATACATGCGGTATTCCGAGGGCGAGGGCGTCATACGTCTGCAATATAAGCACAAGGCCGACGGAGCGAGCACGGAAACGGTCATAGAGCCGCAGGGCTCAGCGCTCATGCTCAGACGGCGCGGAGCGATAGACAGCGACATGCTCTTCGAGCTCGGTGTCAGCCATCACTCTTTGTATAAGATCACGCCCTACTCCTTCGATATGGCGCTGACGGCAAGGAGGATCGATTATGACCTCACGCCGCTCGGCGGCACCGTGGCGCTCGACTATCACATGAATGTCGGCGGGTGTGAAAAGGAATGCTCCATGCGGCTCACCGCCGTGCCCGTGTAAAAGGCTCGGGCAAGCCGCAAAATCTTCGCAAGGAAACGAGGCACAGAGCCGAATGGAAATTTCAGAGCTTAACGAAAAAATAAAAAGCGGCAATGCCGCCGGCAGATACATCCTCGGCGGCGAGGAGGATTACTTAAAAAGATTTTATGCCCGCGAGCTTGTGCGCTCGGCGCTCGGCGATGCGGACGACATATTCTCGCACACCGTCTTTGACGGCGACGGCACCGACCCCGCCGAGGTTGCGGAGGCGCTGATCTCCCCCTCCCTCATGAGCAGGTACAAGGTGGTCGAATGGCGCTTTCCCACCGTTTCATCAATGAAGGAAAAGGAGCTTGCCGCGCTCGAGCAGCTTGCCGCCGTGCAGGAGGAGAACCCGGACACCGTGCTGATCCTCACGGTCTCGGCGGACGGCTTCGAATTCTCGCAAAGCAAGGTCAAGTCGAAGTCGGAGCGCCGATTTGAAAAATCGTTCGACCTCGTCAATTTTAAAAAAAGCACCGATCGCCAGCTGCTCGGCTGGCTCAATCGGCACTTCACCGCCGAGGGAGTCTCGGTCGATGCGGCGGCGCTGAACGCTCTGCTTGCCGCGTCGGGCAAGAGCATGGACATCCTGATAAACGAGGTCGCCAAGCTCGTCTCCTTCGCGCATGCCCGCGGGGACAACACGGTGAGTGCCGCGGATGTCGGGCAGATCTCGTCAAAGACGCCGGAGAGCGAGGCCTTCGCCCTACAAAACGCAATAACGAACAAGGACAAGGCGGCCGCGTTCCGCGCGCTGGACGATCTGCGCTTCAGACGCGTGGATCCCGCGATAGTCCTCGCCACCGTTGAGCGCACGCTGACCGAGCTTTTGAATGTCGGCATGCTCGCCGCCGAGGGGAACGGAGCGGAGGCGGAGCGTCTGCTCGGAATCAAGGAATATAAGCTGAAGATCTGCCTCGCCGGTGCGAAAAAATACGGCACGGGTCAGCTGTCGAGGATCTTGGATGAGCTTGTGCGCCTTGACGCACGCTCCAAATTCGGCGGCATCTCGGGCTACAGGCTGGCGGAGCTCTTCGTCTCGGAATACATCTGACGCTCGGGGAATCCCGACGGGAAAGGATCCTGAAAAATGAAGCGTACGGCTTTTATATTGGCGATGTGCATTCTGCTTCTCTCGCTTTTCTCGTGCTCCGATCCGGGCAAGCCGACGGACGGCACACCACCCGATGAGAACGGGAGCGGAGCGCAGGAGAGCGAGCCCGCCGCCCTCGATTGGTGCGTCTACAAGACCGAGCGCCCCGTCGGCACCCACAGCACGGTCACGGCAAAAATAACGGTCAGGGATTACGGAGAGATAACCCTCCTCCTCGACGCAACGACCGCACCGGAAACAGTCGCAAATTTCACACGCCTCGCGTCCGAGGGCTTTTACGACGGTCTCACGTTTCACAGAATTTGCACGGGCGCGCTCATTCAAGGCGGCGACCCCAACGGCGACGGAACGGGCGGCTCGGGTAAAACGGTCAAGGGCGAATTCTCCTCCAACGGACACGAAAACGACATCAGTCACCTGCGCGGCGTTATTTCCATGGCGCGCTCAAGCAAATACGACTCGGCCTCCTCGCAGTTCTTCATCTGCAACGCCGATCTTACGAGCCTCGACGGGAGCTATGCCGCATTCGGCTACGTTATCGAGGGGATGAGCACGGTGGACAGGATCAATGAGCAGGCATCGAAATTCTGCACGGATGAGGTCATAAGCTACAAGGCCCTTCAGCCGACGATAGAAAGCATTAGGATAGTTTACGGGAATTGACCTCGGCGTCCTTTCCTGCGCTCATCGCTCGGACGGAGGAAACGGCCACAAGCCCGCGAAAGATCGCCGCGCCACGCGGCCCCCAACACGGTCAAATTTTATAAAGCCGCCGATCGGGCGGCGGAACGGAGATAAAAATGAAAAAGCTCAAAAAACTCTTATGCATCGCTCTTGCACTCACCCTCTGCCTGTCGGCTCTTGCCTCCTGCGGCTGCAGCGAGGAGGACGACAGCTGCGTTTATTACAAAACTCGAAGCACCGAGGGTCGCGACATCAGCTACGCAAAAATAACGGTCGAGGATTACGGTGAGATAATCGTCCTCCTCGATGCGACGACCGCTCCCGAAACGGTCGCGAATTTCAAGAAGCTCGTGTCCGAGGGCTTCTACGACGGACTCACCTTCCACAGAATAATGAAGAACTTCATGATCCAGGGCGGCGACCCCTCAGCCAACGGAACGGGCGGCTCGGATAAAACCGTAAAGGGCGAGTTTTCTTCCAACGGACATGCAAACGACATCAGCCACCTGCGCGGCGTTATTTCCATGGCGCGCTCCAGCGCATATGACTCTGCGTCGTCGCAGTTCTTCATCTGCAATGCGAATGCCACCAATCTCGACGGCAACTACGCCGCATTCGGCTACGTGGTCAAGGGTATGAAGGTCGTCGACAAAATAACGGAGGACAAGGCGCGCTACGGCGACTCCAGCTCCGGAACGATCAGCGTAAAGAATCTCCAGCCCGTCATCAAGAGCATCGTGCTCCTCGACTCCTTCAAGGGCTGATTCCGACATCAGACTGATATAAGGTCGGGAGTGTGACAAGCATAACAAAAAGCCGTGTCATCCCTGAATTTTTTCTAATTCTTGTACCAATTTCGAAGACGGAATGTCCGCAACCAGATCCGGTAGGGCGATGCCTCAAGGACTGTGTCATCCTGAGC
>CAZQII010000042.1:0-13532 GCA_964593825.1 uncultured Ruminococcus sp.
CATACACCGTTTCTGTAAACGAAGAGGCGAACAGCTTCACCGTTTGCGGCAAGTCCGTTAAGATCTATGCCGAGAAGGATGCGGCAAACTGCCCTTGGGGCGCTCTTGACGTAGACGTCGTTCTCGAGTGCACAGGCTTCTACTGCTCGACGGAGAAGTCCATGGCTCACATCAACGCAGGTGCAAAGAAAGTCGTTATTTCCGCACCCGCAGGCAAGGATCTTAAGACCATCGTTTTCGGTGTTAACAACGAGACTCTTACCGCAGACGACAAGATCATTTCCGCTGCTTCCTGCACCACCAACTGCCTTGCTCCCATGGCAAAGGCTCTTAACGATGCATTCCCGATCCAGTCCGGTATCATGACGACCGTTCACGCTTACACAGGCGACCAGATGATCCTTGACGGTCCTCACAGAAAGGGTGACCTCCGCCGTGCAAGAGCAGGCGCTCAGAACATTGTTCCCAACTCTACCGGTGCTGCAAAGGCAATCGGCCTTGTTATCCCCGAGCTCAACGGCAAGCTTATCGGCTCCGCTCAGAGAGTTCCCACCTGCACAGGCTCCACTACGATCCTTGTTGCGGTTGTTAAGGGCAAGGATGTTACCGTTGATGCAATCAACGCTGCAATGAAGGCTCAGTCCTCCGCATCCTTCGGCTACAACACCGATGAGATCGTTTCCTCCGACGTTATCGGTATGACGTACGGCTCTCTCTTCGATGCAACTCAGACAATGGTTGCAAAGATCGCCGACGACACATATCAGGTTCAGGTAGTTTCTTGGTACGACAACGAGAACTCTTACACATCTCAGATGGTAAGAACTATCAAGTACTTCGCAGAGCTTGCATAATTTAAAATAGCTTTTAAGGATCCGAGGGCATGTCCCTCGGATTTTTAATTTAATTTGAATTTTGCGCAAGCTGTGTTGACATTTATCCGAGTCTATTGTATAATTTACTTATATTGCTTGGTTTTTAAGGAGATGCCGACATGGAAGATATGGAGAGATACGGGGATTACAACGAGATCGACACCCCTCCCGGAAGCGGAAAGGGACTGCTCGCACTTAAAATAATTGTGGCGATCCTTTGCTTTTCCGTCATCGGTGCGATGGTGTTCAGAATAATTGTCTCAAACTATTATCCCCCTATCGCGAAGAATATATATTTTGACAACGTTCTCACCGAATATTACAATGCAAACGGCGGAAGTATAGACGCCCTTACGCAGAATATCCGCAGTGAATACGACGACAGCGACGAGGGAAATATTTTCTGCGATCACCTGATCGTGATCAAGGGGGCGGGTCAGCTCCAGGTTGCCGTGCGCTTTAACCGATCCGTCGTCGAGAATCTGGAAAAGCGCTTCGGAGCGGGTGATTATGACGTAATGGGCGGGGGCGTGTTTACATTTCGCCTCGTGCGCAGCAATCCTAATTCCGAGCGGGCGGATGAATTTTCCGAGGAGTGCGTGCTCGGCACGCTTGACGTGGCGGAGTTTGACACCTTCATGCAGTACGGATATTACAAGCTCGTTTTCAACGGTGTGGATTTCGACGGCAATGAATTCTTTGGCGGCGCGGGCGCGACATGGATCCGACTTGAAACGTTTCTTAACGACGGAAGCGGCGAGTGCAGGGATGAAAATAAATTCACAAACAATTTGATATACGAGAACCATTCGGATTACAGCAAATTCGACGATTACAAGCTTTCAAGGAAGGAGAGACCCTGATGATAAAGGAATTGACCGTCAAGGCGCGACACACCAACCGTAAGGCGCATATCCTTTCGGCTGTATTTATAATCGCCGCCGCCCTTCTTTTCACCGCGAGATTCGTCGTTCACAGATATCGGGGACTTATCGACCTCGGCACCGTTGCGTGCATCACCGCGTGCGTATTTTTGTACACCAAATATATCTCGCCGCAATATTATTATGAAACGATGATCACCACGGACGCAGAGCCGCTTTTTATAATCCGTCGCACGACGGGTAAGCGCTCAGTGACCCTCTGCAGAGTGTCGTTTGCCGAGATCCTCGGCATAAAGGGTGAGACGCGCGAGGAAATGAAAAAGCATAAAACACCGCGCGGAACCGTGAAATATTTCTACACGCCCACCCTCTTACCGGAAAAAGTGCATCGCATAGAGGTCAGAAGCGCGTATGAACGCGCGGAGGTCGTGATCGAGTGCTCGGACGAGTTTGCGACGATGCTCTCATCCTGGGCCGCCGAGGCGCGCGCGATGCGCACGGAGGACTACGACATATAATAACGACTGCGGCCACGCGCCCTTCCAAAGCTTCGGGGGGAAGCCCCTGCCGCATCGGTCGAAAAAAGCGCACATCGCCTCGAACGGGGCGGTGTGCGCTTTAAAAATACGGTTTTTAAAGAATATTTGAGCGTGGGCAAAAATAAAATCAAAAATCTCTTTACTTTTTTAAATATCTATGGTATAATTTTATAATGAAATAATATCCTTCAGGAGAATGTCCGATTATGAAATGTTCCGCATGTGGGAATCAGGATTCAAGAGTAATAGATTCTCGCTCCGTCGATGACGGAACGAGTATAAAGCGCCGCAGAGAATGTCCGAATTGCGGCAAGAGATTTACCACCTATGAGGTTATCGACACGGTTCCCATAGCTGTTGTAAAAAGAGACGGAAGACGCGAGTTCTTCGATAAGCATAAGCTCACCGTCGGGATAGAGCGTGCATGTCAGAAGCGTCCCGTGGACGCCGCGGCGATCGCCTCGGCAATCGAGACGGAGCTCCAAAACGCGATTGCAAATGAGATCACCTCAAAGGACATTGGCGAGCTCGTCCTCGCAAGCTTAAAGGAGGTCGACATAGTTTCCTATATCAGATTCGCCTCCGTTTACAGAGAGTTCAAGGACATAGATTCCTTTATGGAGGAGATAAAGAGCCTCTCGAAAAAGGAAAAGCGTAAGATTCCGGAGAAAAAGGAGCGCGGCGAGCAATGATAAAGAGCATGACCGCCTTCGGCAGGGCAAAGCACGAGGGTGAGGACAAGGATATCACGGTGGAGATCAAGAGCGTAAACTCACGGTTCTTCGACTGCAATGTCAAGATCCCGCGCCAGTATGTGTTCCTTGAGGATAGGATCAAAAGCTATATACAGAAGAATGCCGTCTCCCGCGCGAAGGTCGATGTCTTCGTCACTGTGGAGAGCCACAGATCGAGTATTGCCTCGGTGAAGATCGACAAGGCTCTGGCGGCGGGATATATAAACGCACTCAAGTCGCTGTCCGAGGAGTTTTCTCTCACGGACGACATAAGCACGATGACCGTCGCGCGCAATGCCGATATCTTCAAGTACGAAAAGGAAGAGGAGGATATGGAGCGCGAGTGGCAGACGATACGCTCGGTCCTCGACGGAGCGATCGCAGAATACGATGAGATGCGCAGCATAGAGGGCAAAAAGGCGGAGGACGACATAAAGGGCAAGATAGAGACCGTAAGGGCGCTCGCGGATGAGGTCGAGGAGATTTCGCGGCAGGACACGGTCGGCTACCGCGACAAGCTGGAGGCTCGCCTTAAGTCGATCCTCGAGGACAACTCCGTTGTGATAGACGAAAACAGATTGCTCACGGAGTGCGCCATCTGGGCGGATAAGATCGCGATAGACGAGGAGCTCGTGCGGCTTCGGTCGCATTTCGGCGCGTTTTATGATATTGCCGACTCGGGCGAGCCGTCGGGAAGAAAGCTGGATTTTCTGATGCAGGAGCTCAACCGCGAGACGAATACGATCGGCTCGAAGGCAAATAACGCCCGCATCGCACGCATAGTCGTAAATATGAAGGGCGAGCTCGAGAAGATCCGCGAGCAGGTGCAAAATATAGAATGACGTAGCCGACGGCTTCGACAATATTCGGAGAAGAAAATGAAATTTATAAATATTGGCTTCGGAAACATGGTTTCCGCGGGGAGGATAATCGCCGTGGCGGCGCCGGATTCGGCACCGATAAAGAGACTCGTTCAGGATGCAAAGGAGGAGGGCAGAGTTATAGACGCCTCCTGCGGCAGACGCACGAGGGCCGTTATAATAACGGATTCCGAGCATGTTATACTTTCCGCAATACAGACGGAAACGCTCACGAACCGACTCACCGGCGATGCGGAGGATGACGAGTCGGATGAGGAAGAGGAATAATTTAATTTAAAAAATAAACGAAACGGAGATAAAATAAAATGATCCATCCTACAATAGACGAACTTACAAAGGGCGAGTTCAATCGCTACGAGCTTGTTGTCGGCGTTGCCAAGGGCGCGCGCATCGTTACCGACGAATACGTGGAAATGAGAAATGCCGCGCAAAAGCTTATCGACAATCACGAGACCGACAAGCCGCTGTCCGCTCTCATCAACGCTGAGTACAAGGATCAGAAGGCAGTAAAGATTGCCATAAACAAGATCGCGGACGGCAGATTCAAAATGTATCGCCCCGAGGGGACTGACGGCTCCGAGGAGCTTTGACAGCGGCGCACCGTTTTTCTTGAAGGGTGAGGTGATACGGTGTATTGCGAGGTATATCTTACAGATGCGCCGTATGCCATCGACCGTCTGTTTGATTATGAATGTAATGCCGATGTAAAGCGCGGCGACTTGGTAACGGTTCCGTTCGGCAAGAACGATCGCCGCCGCACCGCCGTCGTGGTTTCGCTCAAGGATTCCTCCGAGGGAGAGAATATAAAGTCCGTGCACTCGGTTCTCTCGAGCCGTTACTCGTTGTCAGATGAGATGCTCGGGCTTTGTTCTTTTATAAAGGAGCATACCTTGTCCACATTCGGCGAGGCGATGCGCACGGTCCTGCCGCCCGGCGCGCTTGCGGAAAACGAAAATATAAGGTACGGCAAAACGGTCGTCCTCTCTGTCGGCACAGAGGAGGCTGAGGCGCGCCTCCGCGCCGGCGGACGCGCGGGAATAAAAAGTGAGGGTCAGCGCGAGGCTCTCGAATTTCTTATAAAAAACACATCCGCGGATTACGGGGTGCTCCGCAGTCTTCCGGGTGTTACGCCGGCGCACATCGCCGCGCTCCGTGATAAGGGACTTGTCGATTTTGAACTTAAGGAGTCGATCAGAAATCCTTATTCCGGATTTAAGGCGATGCGCGAGAGCGAGCCGATAGAGCTGACCGCGGAGCAGACGCGCGCGTTCGACACCGTCGACAGCTTATGCGATTCGGGCGTGCCTAAGGCGGCACTTCTCTTCGGCGTGACCGGTTCGGGAAAGACGAAGGTCATCATGCGCCTGATAGACAAGACACTCGACAAGGGAAAAACGGTCATAATGCTCGTGCCCGAGATTTCGCTGACGCCGCAGACGGTCGCGCTTTTCTGCCACAGATACGGCGAGAGGGTCGCGGTTGTTCATTCCTCGCTCTCTCAGGGCGAGCGGCTTGACGCTTGGCGTAGGGCGGAGCGCGGCGATGTCGATCTTGTGATAGGAACGCGCTCGGCAATATTCGCGCCGCTTAAAAATATAGGGCTCATTGTTATAGATGAGGAGCACGAGCATACTTACAAATCGGAAAGCGCACCGAAATACCACACGCGTGATATTGCGGCATACAGATGCGGCGTGTCGAATGCCGTGATGCTCCTCGCCTCGGCAACGCCGTCGCTCGAGAGCTTTTATAAGGCGAAGACGGGAATATATACTCTCGTCACCATGCGCGAGAGGTACGGCGGTGTTCATCTGCCGCAGGCGGTGGTCGTCGACATGCGCGAGGAGCTTCGCCTCGGAAACACGACTCCGATAAGTCGACGGCTTTACGAAGCGCTTGACAATGTGCACGGGAGAGGCGAGCAGGCGATACTCTTCTTGAACAGACGCGGCTATTCGTCGCAGGTTCAGTGCAGGGAGTGCGGAGATGTCATACAGTGCCCGCACTGCTCCGTCTCGATGACATATCACACCGACCGAGGCGGACGCTTGCTTTGCCATATGTGCGGAATGACGGCTCCGCCGCCGCGCGCATGCCCGTCCTGCGGTGGTGCGAGGCTCAGCTTCCTCGGCTTCGGCACGCAGAAGCTGGAGGGGGAGCTCACACGGCTGCTCCCGGAGATGAGCGCGATGCGCATGGATGCGGACACCACCTCGGCAAAGAGCGCGTATGACAGGATGCTCGAGGGCTTCAGACGCGGGGAGGCGGATATCCTGCTCGGAACGCAGATGGTTGCGAAGGGGCACGATTTTCCCAATGTCACGCTGGTCGGGGTTGCCCTTGCCGACACATCGCTTTACGTCAGCGACTTTCGTGCGTCGGAGCGGACGTTTTCGCTCCTGACACAGGTGATAGGCAGAGCGGGAAGGGCGAAGGACGGCGGCGTTGCCGTTATACAAACCTACTCACCTGCCAATGAGGTCATAAGGCTCGCCTGCAAGCAGGATTACGAAAGCTTTTACGAGGGTGAGATCGCCGTGCGGCGCGAGCTTTGCTACCCGCCGTTTTGCGACATCGTGCGCTTGACGGTCTCCTCGCCCGAGGAGGCGGAGCTTTTTTCGGCCGTCGGACGCATATCGGACAGGCTGAAGGAGCAGATCGGCGGTAAGTATTCGGATCTGCCGTTTGCCGTGTTCGGTCCGTTTGAGGCGCAGGTATATAAGCTGAATGAAAAATACAGGATGAGGCTGATCGTAAAATGCAGGCTCAATAAGGCGGTTCGCGGTCTTTTCCGCGATCTGATGGCGGAATTCGCGACACAGCGGAATGCGAGCCTCGCCGTGGATTTCAATCCCATGACGGGATAAATAAAGAGAAAAAATGTATTTGCCGCCTTCGTGGCGGCGGAACGGAGTTATAAATGGCAAAATTGAAAATAGTAAAATTCGAGGATCCGCTCATAAGAAAGATATCGCGCCCGGTCGAGCAGATAACGCCGAGGATTCTGACGCTCCTTGACGACATGAGGGAAACCATGCGCGCCGCAGGCGGCGTTGGACTTGCCGCGGTGCAGGTCGGAGTTTTGCGCAGAGTGGTTGTGATCGAGGTCGAGGAGGGCAATGTCATCGAGCTCATAAATCCGAAGATAGTCGCATATGCCGGCGAGCAGGAGGATGCTGAGGGCTGTCTCTCCAATCCCGGAAAGTACGGTATAGTTCGCCGTCCCGCGGCTGTCACCGTGCGCGCACTTGACAGAAACGGAAAGGAATTCGAGTTGAACGGCAAGGATCTTCTGGCGCGTGCCATATGCCATGAGTGCGACCACCTTGACGGAAAAATATACACGGATATAGAGATAAGATCTCTTACGCCGGAGGAGCTCAGGGAGATGAGCCGCTGATGATCCGTACGGAGAAAAACGGTATGAAGATAATGTTTATGGGCACGCCCGAGATCGCGGCAACGGTGCTTGCGCGTCTTTTAGACGACGGATACTGTATTGCGGCATGCGTGACGGGTGAGGATAAGCCGCGCGGCCGAGGTAATGTCATGACGCCGACGCCGGTGAAGAGTCTTGCACTGGAGAGGGGCATTCCCGTATACACGCCCTCCACCCTTCGTGCGGACGAGTTTAAAAATATTCTGAATGAGACAGCACCGGATCTTATCGCCGTCGTCGCGTATGGCAAGATTCTGCCGAAATATGTAATAGACTATCCGAAGTTCGGATGCGTGAATATGCACGTTTCTCTTCTGCCGAAGTACAGGGGTGCCGCACCGATGCAGCGCGCGATAATTGACGGCGAGCGTGAGACCGGTGTCACGGTCATGTATATGAATGAGGGACTGGACACAGGGGATATCATCGATTCCGTCGCCTTTCCGATAAATTCGGACGACGATTTCGAGGCGATCCACGACCGCTCCGCCGTACTCGGCGCCGAGCTCCTCTCCCGTTCGCTGACCGCCATATTCGAGGGCAGGGCACAAAGGCGCGCGCAGGATCCCTCGCTCGCAAGCTATGCGAGGAAGATAGAAAAGGAAGACGCGAGGATAGATTTTTCAAAGAGTGCGACGGAGCTCGACTGTCTGGTCAGGGGTGTGACGCCCATACCCGGCGCTTACGCATTTCTCGACGGCAAGCTTTTGAAGATAACAAAGCAGATCCCCGTCGACGGAGTCGGAGCACCAGGCGAGGTCATCGCGGTCAATGCAAAGGGCGACGGCTCGTTTACCGTTGCTTGCGGAGTCGGAGCGATGCGTGTGCTCTCCGTAGTCCTTCAGGGCAAGGGGAAAATGACCGCGGGGGATTTCGTCCGCGGCAGAAGGATCGCTGTCGGAGATATACTTGATTAAAAATTCGATCGGAGGGACGTATGACAGTAAGAGAAACGGCGCTTGCCCTTCTTCTTGAATATGAAAATGGCGGGAAATATGTGAATTTGTCGCTCTCGTCGCACAAGGCGGACTCGCTTTCACCCTCGGAGCGCTCGTTTTTGACAGTTTTGCTTTACACCGCCGTCGAACGTAAGATAACATACGATTACGTTGCCGCTTCGCTGTCCGCGCGCTCTGTCGACGACATTTCACCGCGCGTCAGAAATATTTTGAGGCTCGGGCTCTGTCAGATAATGCATATGAATTCCGTCCCCGATTTCACTGCGGTGGACGAATCCGTAAAGCTTGCGCACGGCAAGGGCGAGAAGGCGTTTGTGAACGCCGTGCTGAGAGCGGCGGTAAGAAAAAAGGATTCGTTGCCGCTGCCCGACAGGAGCAAGAGCGTGGCGCGGTATTTATCGGTATTTTATTCGTTCCCGCTTAAAACGGTGAAGAAGTTTATATCAGATTTCGGCGAGGATGAGACGGAAAAGATGCTCAAAAGCTTCAACATCGTTCCTCCAACATCGCTGAGCGTTAATACCGCCAGGATAAGCCGTGAGGATTTCATCGCAGAGCTCTTGTCAAAAGGAGTGCAGGTGAGAGCCGCGGCAAATTCATCCATCGGCGTGAAAATAGACGGAAGTGTGAACCCGTGTGAAATATTCGGCTTTGATGAGGGGCTCTTTTTTGTACAGGACGAGGCATCTGCCATCGCCGCTGAGGCGCTCGGTGCCCGCAGGACGGATACGGTCATAGATGTTTGCACATGTCCGGGGGGCAAGAGCTTCGCCGCATATATTCTTTCGGGCGGAGCCAAGATATATTCTTTTGACATACACGAGAGCAAGCTGTCGCTGGTTTCGGGCGGGGCGGAGCGGCTCGGTATAGATCTGACGCTCGGCGCGCGGGATGCGCGAAACCCCGACACTCGGCTCTTCGGCACGGCGGACAGAGTCATCTGCGACGTTCCGTGCTCCGGACTCGGTGTTCTCGCAAAGAAGCCCGATCTGAGGTATAAGGACCTCACGGAGGCGGAGGCTCTGCCGAGCCTTCAGCTTTCGATTCTGCGTGCGTCCGCAAATTATTTGAAGCCGGGCGGCGAGCTGGTCTATTCCACCTGCACGTTGAACCGCGCGGAAAACGAGGATGTCGTCGGTGCCTTCCTTGAAGAAAAACCCGACTTTGCCGCCGTCGATTTCTCGGTTGGCGATCTGCATTCGGAGGCGGGTATGCTCACACTTCTCCCGCACATGCACGGCACGGACGGATTCTTTATCGCAAAGCTCAAAAGGAGCATGAGGTGATTTTTATGGATAAGATAGATTTATATTCGATGCTCCCCGATGAGCTTGCCGATTTTTTCATCTCCTCGGGCGAGCCGAAATTTCGTGCGACACAGATTTTTCCGCGTCTGGCGGCGGGTGAGCGGATCGATGAGATCACGACGCTGCCGAAGAAGCTCAGGGAGTCTCTTAAGGAGAAAGCACTGGACACGCTTCCTACTGTACATCTGAAATTGACATCGAAGATCGACGGAACCGTAAAGTATCTTTTCAGACTGTACGACGGTGCCTGCGTGGAGAGCGTGCTCATGCGTTATAAGCACGGAAATACGCTTTGCATATCGAGCCAGGTGGGCTGTCGCATGGGCTGTAAATTTTGCGCCTCAACAATAGCGGGCAGGGAGAGAGATCTTCTTCCCTCCGAGCTCGTGGGGCAGGTGATCGCCGCTCAGCGTGACACGGGTGAGAGGATAGACAATATCGTTATGATGGGTATCGGCGAGCCGCTCGACAATTTCGACAATGTCGTGCGCTTTCTGAAGCTCGTAAATCATAAGGACGGACTCAACATCGGATATCGCCATATTTCTCTGTCTACCTGCGGCGTCGTTCCGCGCATACGCGAGCTTGCCGAGATAAATATTCCGATCACGCTCTCGGTGTCGCTCCACGCCTCCGACGATGCAAGGCGCTCGGAGATAATGCCGGTCAACAGAAAATGGAGCATTAACGAGCTTTTGTGTGCGTGCGTCGATTATTATAAGAAAACGGGGCGCAGGATCTCCTTTGAGTACACACTCATAGCGGGAAAGAACGACTCCGAGAGTGACGCGGCGGCGCTCGCAGAGCTTCTAAAGAAGTATTTCAAGCCGATAAAAGCGCCAATCCACGTAAATCTCATACGCGTCAACGCCGTAAAGGAAACGGGATTCAAGTCGGGCAGCACCGATTCCGCCAACAAATTCGCAAAGCTGCTCGAGGATCGCGGAGTCATTGCTACGGTGAGACGCAGACTCGGCTCGGACGTAAATGCGGCGTGCGGTCAGCTCCGCCGCTCAGAATCCGAAAAAACGGGAAAAGAGGAATAATTTTTGATCAGCAAAAAAAGAGGAAAGGTCGTAAAGGGCCTCGGCGGCCTGTACGAGGTGCGGCTGTACGGCACGGAACAAACCGTCTTCTGCCGCGCGAAGGGAATATTGAAGCGCGACGAAACAAAGGTCTTAATAGGCGACGAGGTCAATATCGCGATCGATGACGCAACACCGGACAGTGTGGTCATATCCGAGATATTACCGCGTAAAAATGCGCTCATCCGCCCACCCGTGTCAAATTTAGATTATCTTTTCATTGCTTTTGCGGCGGCAAAGCCTGCCCCCGTGCTCGAGACGATAGACAAGCTCACCGCGATCGCATATCACGCGGGGATCACGCCGACGGTCATTGTGACAAAGTCCGACGTCGCTCCCGATCTTGCACAGCGTTATGCCGATATATATAAGAGGGCGGGGATCGAGACCTTTACCGTCTCGTCTCAATCGGGAGTCGGAACCGACGCCGTTTTAAGATACATAAACGAAAATGTCAAAAACGGTGCCACCGCCGCCTTTGCCGGTGCGTCCGGTGTCGGGAAATCAACGCTTATGAACGCGCTGTTTCCGAGCCTCGGACTCTCGACCGGAGAAATATCGAAAAAAATCGAGCGCGGCCGCCATACCACGCGCCATGTCGAGATATTTGACATCGGTGGCGGCGGATTTTTGGCCGACACGCCGGGTTTTTCGCTTATCGATTTTGCGCGGTTCGACTTTTTCGGGATAAACGATTTGCTCTCGTCCTTCCCGGATATCGCACGGCACGGCACGGCATGCCGATATGCAGACTGCGCCCATGTTGGTGAGGGCGCGGGTGAGTGCTCCGTTGCTCGGGCGGCAGAGGCGGGGGACATTTCCGCGGAGCGCCTCGAGTCTTACCGCTCGCTTTATAAGATTCTTAAAAACAAGACCGATTATTGATCGCTGTCCTCTGCGGGAAAGTGCAGAGACATAAAAATATTTTTTTAAAAGGAGAATCAAAGCATGGCCGATTCTAAAAATATGCTGGCCAACAGCGTTTCCTCTGCGGGACAGGTCGCCGAGGACAAGTACGTCAGGATCTTCCGCCGCGGCGGAGCGAAGCGCGTCCTCTTTTTCGGTAATTCCATCACCCTGCATGCACCGAAGGAGGATATAGGCTGGTACGGAAATTGGGGCATGGCGGCATCGGCGGAGGACAAGGATTACGTCCACACCGTCCTGCGCGCGCTCGATGAAAAATACGGTGCGGTCGATTACTGCACTGTGCACGGTGCGGAATGGGAGCGCGGCTATCAGAGCACGGACACACTGCTCGACGAGCTTTACAAGCCTGCCCGCGATTTTGCCGCGGATATAGTCATAATTCGCATAGGTGAAAATATCTCGACCGAGGCGCATGAGGCACAGAGCTGCAAGCACGCCTTAGATAAGGTGATCGCATATTTTTCGCATGCGGCGGAGCGCGTGATCGTTACCGATCTGTTTTGGAATTCGTCGAAGAATTCCGTTTTCTCAGAGGTCGCAGAGGAGCGCGGATATACCTTCGTGCACCTGACCGATCTCGAGCAGGATGACCGCAATATGGCGAAAGGACTCTTTTGGCATGAGGGCGTTGCGGCGCACCCCGGTGATCTCGGCATGAAATGCATAGCGGAAAGAATCATAGCTGCTCTTTGATCCTCTCGCTTTTAGGTATACAGATCATCTGGCGAAAAAGGGCGCCTGCAATATGCAGATGCCGAAAAACAGTTATTAAAAAAAGAAGCAGTCGGCGTGACGGGAGTCACGCCGACTTTTTGTACCGTGTCATGGCCGATATCAATTTTTTGTATTTTGTCCGCTTAAGCCGTTTGTTCAAATTGGCTGTTGTAAAGAGTATTATAGAAGCCGCCCTTTGCCATAAGCTCCGCGTGATTACCGCTTTCGATAACATCGCCGTCCTTCATGACAAGGATCAGGTCGGAGTTGCGTATTGTGGAAAGCCTGTGTGCTATCACGAAGCTTGTTCTTCCGCGGGTCAGCTCATCCATTGCCCTTTGAATAATGACCTCGGTCCTTGTATCAACGGAAGAGGTTGCCTCGTCAAGGATCAGCATCGGTGCATCCTGGAGCATGGCCCGTGCGATGGTAAGAAGCTGCTTCTGTCCTGCGGAAATAGTCGTGCTTTCGGAAAGGACGGTATCGAGTCCGTGAGGCAGGGAACGGATGAATTTATCGATGCCGCACACCTTTGCGACACGCATAATATCCGCATCGGTAATATTCTCGAGATTATAGGCGAGGTTTTCGCGCACCGTGCCCTCAAAGAGCCATGTGTCCTGCAGGACCATGCCGAACATATTGTGCACGTCCTCTCGGCGGATATCGTGGATCGGCGTTCCGTCCACGGTGATGCTTCCGCTGTTGATCTCGAAAAAGCGCATCAAAAGATTTACCATTGTGGTTTTGCCCGCACCGGTGGGGCCGACGATCGCAACCTTTTGACCCGGACTCACCTTGGCGGAAAAGTCTTTAATTATTACCTTGTCGGGGTTTTCGGGATAAGCGAAACGAACGTGATTGAATTCTACCGAGCCTACGGTGGCCGACGTCTTATGCTCGGGCTTGTCGCTTTCGTCCTCGAGCTCCTCCGCCTCCATGAAATCGAAGATGCGGTTTGCACCCGCCATTGCGGTCTGCAGATTGGTCATGCCCTGTGCGATCTGCGTCAAAGGTGTGGTGAACAGGCGCACATAAAGAATAAATGAAACGATCACGCCGAATTTGATGGTGCCGTTTATGGCAAGCGCCGCACCGATCACGCATACGGCAACATAAGCAAGGTTGCCGATCACGTTCATCAGCGGCTGCATCATGCCGGAAAGAAACTGGGATTTCCAGTTG
>CAZQII010000043.1:0-13501 GCA_964593825.1 uncultured Ruminococcus sp.
CACGATCCTCTCCGTCATATACCTGTCGCAAATAGGTCTCCACTATGGCATTTGAGTGATCGTTATAGTAGTAATTTCGATCTTCTTTTTTAAAGATAACATCGTTGCTCTCATTTTTTAAGAACAAACATCTTTTCCCGATAATTTGTCGGATATTCCGCAAAAACGAATAATAGAGTTCATCGTGTTCTTGTCTTCGCATATCGTCAGTGTCAAGTCCTTCTTGGATACGCTTTGTCCTGTCCTCTATCTCTTGTATTAACCGATCAATGCGATCGCAACTATCTTTTGTTGCTTTATTGATTCTTGTGATCTCCCTCTTTATCGCAGTTTTATCGATCGAAACAAATTTTTGCTCAAATCTTGCAAGCGACGGCTCTACATATTCAAGCCTAAATGATTTTTGTTTATTCCATCCGAAATAAAGATAGCTGTCTGCGATGAATATCAGAGCCGCTTCATCATCGTCAAATGTTTGCAGTATCCTGTCAAGCACTTTACGCACACTGTCTA
This sequence comes from uncultured Ruminococcus sp., assembly GCA_964593825.1. Taxonomy (GTDB): domain Bacteria; phylum Bacillota; class Clostridia; order Oscillospirales; family CAG-272; genus UBA1740. Next base: position 514 of record CAZQII010000043.1, read on the forward strand.
TGAAATGTTCTGCTTGCCCATGCAAAATATTATAGTTGGTCAGCCGACCATTCGCATTTTTTATATTGTAGCAATGAATTGGCAATTCCTCATATCCATTATGTGATATTTTGGTGAGTTGCTTTTCATATAAGTCAACGGCATCCTTCAGTTGCGATGCTAAATCTCGGATATCAGCAATTTCTTTCCTTATTGATGAAACAATATACTCCGATCGAATTCTATCGATTTTCAGATCACTACCTCTGCTGTAAGCAACAATCTCACATTTATTTTTATCATACACTACATCAGGCAACATTGTAGTTACATCTTCTTCGCTCAATTGGATATATGCGCGATAGGTGGGTTGCTCTTTTTCTCTATTCAAATAGTAGTTACTATTAGCCAAAGCAATTGCCGATAATGCTTCCAAAACATTCGTTTTGCCACTTCCGTTTTTGCCAATTAAAATTGTCGGCAATCCTTTCAAGAACGAGATTGTAACAGGTGATTTAATTGATTTATAATTATCTATTTCGATTCTTGTCAGTTCCATATGCACCTCGATTGAATCAAATTGCGTTTAATATATTATATCACAAAAGCAACCTTCTTAAAAGCATTTATGTTAACTCTCGTAAATGCTCGCAGCGCCTTTTTCTTTGCTTATTGCTCCCAAATATTCGAGGAGTGGAAATGAGGACCTGTTTATCCGATATTCAGATCCACATATTCTATCTTCATGGATATATATGAAAGATAGTATTTTTGCTTCAGCCTTAACGCTCGGTTTTCGAAAACACTGATGTCCACCGCCTCCCAAAGCAGCACCCATGCCACGATATCGATCACCTCGCCCCAGATCAGACTGCCCCTTTGATATTCGAGCAAAACAGCCGGCACGAGCGTGATCACGCCGAAAACGGTCAAGATCAGCGCGATAATGTTATTCCGCCTCAGCTCCCTTTTGTTTGCAAAGTATTTCTCCGTATAATACTCCGCGATCGCTTTTTTATACAGTTCCCTCTCCCGCTCGTCGATGCAGTCGCTGTGTATTCTCAGCGTCAACGGCTCCTTCGGGAAGATCGCAGACGTATTATGCTCAATAAAATCGGCAACCTCCGTGCTGATCACGGGAGTATTGCTCTCGGAAAAGACCGACAAAAAGCAGCTGTCGTCCTTTACGGTCATATTGACGATGACGCGATTTTCGTCATCACGCTGACAGCTGCGCCTCGCGCTCGGCTTCTTTAACGCCCCGCCTGATTTGCCAAACATATAAACCTTCTCTTTTCTTTGGTAAAATGTCTTTTAAGGACGGCCGAAGCCGCCTCCCCGCGGACCTCTTCCTCCGGGGCCCCTGCCTCCCGGACCGCGTCCGCCGGGACCTCCGATCCCGCCCATAGGACCTCGGGGGCCGCCCATCGGACCCCTGTGAGGGGGAGGCATCATACGGTGCCTTCTTCTGCGCATCATATTGCTCAGTATAGAAACGCCGAGCGCCGTGCCCGCGATGGTCGCCGCCGTTTTTGCGGCATCCGAGCTCTGATTTTGAGTGCTTTGATTATTTCCGTTTACCGCCGTGCCGCAGCTCGGGCAAAAGTTTGCACCGTCGCCGAGCTTGGCTCCGCAATTTACACAGTAAGCCATAATTAATATCCTTCCTTTTTCACTTTCTTTTTTATTTATATTTTCTTATGCTCCTCCATCACGCTCATATAAGCGGGACGGATTATTTTATCCATGCAGATCAGCTCCTCGATACGGTGCGCGCTCCAGCCGACGATCCGCGCAACGGCAAACATCGCCGTGTACAGCTCCTTCGGAATACCGAGCATATCGTAAACAAACCCGCTGTAAAAATCCACATTGGGACTGACTCCCTTATAAATGTGCCTGTACTGCGCGATCAGCCTCGGCGCAAGCTCCTCCACATTTTGATAAAGCTTCAGGTCGGCGCCGCGTCCCTTTTCCGCAGCCAGCTGCTCAACATATTTCTTGAATATCCGCTCCCTCGGATCGGAGAGCGAATAGACCGCATGCCCCATACCGTACACGAGTCCCTTGCGGTCAAAGGTCTCCTTGTTTATGATCTTCGTGAGATATGCCCCGACCTCATCCTTGTCCGAGCAGTCGGACACATTCCGGCGGATGTCCTCCATCATTTCCATCACCTTGATATTAGCGCCGCCGTGCTTCGGGCCCTTTAAAGACGACATCGCCGCCGCGATGGTCGAATATGTGTCCGAGCCGGAGGATGTGATCACGCGAGTCGTAAAGGTGGAATTGTTTCCGCCGCCGTGCTCCATATGAAGGATCAGTGCGGTGTCCAACACCTTAGCCTCTGTGAGCGTGTACCGCTTGTCCGGCCGCAGCATCATCAGGAAATTTTCCGCGGTGGAGAGCGTCGGATCGGGTCGGTGGATCACCATGCTGTCCATATTCTCATAGTAATTATAGGCGTGGTAGGCATACACCGCGAGCAGAGGAAACTCACCGATCAATTGGATGCATTGACGGAGCGAGTTGCTCACGCTCGTGTCGTTGGTGTTCTCATCGTAGGACGCCAGGGTCAGTATGCTGCGCGTGACCGAGTTCATAATATCCCCGCTCGGCGCCTTCATGATCACGTCCCGTGTGAAATTGGTCGGAAGCGTTCTGCACTCTCCGATCAGGGTCCCGAATTCCTCCGCACGGGTCGCGTCGGGCATTTCGCCCATTAAAAGCAGATAAGCTATCTTTTCATATCCGAACTCCCGCTCGCCGAGCGCACCGATCAGATCCTCCACTCGGTATCCCCGATACCAGAGCTCTCCGTCGCACGGGATCTTTTTCCCGTCCACGGTCCTCGACGATGTGATCCTCGATATATTTGTGAGTCCGGCGAGAACTCCGTTTCCGTTCTCGTCGCGCAGCCCCTTTTTAACGCCGTATTCCTCGTACAGCCGCGGATCGATATTATCGTTTCTTCTGCACAGTATTTCCTTTTCCGCTGTATATTTTCTAAGCTTATCTGTCATACGCCTCATCCCCCTCTTTTTTAAGCTCACTGTCCGTACCGCCGTCAAGCTCCTTTTTCCGAGCGGGCATGTATCGGTAATAAGTATATTTACATGAAAGCTCCGTCATATCCCCGTGTGCCATTACGCGTTGCCTCCCTTTCCGTAGCCGTGCTCGCCCAAATACCGATTGGTATTCTCTGTCATTCTCCGTGTATAATCCTTAAGCGCGCTCAATTCATCGCTTGAAAAGCCGCGGCAAACAATAGAAATAAAATCGTTCTGAACGCGTCGCCCCGCCGCAATGACATCCTTGCTCTTTTCGCAGAGCCGAAGATGGACGGTCCTTCTGTTCCTGCCCTCATAGCCGCCCTCGATATATCCGCGCTCCTCCAGATCCCGCACGGAGGCGGACACATGGGATTTCGTTATCTTCAATTCCTCGACAATGTCGGTCGCCGTATCTCCGTTCTCGCTTTTATCAAGGAAAAGAAGCACGAGCAATTCCGTAAGTGTCAGGTCATATTCCTCGCAAATGGAGCCGAAAAGAACAGCGTGCAGCTCCCGATTTGCATACAAATTTTCAAAAATGCGATTCATTTCTCCTCCCCGCGAATGTCAGTTTTCGAACTGTTCTCTGACGAACAATTTAATTATACCGCCGATATTATATGATGTCAAGCGGCCGTAAAATTTTGTTACGCTTCATTCACAGAATTTATAAAATCGGCACAGTAGAAAAATACTCTTTCGCGCACTTTTCATCTCGCATATCGGTCGTCGGGCATTATATACGTATCACCCCTCCCGATCCTTCCGTCGCACGCCGAAATCGAAAAATTCACAAATCGTTCGCAATTTTCCTTTTAAAATCTATTGCAATCCTGTGTATTTTATGCTATACTTTGTGTTGTGAAACGCGTTCTAAATCGCGAACACAACGCTCCCTCCTATAAGTGAATGCGAGATCTGTTTTACGGCGGACGGGAGTGTGACGGATCTTCAGGATCCGCCCTTCGCCGATAACGCGTTTCCGGCGAAAAATAAAGGAGGCGATCGATTTCGCATCACACACGATTTTAAAGCATCGGCAAAGCGAGCAATAAGCATTGCGCCCGCCGAGCTTGAAAAAATGAAAACAATAAAAACGAAATCCAAAAAACAAGGGAGAAACAATATTTATGAAAAAAACTTTTGCAGCCACGGCAGTCAGCAAGCTTTTTGCGCTTCTTTTGGCTATCGCCGTGCTCATGACACTGCTGACAGTGATGGTGACCCCCGCCTCTGCGGAGGATGCCGCGGCGGAGGATACGGAGCAGACCGCGGGACCGACCGAAAAGTGGAGCGATTTTGCGGCAGATGATTTTGAAGGCGGAAGCGGAACGGAGACGGATCCCTATCTGATCGCCACCGCAGAGCAATTGGCAAAGCTTTCAAACGATGTTGCGGGCAGCAATACCCTCTATGAGAGAAAGTGGTTTAAGCTTACAAACGACATCGATCTCAGCGGCAAGCGCTGGAACCCGATTGGGCAGTATAAATGGTTGCCCGACTACACCTCGCCCGGCAACGAGTTCAGGGGCAACTTTGACGGAAACGGCAAAACCGTACGCGGTATCTACGTGGATGAGGCGACCGACGGCTGGGCAGGCGGTCTGTTCGGCTGTATTGTCATCAACGGCAGCGGATCGGGCGGTCCCAACCTCATTATTCGTGACCTGACGATAGAGAATGCCGAGATACACGGAAACGGTAACGGACTTTTCGCCGGAAGTAACGGTATATTGGCTCTGAAGTTAATGGGCAGCACCGATAACGGACGTATCATTGTGGAAAACGTGCACGTTTCCGGCACGGTCGATGTCATCGACGGTGATAAAGTTGATCCCGACGGTTATTATGCGGTGGGAGGCATGTGCGGTAACGTAGACTACGTGGATTTCATCGATTGCTCAGTGGACAGCTTTAAGCTGACAGGCCTCTGTGACAACAGCGGAGGGTTTGTCGGAATGAGCAACAGCTCTACCTACACCGATTGCATCGCTCGCGGAGCCATTGACGGAAGATGGGCCATGGGCGGCTTTGTCGGCTATGTTTCAAAGGGCGTTTCCAAGAGCGTATTTACACGTTGCGTTGCAAATGTCGATGTAACTGCAAGCAACTGGAACGTCGGCGGATTTTGCGGATATTGCTCGTACGGTGTAATTACCGACTGTGCGTCATTCGGTAATATCAAAAGCTCGGTCACCTCGTTTGCTCCTCGCGTTTCCGGCTTTGTCGGTAAGCTTGATGATTCGTCCATGACCGATTGCTTCGTCGGCGGCTCTGTCGAATCCGATCATCCGACGGTCGCTCCGTCCGTGTTTGTCGCAATGGTTGACGAAACCGCCGCAATCAAGGGCTGCACCTACAACTCGGATAAAAATCAGAATCTCAACGCGTTCTCCAACGAGGACGGAAGCGCCGTAACCTCATTTACGGCAACAGCCTTGAGCACCGACGAGCATCATAATGCCGTTTGCGACAGCCTGTACGGCCATCATCAATATGAGGGCAACACCTGTAGGATATGCGGACTTAAGCAGGTATACATCAACAGTGACGGATATTGGGTGATCGACGGCAAGGCAACGGATATCAAGGCCGTCGCGGAAAACATCGTTGCCGAGGGCAAAGGTGCGTCCGTCGGACTCGCCGTAGCCGCGGTCATTATCGGCAGCGCGGCGTTGGCATGCGATGTCGCATTTATCGCATACGCCTTCACAAAGAAAAAGAAAGCCTCTTAAAATGTGAATTTCGCCTCAAATCAAGTTTTCAAGACAAAGAGGATCGAATTCTAACTAAATTTATTTTTCGAAACGGAACTGAACGGCTTCTGCCGAAAAACGTTTTTGAGACCGAACTAAACAAATTTCGACTCAAATAAGATTTGCGGCAGAACCAAACAGCTTCTACCTCAAAGCATTTTTTAAGGCAGAATTAACATACATATAATAAAAAAACAAGGGTGCGGTAATGTGCCCTTGTTTTTTTGTAAAAGCTACGCACATCGTCATTTATTTGTTTGTTCCGCAAAGGCTCCAAAGCTCGAATAAAAAACAACAGCATACCTATCTGATAATACGCGTTTTTCTTCACACGGGATCGCTCTTTCACTGTATACATAACGCTTTTTCTCAACACGGGTACCATTTACGTGTCATCACAAAGCAAAAAAGTCATCCCTTTATATCGCATGCATCAAAGACTGTGTCATCCTGAGCGGAAGGCGAAGCCCGTAGCCGAACCCAGAGGGCGGCATGCGCCACGCGCCTTGCCGGGATCTCGTTCCCTTTTTACTATGCACGTCAAACTCACCAAGCGCCGAGCAAAAAAAGACAGTGTCATCCTGAGCAAGAGACGGAGTCTCGCGCCGAACCCCGCAGGGGCGATGCGGAGCGAACGTCCGCATCGGGATCTCGTTCCCCATTCGGTACGTTCGTCAAACCCACCGAAGCATAAAGTGCGTGTCATCCTGAGTGAAAATCGGCGTCCACGCCGATTGGAACCGAACCCGGAGGGCACTGTGGCGCCCGAGCCACAGTGGGATCTCGTGCCCGCTTTGGTATGCCGGTCGCACGCACTTAAAAAATCTCCCCCTTCGTTACCTCCGTCGCACCCATCGTCCCATACTTCCCTCTCCCGCTTTTTTCACAAAAATGCCTCAAAGCAAAGTTTTTTTGAAAATTTACTTGACATTTTATATTTTTTCAGTTATAATATATTTTGGCTTTCGTATGAATACGCGGAAGAGGCGGATTTTCAATTCGCGACGTTAATACTTTGAAGGAGGTGTCAGTCAGAATGAAAAGAACATATCAGCCTAAGAAAAGACAGAGAAACAAAGAACACGGATTCAGAAAAAGAATGGCAACCGCAAACGGCAGAAAAGTTCTCAAGAGAAGACGCGCCAAGGGTAGAGCGAAGCTCACCTATTGATCAAGGTCACGCACAGGTGACATACAAAACCTCCGATAAATTGCACACAGAGCGCATTTATCGGGGTTTTTGTTTAATTAACACATTTTGTTTTAAGGGGTGGTTTTTATATGAAATATACAGCAATATGTGAAAATCATCTTTACTCCAAAGCGTATTCAAAGGGCAAGAGAGCGGTGACGTCGGCTCTCGCGGTATATATCCTGCCCGATTATGCGGCAAAAAAGCTCGCCAAGGCGCATCCGCAAAAGAAAACCGTAAACAGGATCGGACTCACCACGTCCACCAAACTCGGCGGCGCGACCGTGCGCTCGCGTACGCGGCGCATACTTCGTGAGGGCCTGCGCATGCTCGAGAAGGAAAAGCCGCTCAAGACCGGCTTTTTGATCGTGATAGCCGCAAGATCCGCGGCCACAAAGTTGAAGAGCACAGATATCAAGCTCTCGTTGAACGAGGCGTTCACCAAGCTGAAAATGTTCAAGGAACAATGAAGCATGTAATGATTTGGCTTATACGCCTATACCAAAAATTCATTTCTCCGATAAAGCGTCCCTGCTGCAGGTTTACACCGACCTGCTCCGCCTATGCCGTTGAGGCATTTCAAAAACGAGGTTTTTTCGTCGGAACCGTTCTGACCGTATGGCGCATCCTGCGCTGTAATCCGTTCTCGCGCGGAGGATACGATCCCGTGCCGGAGCACGGACTCAGAAATCCGAAGAAAACAGGAGTGGAGAATGACAGCGGTGCACAAACAACAAAAGAAAACGAGGAAAACTAAATGAGCTTCATTTACAATGCCTTTGGTACGATGCTGAAGTTTTTTACCAACATCTCCGGGGGCTATTATGCAATAGCGCTTATTTTCTACGCGCTCGTATTTAAGATCGTTTTTCTGCCCTTTGCAATAAAGCAGCAGAAGAACCAGATAAAGATGGCGCGTCTTACACCCAAGATAGAACTCATAAAAGCAAAATACAGAGGAAGAACCGACCAGGTCACGATGCGTAAGCAGCAGGAGGAGATCATGCAGCTTCAGCAGAACGAGGGATACAGTCCCCTCTCCGGCTGTCTGCCCATGCTCCTGCAGTTCCCCGTAATCATCTGGCTCTATAAGGTCATAAGAATGCCCCTCACCTATATTATGGGCTGGAGCGACGAAAAGGTAATCAACTATTTCGTAGGATTCGGCGGAGTCTATGAGCACAAGAACTTCAGCAGCACGATCGACCAGATCAAGCTCATCTCTCAGATAAAGGAGGCGGGCATCGCAGAGGAGCTCCCTAACTTCTCGCTCTTCGGACTCGATCTCGGTATCACCCCGAAGGAGATGTTCTGGCCGCTCATACTCATCCCTGTCATCGCCGCAGGATTCCAATGGTTCCAGATGTGGCTGACGAAAAAGCTCAACGGCAATGCAAACGCAGTCGCAGGTCAGCAGGATGCACAGAGCGCGGCTTCAATGCGCATCATGGACATAATTATGCCCCTGCTCACGCTCTTTATCGCTTACGGCTTCTCCGCGATGATGGGTCTTTACTGGATATTCCAGTCCATCCTCTCGATAATTCAGACCCTTATAATCTCCAAGGTAATGCCCATGCCGCATTACACCGAGGAGCAGCTCAAGGCAATGAAAAAGGAGCAAAAAAATGTCGAAAAGGCACAGAAGGCGCTCTTAAAGCAGCAGCCCAAGTACCGTTCCCTTCATTATATAGATGAGGACGATTACGACACTCTTCCGACAGTGAAGAAAAAGAATAATGACAGCGATAAAAAATCACTAAACAGTATGGATATTCCGGAAATTAAAGACTGACATAAACAGGAAGGCAATCGAAATGATCAAAGAAGTTACAGCACTCGGCAAGGATATCACCGAGGCACAGGAAAATGCAAGGGCGGCACTCGGCGCAGGACCGCTCGACGATGTTAAATTTGAAATCATCCACGCAGGCTCAAAGGGTATTTTCGGCATAATCGGCGTAAAGAAGGCGCAGGTCAAGGCTTATATCGAGCTCCCCGACACGCACGAGAAGCCGAGAAGACACGAAAAGCCGAGAAGAGAAAGAAGCGATGCCACCGCCGACACGGCAATTGAGGCATCCGATAACGGCGAGAGAAGAAACGCCCCCAAAAAGAACAAGAAGCGCAAGAATCCCCCGCGCGCACCGAGAGCGGACGCCGCTCAGCAGAGCTCCGCACCCAAGGCGAAGGTCATTCCCGAGGCAGAGCTCAAGTTCGAAAAGAAGGACGTCGTGAAGGGCGAGGACAGATCCTTCGACTTCATCATGACGCTCATCTCCGACATCGGACTCAACGCCTCCGCCGAGCTCTTCTCCTGCGATGACGGAACGAGGAGGATCACCATAACCGGCGACGACGCCTCCATCCTCATCGGCCACCACGGCGACACACTCGACGCGCTTCAGTATCTCGCCAACCTCGCCTCCGCACAGAAGAACGATGCGGGCGAGAGAGACAAGAGCCGCGTTACCGTGGATATCGAGGGCTACAGAGCGAAGAGAGAGGAGACCCTTAGGGCTCTCGCACGCAGAACGGCTCAAAAGGCACTCAGAAACAAGCGCAGCGTTATGCTTGAGCCCATGAGCGCATACGAGAGAAGAATAATCCACTCCGAGATCCAGGGCATTGAGGGCGTTTCGACAAACTCCATCGGCTCCGACAACAACAGAAAGATCGTTATATTCCTCACGGACAAGAAGCCGCGCGAGATCTTCGAGGAGGATGAGACACGCCGTGCAGAAGAGGAAGGCGTCATCGCCGAGGACACGGAGACCGTGACCGAGGAGATCGAGACCGCGGTCGAGGATGCAGAGACCGAGCAGCCGGCAGTCGACACCGAAGAAGCCGTTACGGAGCCCGCCGCAGACGAAGAATCCGTTCTTTGATCCGCGAGCTGCCGACGGTATTAAACATTAAGGATTAAAATTATGAACAGCTTTGCCGATATTATTGCGGCGATCTCGACCCCACCCGGCAAGGGTGGGGTCGCGATTATAAGAATCTCGGGCGTCGGAGCCCTGGATCTTGCGGAAAAAATATTTCTCCCCGCATCAAAAAAGAAGCTCGGCGAATATCCGCCGCGCACACAGGTCTACGGCTATGTACTGACCGAGGACGGCAAGAGACTCGACGACGGCATGGCATGCCGCTTCAGCGCCGGCGCATCCTTTACGGGTGAGGAAACGGTCGAAATTTCTTCACACGGGGGTGTGCTTATCAGCTCCGCAGTCCTCGAGCGCGCATTCGCGGCGGGGGCGCGGCAGGCGGAGGCCGGCGAATTTACGCGCCGTGCCTTTATAAACGGGCGGATCTCTCTCGGTGACGCCGAGGCAATAGGCCTGCTCCTCGAGGCGAAAAGCAGCGAGCAGATCGCCCTCGCCTCCCGCGACTCGCGTGACGCACTTCACAACAGTCTTCGAACGGCAGAGGACATCCTCGTCGGACTTTTGAGCTCCGTATATGCGAGGATAGATTACCCCGACGAGGATCTCGGCGACCTGACGGACGGTGAGGTGCTCGAGCGGCTCAAGGACTGTGACGCACGCCTCGGCGCGCTCCTTGCAACGTACAAAACGGGTAAGGCAATTGCAGACGGCATCAAGACCGTCATATGCGGAAAGCCGAATGCCGGCAAAAGCACGGTCTACAACATGATACTCGGCGAGGACGCCGCCATCGTCACCGACATAAAGGGCACAACGACCGACGTCCTCGAGCGGAGCGTGGCGCTCGGCAGAGTCGTTCTGCGCCTGTCCGACACAGCGGGCATCCGCGCAGAAGAGGCGGCGGGAGTGATCGAGCGCATAGGAATAGAGCGCTCGCGCGCCGCCATCTCGGACGCAGAGCTGATCATCGCCGTGTTCGACCTCTCCGAGGACTTTTCCGATGAGGACCGCATGGTCATCGCCGCCTTGGAGGGCACCCGTGCGGAGAAGATCGCCCTGCTGAACAAATCCGACCTTCCGAAAAAAATGAGCTGCGAGGACGTGATACGAAAAAATTTCGGCACCGTCATCACCGTTTCATCCGAATTTAAGGAGCAAAGCCTCGCCGAGCTGACAGCGGCCGTAAACGGAGCATTCGTCGACGAGCGCATAAAATGCGGCGAGTCGGCGGTCATCTCGAGCGCACGACAAAGGGCGCTCCTCGTCTCCGCGCGTGAATTCATCACCATGGCGACCGATGCGTTGGCTCACGGGGCAAGCGCGGATATGGTCTCCTCGGATATAGAGCGCGCGCTCCGAGTCCTTTCCGAGTCCGACGGCCGCGAGGTATCCGAGGCTGTCACAAGCGATATCTTCTCGAAATTCTGCGTCGGAAAATGATCATTCCGCACCGTCGAAGATAAGCGTCAGCCCTTCCCTGCGGCCGACGCCGACCGCCATCCCGAGCGCAAGACAAAGCGCGGCAACAGCCGCCATGGCTAAGATCTTCTTCATTTTTTACCCACCTTTCGATTTTAATTAAGGTTATTTTCTCACATCGCGGTAAAAATAAACCGCATATCACCGAGGATTTTTATGGAAAACAAAAGATTTACAAAAAACGATTCCGGCTTCGTGTGCGCCAACTGCGGCCTTGAGGTCCTGCCCCTCGGATATACGTCGCGCAATCACTGCCCGCGTTGCCTCTGCTCTCTGCACGTTGACATAAACCCCGGCGACAGAGCCAACCCGTGCGGCGGAATTCTCCGCCCGATAAAGGCGGAGCCCGACCCGAGGCGCGGATATGTCATAACGCACAGGTGCGACCGTTGCGGCGCAATTTCAAAGAACCGCGCCGCCCATGAGGCAAGGATACAGCCCGACGACATCGATCTGATAATAAGGCTGACCGCAGGTCTCTGACCCCACCCGATGCCGCGCGGCATTCTCACGCATGCGGCACGTCGCCCCCGGCCCTCGGGCTCGGCTCCGAGGCGGGGCGCCCGAGGCGACGCCCCGCCGATTTTTTTCGGATCCCGCACGAATATTTTCGCAAAGCCCTTGACAAATCAAAACCTTTGTGGTAAAATCATCTCATAAGCTATGACGGAGAGGAAATGCATCGTTAGCATTTGCAGAGAGCCGACGGACGGTGTAAGTCGGTAATGCGGTATGTATTTTTATGGCTTCGGAGCTTGGCATCTGAGCATTAAAGGGTCGCTTGCCGTCCTTGTGTTAGGGTGTCACGCATACGCTGCGTTATCGGCGTTGGACTTCGAAAGTGAGTCCGTTAAGGAGGCGCCCGTTGCGGCGCAATTTGAGTGGTACCGCGGTTGATAACAGTCACCCGTCTCAACAAAGAGGCAGGTGGCTTTTTTATTTTTTAAAATCAATTTTAAGGAGGAAAATAAAATGTCCGACAAGAAAACAAGAATCGAAACAACATGCGTTCAGGGCGGCTACAGCCCGAAGAACGGCGAGCCGAGGCAGATCCCCATCGTTCAGAGCACTACGTTCAAATATGCGACGGGCGAGGACATGGGCAAGCTCTTTGACCTTGAGGCATCGGGCTACTTCTATTCGAGGCTTCAGAACCCCACGTGCGACACCGTCGCGGCGAGAATATGCGCCCTGGAGGGCGGAACGGCGGCAATGCTCACCTCGTCCGGACAGGCAGCAAACTTTTTTGCCGTATTCAATATCGCCTCCGCCGGCGATCACATCGTTGCATCCAGCGCCATTTACGGCGGCTCGTACAACCTCTTCGCCGTTACAATGAAGCGCATGGGCATAGATTTCACCTTCGTTTCCCCCGACTCGACCGAGGAGGAAATCAACGCCGCATTCAGACCCGAGACCAAGGCCGTCTTCGGCGAGACGATCGCAAATCCCGCGCTCAATGTGCTTGACATCGAGCTGTTTGCAAAATGCGCCCACGCTCACGGCGTTCCCCTCATTATAGATAACACCTTTGCCACGCCCATAAACTGCCGTCCCTTCGAATGGGGCGCGGACATCGTCACCCACTCCACCACGAAGTACATGGACGGTCACGGCAGCGCCGTCGGCGGATGCATCGTC
>CAZQII010000044.1:0-13474 GCA_964593825.1 uncultured Ruminococcus sp.
GGATAAATTATACTACTTATATTTTCATTTGTCAAGGGCTTTTATTAATTTTTTTACTTTTATTTCTCCCTATCTTCCTTAAAGTCATCCTTTTTACAGCGGACGAGCAGCCTTTTCATTCCGCGTCGGCTCCAAGGTATTAACGGTCGCAGATATCCGCCGCGCGTCAGCGTTCTGTTGCTCGCAACTGAGATGACAAAGATCGCGGTGCCGAGTGCGAAGCCCCACACCTTGAATATCCATGTCAAAAGCAAGATGAGCATGCGCATGAATTTGAAGGCATAACCGAGCTCGTGATTCTGCTGTGCAAAATTCGCGATCGCAACAAATGCCATGTAAAGGATCACATCCTCGGAGAGCCAGCCGACCCCGACGGCAAAATCACCGAGCAGAAGTGCCCCCACTATCGACAGCGAGTTTGAGAGCGTGTTCGGCGTGTTCATCGACGCGATCTTCAGACCGTCTATCGCAAATTCGGAGAGAAACAGCTGTAGAATGACGGGAAGCACACCGGGCGAGTCGGGGATGAGAAAGCGCAGCACATCCGGGCAGACCTCGTAATACTCAAGATATAGATACCACAGCGGCGTGATTATAACGGAGATCAAAAGAATGGCAACGCGCACAAGACGGAGATACGTTCCCGTAAGGGGCGGAAAATAAAAGTCATCGGCCTCCTCGAGGTAAGCGAAGATCGAGGTAGGCAGGATCATGACCTGCGGCGAGGTGTCGCAGAGGACAAGCACACTGCCCTCGAGGAGCTGAGCCGCCGCCGTGTCCGGCCGCTCGGTCGTTCTTATCTTCGGGAAAGGGTTCAGCCATCCCCGCCTTATCAGCGATTCGGACAGGCTCTGAAACCCGAGCGTCAGCGATCGCGGTCTTGCGTTTTCTATCCTGTGCGCGATCTGCCTGACCAGTCCGCCGTCGGCAACGCCCTTCATATAGCATATCACTATGTCCGTCTTCGACGCGCCGCCGATGTTGTGATGCTCCATTGTCAGCCTTGTGTCGCGTATCCTGCGCCTGATGAGCGCCGTGTTTACGACGAGCGTTTCGACAAATCCGTCGTGCGAGCCCTGCATGACTCTGTCGCTGTCCGGCTCCTCCGTCCCCCTCGCGGGGTAGGTCCTCGCGTCGACGAGGATCGCCGCGGCTCCGAAGGTCTCCGCCAGTATCGCACTCTGCCCCGACAGCACCGCGGTAACGATCTTGTCCGTGTCCGAGCATCTCTCAACCTCGACATACGGAAGGAGCAGCTCCATCTCCCTTGCGTCCGGCAGCTCCTTCATCGCGATTATCGACTGCATGACCCTCTGCATCTCGCTGTCCTTTATAAATCCGTCCAAATAGAAAAGACATACGGACCTCCCCCCTGCCCGAAGCGTCCGTTTTATTATATCAAAGCTCTCGCCGACGCGCAGCCTATCGCCGATCTCGCCGACATTGAGCCCGTAATCCTCGCACAACCTGTCCATTTACGATCTCGCTTTTGGTTTTTTCATATTTTTACCGCCTCCGCAAGAAAATATACCGTGAATAATAATGCGACCGTCTTTTCGCTCCGGCAATGAAATAGTGCCAAGTTGTTGACAAGTAAACATTTTTGTGCTATACTTATACCGTGCCGCGCACCTGCGCGCATTTTAAAGAAAGGAAGCAATACACTTGACAGAGCCAACACGGTTTGCAAAGCTCGCCCTGCTTATCGACGGGATACACAAGAGCATTCATAAAATGAAGGTCGAGGCCGCCCCGCATCTCGGGATAAAGGCGGTGCACATCTTTTGGATATACGAGCTCATGAATCATACCGAGGGGCTCACCGGTGCGGAGCTCGCCGCCAAGACGATGATCGACCGCTCGCTCATATCGCGCGAGATAGAAGTGCTCAAGAGGAACGGATTTGTAAGATCCGAGGACGGCTCGGGAAAGAGAAATTACAACGCCCGTATATTTTTGACCGACGAAGGGCACGCGCTCGCGGAGCGCATACTCGAAAAGGTGAAGCGGGTCCAGCACGAGGTCGACCGCGGCATCACCGACGGGGAGCTCGAGTCCTTTTACTCCACTCTGACAAAGCTGTCGGACAATTTTGTTTCCCTCTCGCAAAGCTTTGAATTTTAACGTACATTTCCCCATATTAATGTAAAAGGAGAGATTTTATGAAAGACATTATACTTCACGAAAGAATAGAATACGAAAGCATGCGCGCACTCGTTGAGGACGCCGCGAGCCTGTACGGAGAGAGGACGGCGTTTTCCTACCGTATAAAGCCCTCCGATACGGAGAAGGTGAAAAAAACATATATCGACCTGCGCGACGATGTGCGCGCCCTGACGAGCACAGTCATAGAAAAAGGCCTCACGGGTAAGCACATCGCCCTCATCGGCAAGCTCTCTTACGAGTGGGTCCTCGTTTATTACGCCGTTATGTCCGCGGGTGCGGTCTTAGTCCCTCTCGACAGAGATTGGGGCGCCGCGGAGCTGTCCGACACGGTGGCGAAGGCGCACGCGGTGAAGATCTTCTGCGAGGCGGATATCGCGGATAAATGCCGTGAGGTCGCCGCCACTGCGGGCACAGACGCCCCTATTGTCTTCGGCAGCGAGGAATTTGAGGAATGGCTCACGGCAGGCCGTGCTCTGCTCGACGGCGGAGACAGATCGTACTTTGACATAAAGCTCGACCGCGACGCGCTCGCCATGCTCGTCTTCACATCCGGCACCACCGGCAAGGGCAAGGGCGTTATGCTCTCGCAGAGGAACGTCCTCTCCGACACGGCAGACGTGCTCCCCTATATAGACTTTTCCGACAAATCGCTCGGCGTGCTTCCCCCTCATCACACCTACTGCTCCAGCGTTACCGTCCTCGCCCAGACGAGCATCGGATGCGAGGTATACATCTCCTCCGGCCTGCGCTACATCTCAAAGGAGTTGAAGACGGAGCGCCCCGGCCACCTCATACTCGTCCCCCTTTATCTTGAGACATTCTACCGCAAGATCACCGCGGGAATAAAGGATAAGGGTAAGGAAAAGACCGTAAAATTCATGATGAAGATGTGTGACGTGCTTCACCTCGGAAAGAAGATAAGGCGCAAGCTCTTCGCCTCCGTCCTCGAGAATCTCGGCGGCGAGGTCAATATGATCATCACGGGCGGAGCCCCCATCTCGCAGGAGATACTCGACTTCTTCTCCGCGGTGGGCATAGACACTCTCAACGGCTACGGAATAACCGAGTGCGCTCCGATAATCGCCGTAAACCACAACCGCTTTGTAACCAAGGGCTCCGTCGGACCCGTGCTCCCGATCGACGACGTCATCATAGTCGATCCCAACGAGGACGGCGAGGGCGAAATTATAGTAAAGGGCGACAACGTCATGCTCGGCTATTACAATGACGAGGCGGCAACGAAGGATGCCTTCACCGACGACGGGTACTTCAAGACCGGCGACTTCGGAAGGCTCGGCAAAAACAACGTCCTCTTCATCACCGGAAGAAAAAAGAACCTCATCATCCTCTCCAACGGCAAGAATGTTTATCCCGAGGAAATCGAAAGCGAGCTTATCGCCGTCCCCGGCGTCCTCGAGGCAATAGTCTACGAGGGACAGAGCCGCCGCGGACTTATGCACAATCAGATAGTTGCGGAGATCTACCCCGACTACGATTATATGAAGAAGAATGCCGTCGGCGACATCCGCGCATACCTGCAGGGTTACATTGACAGCTACAACAAGACCGCCGTGGCATACAAAAAGATAACCGTGCTCAAGGTGCGCGAGGAAGAATTCCCTAAGAACACGCTGAAAAAGATTCAGCGCTTCAAGCTCGATATGTCAATAGATTAAGGCGCGGCCGTGCTCGGTCTTCCGCCGCATACGCACACAGGAGGAAAAAAATGCTTAACACTATATCCTTTTCCGATGAGATCACCCTTTGGTGGGATCCGTCGGAATTCAACAAAGCGGATTCGTACAGCCTCTATATCGACGGGGCATTTCACTCATCGACAAACAAGACCCACATCACATTTACGGATCTTCTGCCCGACAGACTGTACACGATCGTGATCGAGGCACTCTCCGAGCCTTGCGGCACGGTCAAAAAAATACAGGTCAAAACCTCCGCGCAAAAAAGGCGCATCGACGTCACAAAGGCGCCGTACCTCGCCGTCGGCGACGGAAAAACGGTGAACACCGCCGCAATACAGCGCGCCCTCGACGACTGCACGGAGGACAGCCTCGTGTACTTCCCTGCCGGCATATTTCTGACCGGTGCGCTCGACGTGCACAGCGACAGCGAAATATATCTCGAGGAAAATGCCGTCCTCCGCGGAACGGCAAACGCCGAGGACTACCTGCCAAAGATCAAAAGCCGATTCGAGGGCACGGAGATGATGTGCTACCGCTCGCTTTTGAACATGGGTCGGCTCGACAGTCGCGGCGGCACCAATTGCAAAAACATCATTCTCCGCGGCAGGGGTGCCGTTATAGGCGGCGGCAAGCCCCTCGCCACCGCAATGCTCGAGGCAGAGAGACGCGCCCTTGCCACATTCCTCGCAGAGAATGCGGAATATGTCAAAACATGCGAGAACGCAGACACCATCCCCGGCAGAGTCAGAGGCAGGCTCATAAACATGAGCAACTGCGAAGGCGTTGTCATGAGCGGACTTAAAATGGGATACGGCCCCGCATGGAACATCCATTTCGTTTACAGCAAGGACATCGTCACCTTCGGGTGCGAAATATATTCCGCCGACCTTTACGCAAAGGACGGCGAGCAGATCGCCGAGAAGGTCTGGAACGGCGACGGCTGGGATCCTGACTCGTCCGAAAATTGCGCCGTGTTCGGCACCGTTTTTAACACGGGGGACGACTGTATAGCCATAAAGTCGGGCAAGAACCCCGAGGGCAACATCATCGGCCGACCGACAAGAAACGTATACATCTTCGATTGCTCCATCGTCGGCGGACACAGCATGTCCATCGGCAGCGAGATGTCCGGCGGTGTGGAAAACGTGTTCATCTGGGACTGCGATCTGAGAAACAGCTTTGACGGTGCGCAGATAAAGGGAACGCGCAAGCGCGGCGGATATGTCAAAAACGTTCACATCACCGACTCCGTAATTCCATCGTTTTACGTCCGCTCCGTTACATATAACGACGACGGCATAGGCGCCGAGACACCGCCCGTTTTTTCCGGCTTCTACCTCGACGGCGTCACACTGACGGGCACGGAGCTCACCCCGGGCGGAGAAAAGGAATACGTCCTCCTCTCTGGCTTTGAGGAGGAGGCGCACCGCGTAAAGGATGTTCATCTGAGCCGCGTCCGCTTTGTCGGCGCCGACAGAAGCACGGCGATAAAAACGGAATATGCGGACAGCGTGCACCTCTCGGATATAAGCTTCGAATAAATAATCGGCACAGCGCCGAAAACAGCAAAAAAACGAACGATCGGGCACCCGTGTGTAAAAAAGCGGGTGTCCGATCATTAATTTATATTCTTTTTTCGTGCTTTGCCTCGCGCATGCCGACCCGACGGAAGCCCTCACCGGGGAAGACGGATGACATCGGAGCATAATTCTTAAAGGCCTTCAAGACCGCCCTAACCTCGCCCTCATTCTCCTTGGAAAAGATGAAATGCTCAGACAGCCCGAGCGCGCGCACCTCACGCATTTTGTCCGCCATGTAGGTGATCTCGGAGTTCAGTATGATATTTCTGTGCCCGTATTCGCGCATTATCGGGAATTTCTTTCCGCGTCTGTCGGTCAGTGCCGCGTCCGAGCACCTTGCGCACGAGAAATTCTCGCGTATAAAGCACCTCTCCGTCAGCATGAGCGGTATCCTTCCGTATACCGTGACCGCGCCGCCGATGTCGCGCGCCTTCGGCAGATCCACCTCCGCGGAGAGGATAAGATGCTTGATGCCGAGGGCAAAGAGCTCGTCGCGCGTGTATCTGCTCGCGGCATTGAGCCTCATGTCTCCCACCGCCTCGAGCCCGCACTCTGTGCACAGGCCTATCGCTCCTATATTGCCGACAAGAGCGTATTTGGCCCCCGCCCGCTTCAGCTCGGCAAGGCGTTCTCTCGCCTTGTTTACGTCGGAATTTCTTAACACGGGCGGTATGTAAGCTCCGTTCGCCACCTTAAACACGCCGTCATCCGAGAAGAGCGGAGCGAAGAGCGCGTCAAAGTCGGAGAGCTCCGATGCATCCATCGCCGCGAGCGTGTCCGCGGATAAAAACAGCGCGGATCTGAAGCTTGTCGCGACAGGCCTCTTCCCGTCCTCGGCATACTCCTTCGCCCGTCCCCGCCTCTGATCCTCAAAGGCGTCCGTCGCCGCGCGCCTCAACGCGTTGATCTCGCCGGGAGAGAGGAAAGCTCCGCCGTCGAGCTCCGCCTCGATGTCACCCTCCGCGAGCGACAGAAACGTGTTGCCCGTTTTTGCGAGCCGTGCCCGCAGCTCCGCCTCGGTCAGCGGGGCATTTATCGCGGCCTTGACCTCAGCGCCCGTGACCGTCACCGTGCGCGCCCCGTCCGTAACCGTCATTGTGCACGGCTGACCTATGCGGAAGGTCGCATGCGCGCGCACCGCCTTTTTCATCGGAAGAAATTTGCGCCCCGTGATCTCCCTTGTCGCCGACTTATCCTCCTCGGAACGGACGGCAGTCATCGGTGCCTTATGGTTGCCCGTGAAATATCCGTCGCTGAAGCCCCCGCGCGAAAATATCCGCCTGAGCTGTGCGTGCTCGCTCTCGCTTGCGTTTCTGCCCTCGTCGAGCAGACGCCGATATACCGATGTGACCGCAAAAACGTAATCGGGCGACTTCATTCTTCCCTCTATCTTGAGCGATGCCGTTCCCGACTCTATGAGCTCCGTCACATGGGCGGCGAGCGAAAGATCCGTCATCGACAGGGGGTGAGTGCCGCCGTACGGCAGTCGGCAGGGCTGAGCGCACTCGCC
Source organism: uncultured Ruminococcus sp. (assembly GCA_964593825.1). Lineage (GTDB taxonomy): Bacteria > Bacillota > Clostridia > Oscillospirales > CAG-272 > UBA1740. The sequence continues at coordinate 6,957 of CAZQII010000044.1, forward strand.
GCGGTTTCCGCTCCTGCCGCCCACCATAGACGAAAAAAGGCACTGTCCCGAGTGCGATACGCAAAGCGCACCGTGGAGGAACACCTCCGTCTCTGCAGGGCATTCCTCCGTTATCTCAAATATATCCTTTTTATCAAGCTCGCGCGCAAGCACCACGCGCGTACAGCCGAGGCTCGCCGCCTGTGCCACGCCCCGTGTATTATGCACCGACATCTGCGTCGAGGCATGGATCTCAAGCTCCGGCACCCGCTCGCGGATCGCTCTTATCGCACCGAGGTCGGAGACGATGAGCGCATCCACCCCTATCTCCCAAAGGTACGCGGCCAGATCCGAAAGCTCGCGGATCTCGCGGTCGAAGATCATCGTATTCACCGTTACGTATAAACGCACTCCGTGAAGATGGCAATACCTCACCGCCGAGGCAAGCTCCTCGCCGTCAAAATTCTTGGCATACGCCCGTGCTCCGAAGCGCGTGCCTCCGACATACACGGCGTCCGCTCCCGCTTCCACCGCCGCAAGCAGCGCCTGCATATCGCCCGCAGGAGCAAGGAGCTCCGGCAAAGCGCTTTTTCTCTTCATAATCTGTCCTGCCTCTGTCTTTAATACTTTAATTGACCGTGCCCCCCGCCGCGCGTGTCGTTCAAAAGCGCGTCAAGGCTCAAATAATACTTTATCCCGAATTCATCGAGCCGCCGCGCGGCGTCCTCAATACCGAAGAGGACGGAATCCGTGTCGTGTGCATCGGAATTTATAATCATGGGGCGGCCGCGGTCGGCTATCCTCTCGAGGATAAAATCGGCGGGATAAAAGCTGCTTCTGTACCCGCGATAGACCCCACCCGTGTTAAATTCCAGGACCGCCGGAGTTGACATTATTTTATCGAGCGCCGTCAGCGCCGCCGTGCGGTACCTCGGGTGTCTCTCATCGAACATCCGCTCTCTTTCGTTAAATTTGCAAACTATATCGAAGTGGCCTATTATGTCACAGCGACACCGAGAATAGAGCTCGCCCACCGCGCGATAATAATCCTCGACATACGCGTAAGGATCGCCGCCCCAAAGCCTGTTTATATTGCCGAGCCGACATTCGTACGTGCCGCCGTCAACATCCGCGCGCACACCGTTTTTCATCAGTGCGTGCACCGAGCCTATCACGTAATCGTATCCGTCCGTCGGCTCGTCCGAAAGATAGTCGTACTCGATGCCGAGATATACCCTTATGCGCTCCTTGTATTTTTCGCCGAGACGAAGCACCTCACGCCGATATTGCTCAGTCGCATCCCTCGACATGCACCACTCCTCCTCGCCCGCGGCATATACGTGCCCGGAGAAGCCGTACTCTCGGCAGCCCGCCTCGATCGCACTGACAAGCATCTGCTCCGCGCTGCTTTTACCGTCGCAGAGGTCGGTGTGCGTGTGATAGGTCCCGCGTGGGATCATGTCATCTTCTCCTGCTTTACCTTTTTGTCTATAACATGCCGTGAGGCAAGCTCGCGCACGACATCCTCGACGCTTATGCCCATCTCGGTCATCAGGACCATCACATGGTATGCGAGGTCGGCGATCTCATACACCGTTTCGCGCTTGTCGTCGCCCTTTGCCGCAACTATGACCTCCGTTGACTCCTCGCCCACCTTCTTCAGTATCTTATCTCTTCCCTTCTCGAAGAGGTACGTGGTGTACGAGCCGCTCGGCATATCGCGCTTTCTTCCCTGCAGAAGCTCGTAAAGCCCCTCAAAGGTAAAGTCATTGAGCCCGTCGTTTATATAAAGCGGCGCCGTAAAGCATGAGTCCGTGCCCGTGTGGCACGCGGGGCCGTCCTTCTCCACCACGACGACGAGCGCATCTCTGTCACAGTCCGCGGTGATGGAAACGATGTGCTGATAGTTTCCACTCGTCTCCCCCTTGAGCCAGAGCTCGCTTCTTGAGCGGCTGTAAAAGCATGTCAGCGCCCTTTGCATCGATATCTCAAGGCTCTCGCGATTCATATAAGCAAGAGTAAGCACCCTCCTGCTGACCGAATCCACAACTATAGCGGGAATGAGCCCGCGCTCATCAAATTTAAGATCGTCTATACTTACATTCGACATAAAATCATCCTCACAGTCTTACATTTATTCCGTTCTCGCGAAGCTCGCGCTTCAGCTGCGGTATCTTGATTTCCCCGAAATGGAACACCGAGGCGGCAAGCCCCGCGTCTATATCGGGTATCCTTTTGAACAGATCGACGAAATCCTGCACCGAGCCGGCACCGCCCGACGCCACGACGGGAACATTCACCGCCTCGCGCACAAGGCGCAAGAGCTCTATGTCAAAGCCCCGCTTCACTCCGTCCGTGTCTATCGAATTTACGACGACCTCCCCGGCGCCGAGCTCCACGCACCGCTTTATCCACGGCAGAGCAGACATCCCCGTGTCAACTCTTCCGCCCTTTGCGAAAACGCGAAAGTCATCGCCCACGCGCTTCACGTCCGCGGAGATGACAACGCACTGGTTGCCGTACCTTCTTGCCGCTTCGGAGATAAGCTCGGGATTCCTTATGGCGCCCGAATTGACGCTCACCTTATCCGCCCCGCACTTGAGCACCCTGTCAAAATCGTCGACGGTGTTGATCCCGCCGCCCACGGTGAGAGGTATGTACACCGTGCGCGCCACCCTCGTAAGTATATCCGTGAACAGCGCACGCCCCTCCGCCGAGGCGGTAATATCGTAAAAAACAAGCTCATCCGCGCCCGACTCGGAATAAAAGCGCGAGAGCACCTCGGGCGAAGAAACATCATTGAGCCCCGCAAAATTAACTCCCTTGACCACCCTGCCGTCCTTCACGTCAAGGCACGGGATTATCCTTTTAGTTATCATTCTCCGCCACCTCCAGCGCCTTGGTGAGATCTATTGCACCGGTGTAGTAGGCCTTGCCTATTATCGCACCGTGCATGCCCATGTCGCGCAGGGCGGAAATATCGGAAATACTCGACACGCCCCCCGAGGCAATAATATTTATACCGTATTTTCCGACGAGCTCCGAGTAAAGCGCGAGATTCGTGCCGGCCATTGCGCCGTCCTTCGAGATATCCGTGCAGATGACTGTCCCGACGCCGAGGGATATCATCCTCGCAAAAAATTCGTCGGCGGTATATCCGCTCTCCTCGAGCCAGCCCTTTATTGCAATGCGCCCGTCCTTAATGTCCGCACCCACCGCTATCCTGTCTCCGTATTTTTCGAGCGCCGCGCAAAGGAAGCTCTCGTCCGTCACCGCGGCGGTTCCTATTATGACCCTGCCGACGCCCGCATCCATATAGCGGTCAACGGTGTCGAGCGAGCGGATCCCACCGCCGACCTCGACAAAGAGCGAGGTGCCCCGCGCTATCGCCTCGACAGAGGCAAGGTTCGGCGTTCCCGAAATGCGCGCCCCCTCAAGGTCTACCGTGTGGATGTTCCTTGCGCCCTTGGCCTCGAACTCCCTCGCCACGGCGAGCGGGCTGTCGCCGTAGACCGTCATTTTGCCGTAATCGCCCTTGTAAAGGCGTACGACCTGTCCCTCATATATATCAACAGCGGGAAAAATCTCCATTCCGTTACCTCTCCTTTGAAAAATGCCCTTCGCGCCCGCGCGCATCACCAATTCATGAACGCCTTAAGTATCGCAAGCCCCTTGTCCGCGCTCTTCTCCGGGTGGAACTGCGCCCCCGCGACATTTCCCTTCGCCACCATAGCGGTGAGCTCCGCGCCGTACTCCGTGCTCGCGATCAGGCTGTCGCCGCAATTCACCGCATGGAAAGAATGCACGAAATAAACGCAGTCGCCGTCGGATATGCCCGACAGTAGCGGATGCTCGCGCTTCTTTATAAGTGCGTTCCAGCCGATGTGCGGGATCATGAGCTCCTTCGGAACATACCCCCGCATGGGAACGACCTCGCCCCTCAGGAGTCCGAGCCCCTCGCACTCTCCGTACTCGAAGCTGCGCTCAAAGAGCAGCTGCATTCCGAGGCAGATGCCGAGCAGCTTCTTGCCGCTCCTCGCCTCACTTATGACCGCCTTATCGAGCCCCGTCATCTTCAATTTCTCCATAGCGTTGCCGAACGCGCCGACCCCCGGCAGAATTATTCTGTCCGCCGAGGCGATGACGCCCTCGTCGCGGCTCACGGTGACCTCCGCTCCAAGCGACTCGAGAGATGAACGCAGGGAGAAAAGATTTCCGACTCCGTAATCAACGATTGCTATCATTTAAAGCACCCCTTTGGTTGACGGGATCGCACCCGCCGCCGCGGGATCCACGGTCGCCGCCTTTGCCAGCGCACGCGCCACGGCCTTGAACGCACCCTCTATTATATGATGCGAATTAGTTCCCGAGAGCTGTCTTATGTGAAGCGTCACACGCGCGCGTCTGACGAACGAGCGGAAGAACTCCTCGCACAGCTCCGTGTCGAAATCTCCGACCTTTTGCGCCGGGACAGAGAGCTCGTACCCGAGATATTCTCTGCCCGAAATGTCGACCGCCGCCATGATCAGAGCCTCATCCATGGGGAGGATAATGTCTCCGTAGCGCGCTATGCCCGCCTTGCTGCCGATCGCCTCGAGAAACGCATCGCCGAGGCAAATGGCGATGTCCTCGACCGTGTGGTGGTAATCGACATTCACATCTCCCTTGCACGCCACCTCGATTCCCCAGCCGGAATGCATGGCGAAAAGCGTGAGCATATGATCGAGAAAGCCGCACCCCGTGTCAATTTTCGACGGTGTAAAGCCGTCGAGCGACAGAGTTAGCCGTATATCGGTTTCAGCCGTTTTTCTGTTGATCTGTGCCGTCCGCATTTTTCTTCTCCTCCAATATTTTTTCAACCGCAGATATGAGCGCGCGCATCTCCTGCGCGGAGCCGACCGTTATGCGGTTGTAGTTTTCTATTCTCTTTTTATTGAAATGACGCACGAGTATTCCGCGCTCCTTGAGCCTAAGGTAAAGCTCTGCGCCCGATATATCGCCGCTCTCGGCAAAGACGAAGTTCGCCGAGCTCTCAAGCACCGTAAAACCGAGACGGCGCAGCTCCGTGGCGGTATATTCCCTGTTTCTCATTATCTGCCGTGCATTCGCCATATAGTATGCATTGTCGCCGACGGCGGCGATGCCCGCTGCGGAGGTCATCCTGTTTACGTTATAAGGATTGGTCGAATATTTCAGCGTTTCGAGATCGCGTATGAGCGCCGCGCATCCTATTCCGAAGCCGAGCCTCGCACCCGCAAGGCTGCGCGACTTTGAGAACGTTCCGACGACAAGCAGGTTGTCGTATTTTTTTATGAGCGGCACCGCGCTCTCTGCGCCGAAATCGACGTACGCCTCATCTATTATGACAACGCGGTTTTTGTCCGAGGCGACGATGCGCTCGATCTCCGAGAGCGGCAGTGCGATCCCCGTCGGCGCGTTCGGATTTGCGATGACGACATTTTCCTTTATTCCGATGTAATCGTCCGCATCGACCGTAAAGTTCTCTTTTAAGGGAATTTCTTTACACGGGATGCCGTTTAGAGCCGCAAAAACGGGATAAAAGCCATATGTTATATCGGGAAAGGCAACCCCGTGCTCCGCGTCGCAAAACGCCATGAACGCGAAGTTCAGCACCTCGTCCGATCCGTTGGTCATTATTATCTCGTCGGCTCCGACGCCGAGGAGCTCCGCCATGCGCCCCGTCAGCTCAAAGGAGCTCGGATCCGAATAAAGATTGAGCCTCCCCGCCTCTTTTGCAACCGCGTCGGCGACCGCCGGCGACGGGGGAAATGGCGATTCGTTTGTATTGAGCTTTATATATTTCATGTCCCGCGGCTGCTCGCCGGGGGTATACGCCTCGAGCGACGCGTATTTTTTGCTGAAAAATCTGCTCATTTTTTCGAGTCCTCCGTGCGGATGAGCGCGCTTCTCGCATGTGCGCCGAGTCCCTCCATCTCCGCAAAATACGCAACCTTCTGTGCCACCGCAGAAAGGGCGTCTCTCGTGTAATACGTGAACTGCGATGTTTTTACAAAATCCTCGACTCCGAGCGGCGATGAGAATCTCGCCGTTCCGCTCGTGGGCAGCGTGTGGTTCGGACCCGCGAAATAATCACCGAGCGCCTCGGGGCAGCTCCTGCCCATGAAGATCGAGCCCGCATGCTTTATGCGGTCGAGATAATCGAAGGGATTGTCGACCGAGAGCTCGAGATGCTCCGGCGCGATCTCGTTCGCAATATCTATCGCCAGCATGAGATTGCCCTCGGCAACTATGATCTTTCCGTTATTGTCTATCGATGCGCGCGCGATCTCTGCACGGGGGAGGAGCGGCAGCTGCCTCTCGAGCTCCGCGCTCACCCTCTCGGCGAAGGCATACGAATCGGTCACGAGGACCGCACTCGCCATTTTGTCATGCTCCGCCTGCGAGAGCAGATCCGCCGCAACATGCGCGGCGTCGGACGCCGCATCGGCAACGACGAGGATCTCGCTCGGCCCCGCGATCATGTCGATCGACACCTTGCCGAACACCTGCTTCTTCGC
>CAZQII010000045.1:0-13440 GCA_964593825.1 uncultured Ruminococcus sp.
ACCGCCGGTAGCAAGGATTATGTCAGCCTCCTTCATGACCGTGTTGGTCAATTCAAGAGACGGAATGTCGATCCAATCGATTATTCCCTCGGGTGCACCTGCAGCAACCGCAGCCTCGAGCACGAGCTTTGCCGCCGCGATGGTGGACGCCTTTGCTCTCGGGTGGGGGCTGATGATGATCGCATTACGCGTCTTAAGTGCAACGAGGCACTTGAATATTGCTGTCGATGTCGGGTTCGTCGTGGGGATGACAGCCGCAATAACGCCGATCGGCTCCGCGATCTTCTTTATTCCGTATGCCTTGTCCTCCTCGATGACGCCGCAGGTCTTCGTCGACTTATAAGCATTGTAAATATACTCGGATGCAAAGTGGTTCTTGATCACCTTGTCCTCTACGATGCCCATGCCGGTCTCCTCGACCGCGAGCTTTGCGAGCGGGATTCTCGCCTTGTCTGCCGCGGATGCGGCCGCAAGGAAGATCTTGTCTACCTGCTCTTGGGTGTAAGTTGAAAAAGCCTTCTGTGCCTTACGCAGGCGAACGAGCGCCTCCTCCAGCTTTTCCACGCTGTCTACGGTTTCATAAGTTTTGAGTTCCATTTTATGTCCTCCTAAAAAATTATTTACACAATTGATTGTTGAGATGTGCCAGTGAAAGAGCCAGATCCTCCTGCTTCAGCAGCACACCGCGCGGCACCTTCAGGCCACATGGGGCAAAATTCCATATTGCGTTGATCCCGCAACCGACGAGTCTGTCGCAGACCTCCTGCGCAGAGCCATGTCCGACGGTGATTATTCCGATCCTCACGGAATTCTCTCTGCAAAACGGCGCGAGCATGTCGATCGGCATAATCTCCTTCGCCGTCCGATTTGTTCCAATCACCTTTTCGTTGCAATCAAATGCCGCAACGATCCTAAGTCCGTATTCTTCAAATCCTTCGTAATCCAAAAGCGCTCTGCCGAGCTTGCCCGCCCCGACGAGCACCGCCTTTGTAAAGCATTCACGTCCGAGCTGAGACTCGATATCGCTTATCAGTCGCTCCGTTACATATCCGACCCTCGGTTTTCCCTCTCCGCTCACAGACGCCAGATCCTTCCTGACCTGCACATCCCCGAGCGACAGCGCTCTTGCAATGGCGGCTGCCGAAATAGTGCCGCCGTCGGTCACCGGAATACTCCTTAAATACTGAAGGTATTTCGGAAGCCTTCCGAGCGTAGCCTTGGAAATGGAATATCCGTTCATTTGACACCTCCTTCATCTTCGTTAATATTTTAACATACTTTTGCCCTTTTTGCAATGACTAAAATGTTATATCGGTAATATGTGTATCGATATATTACCCACCAATTTTGCAAAAGGAGAAGGTAAAGGACGCGCGTCGAATCGCGTTTTCAAGCTTTTATTATAACTGTATTACATCTATTATACAATAAATATCACATTATGTCAAGTTATTATGCAATTAAAACTCGCCGTCCGGCTCAATATCGGTAAAAAGAAAGACGGCTGTCGTTTTTTGACAGCCGTCAAAGCGGGTATTCCGTTTTTTCCTTATCAGAAATCGACCTCTGTGTCGTAATAGCAGCACTTAAGAAGCTTTTCCATCTCCTCGACGGTGATCTTGCGGGGATTGGAGCCCGTGCATGCATCGGCGACCGCATTCTTTGCGATCTCCGGAAGTCTCTCGAGGAACACATTCTCCGGGATGAAGCCGTTCTCTGCGGGGAGAGCGTCGGCTCCGTAATGCTTGATGCACTGCGGAATATTGAGCTGATCGTTCATGCCGCGAAGATAAGCGATGAGGCGCTCGACCTTCTCACCGTCGTCTGCACCGCCGAGACCCATGTAATCCGCGATAACGCCGTAGCGCTTTTTCGCAGTCTCGTCTTTCGCGTTGAAGGCGATGACCTTCGGCAGATACATTGCGTTTGCCGCGCCGTGTATGATATGTGCGCCGAGATCCTCGAATGCCGCGCCCGTCTTATGAGCCATCGAGTGAACTATTCCGAGCAGCGCGTTCGAGAACGCCATGCCCGCGAGGCACTGCGCATTGTGCATCGACGCGCGCTTCTCCATGTCACCGTTATACGAGGGGACAAGATCGTTCTGGATCATCTTTATTGCGAAGATCGCAAGAGGATCTGTGAAATCGCAATTTGCCGTGGAGACATATGCCTCAATTGCGTGAGTCATCGCATCCATGCCTGTGTGAGCGGTGAGCTTCTTGGGCATTGTTTCCGCAAGGTCGGGGTCTACGATCGCGACATCGGGCGTGATCTCAAAATCCGCCAGGGGGTACTTGATGCCCTTCTCGTAGTCCGTGATAACGGAAAACGCCGTAACCTCGGTCGCGGTGCCGGAGGTCGAGGGGATAGCACAGAAGTGTGCCTTCTGACGGAGCTCGGGAATGCCGAATACAACGCACATCTGCTCGAAGGTGATCTCCGGATGCTCGTACTTGATCCACATTGCCTTTGCGGCATCGATGGGAGAGCCGCCGCCGATTGCAACGATCCAGTCGGGCTGGAAGCGAGTCATCGCCTCAGCGCCCTTCATGACCGTGGTCACCGAGGGATCGGGCTCAATTCCTTCAAAAAGCTCGACCTCCATGCCTGCCTCCTTAAGGTAAGCAACGACCCTGTCAAGGAAGCCGAAGCGCTTCATCGAGCCGCCGCCGACGCAGACCATCGCGCGCTTACCCTTCAGATTCTTCAGCGCCTCGAGAGCGCCCTTGCCGTGATAAAGATCGCGAGGTAATGTAAAACGTGCCATAATTCTTTTCTCCTTTTTAAAATTTTTAAAGATTTATTTTTATTATTATGTGGAGCTCTGCCCCGCGGGCCCCTTGCTCCGCTTTTATTATAGCATCGGAAAATCGCCTTGAGAATAATCAAAATGTTATATCGATAATATCAGTATCGATATTACCCTTATCAATACTCTCCGATGCCCCGAGCGTACCGTTATTTGATGTATCTGCGCTTGGATTCGCAGAGCTCGGTGATGAAGCGCTTGTCGAGGCGCGAAAGCTTATATCCGTTTTTATATATCAGAACATCCTTATAAAGCTTCTTGTTCTCGGCGCACTCTCTTTGAACAAGACCGTATCGCTCCAAGAGCTTTTCCGGCGGGGGGGATACCCACATAAACGTGTCCGCATTTTCGGCGAGAAGATCGAACTGGCTCGCCCGCTCGAATATGAATATCCTGCGGTCGATATTGTCCGGCAACTCCTCCTTCACCGCCTTTGACAGCGGCTGTGACGGAACATAGGGGTCGGCATGCGCGATCTCTATATACGGAGTCAGATCGTCGAAGGAGATCTGCTCCTTCCGTGCAAGCGGGTTGCTCTCATTCATGATCAGAACATAGGAGAACTGTGCGATGACCTCGTATGCCAGCCCCTTCTCCTCAAGCATGGCCTTGAAATATTTATCGTAATTTTCGGCATAGCGAATAATGCCGAGATCGTAATCGTTGTTGAGGACATTGTTTACGGTGCGCTGTGAGTTCGTCTCCTTGTAAAATATCTCCGCGGGCTCTTCGCTTATGCACTTTGAAAACGCGGCAAACGCCTCGGAGATATAGCACGCCCTCGGAACGGAGATCGAGAATTTCTGCTTTTTTGCCGCTCCGCGCTTGTAATGCATCTCGACCTCGTCAAGCTGCTTGAGTATATTCTGAGCAAAGCCGATGAACTCCTGCCCCTCCGGCGTCGGTATCATGCCCTTGGCACTGCGGTTGAATATCGAAATCCCGAGATCCGCCTCAAGCTCCTTGATGGAGCGGCTGATATTCGGCTGTGCGATGAGCAACGCCTCCGCGGCCTTGTTCAATGAGCCGAGCCGCGCGACCTCGACCGCATATTTCATGTGAAGTATATTCATAAAAGAGCTTGACCTCCGAATTAAAATCATAACCGCCGATCCCGCCGTTATTCGGCGGACACTTACATTTTAGCATGAAATAATGAACAAATCAAGCGCAAAAAGCAAATTACGCCTTATTTTCGCGGCGCGCCGTGTTAAAATACCGCAGAGCCCTACAACAGATGACGGCCGCGGAATTATTCCGCGGCCGTCTCGGTCATTTTTGAGCTCTTGCCACAAGTGCACGCTTTTTATTGCTCCTTATCGGCGACGCTTTGCTTTTTCTCCTTGAAAAATATCCAAAGCTTGTCGATCGCCATGTCAAAGAAGCGCATTACCGGCAATGCGATGATCGAAAATACCGCAAGGAGCACCACGCACTTAAGAGAGATACGGTTGATGTCGAACAGCTCGTTGAACAGCAGCAGTGTCAGCAAGAATCCAGCTATTATCAATGCGATCACCGTTGCGCGGAATTTATTCAGCGGCTTGTTGATATCTATCAGGATCAAAAATCCGACGACCGCCATAAGCAATGCGCACGCCGTCGAAACATCGGTCTTGCTAACATCGAAAAGACCGCAGAAGAACACGAGTGCGCTTATGACAGCGAAATCCGTCAGGCCCGCAGGCAGTGCCTGCCTGAATACGTTCTTCAGGAAAGAGCCGCTTATGCGCTTTGTATTCGGCTCGAAGGCGAGTAAAAACGTAGGTGCGCCGATTGTGAAGAAGCTGATGAGGGTAATCTGTGTCGGCTCAAGCGGATATGCTATGGTCGCGAACAGCACCATGATGGACATCAACAAAGAAAATATGTTTTTTACGAGAAAAAGAACGGACGAGCGCTGAATGTTGTTCACTACTCTCCTGCCCTCGAAGACTATCGAGGGTATGCGAGAAAAGTCGGAATCGAGCAGAACCAGCTGCGATGCCTTTGCGGCGGCGTCGCTTCCGGAGCCCATCGCAATACTGCAGTCCGCCTCCTTCAATGCCAAGATGTCGTTTACTCCGTCACCCGTCATGGCGACCGTATGACCATTGCCCTTCAGGGCGCGGACGATCTTGCTCTTCTGCTCCGGCGTTACTCTGCCGAAGATGGCATGATCGGAAACGAGGCAACCGTAATCGCAGTCCTCGCCGACCGTCGACATGTCTATATATTTATCCGCATCGGCGATGCCCGCCTGCGCCGCCACGTTGGACGCCGTTATCGGATTGTCGCCCGATATTACCTTTATCTTCACGTCCTCGCTCATCAGATATCCGAATGTCTCGACCGCGGTGTCGCGAATGGGATTTTCAAGCAAAACGAGCAGGAGCGGATTTGCATCCTCTGTGAGAGCATTGCCGTCCGCAACACCGTTATATGATGCAAATACAAGGGCGCGCAGACCGTTTGTCGCATGCTGTTCTATTTCCTCGCGATACAGCCCATACCGCTCCCTAAGTATAAATTCCGGTGCGCCGAGCACAAAGCACTCATCCCCGAAGCAGGCACTGCTGTACTTATACACGGAAGAAAAGGATGTGACCCTATCCGCCGTGCACGCCTCTGCAGATGAGCAGTATTCCTTGAGCGCCGCCATCGTCGCATTGTCGGACGACATGCATGAAACAAAGCGCCCGAGTGCTTCCCTGCTATTTTCGAGGTCGTTTTCCCGCGTATTCAGCGAAATGGCATCGCAGACGCGCATTTTACCGTCTGTTATCGTTCCCGTCTTATCCACGCAGAGCACATCGACCCTGGCGAGCGTCTCCACGCATTTCATGTCGTGAACAAGGACCTGCTTCTTCGCCAGGTTGACAACACTGACGGCAAACGCAACGCTCGCCAGCAGGAACAGCCCCTCGGGTATCATGCCGAGGATGGCGGCAACGGTCGGCCTTATACTGTATATGAGCTCCTCTTTCAAGAAGAAGTAATGGTGACAGAACATAAGAATGCCGAGCGGAATGATGATAATACCGACAATGTTAAGCAATTTGTTGAGCGTCCGTATCATTTCGGAGCGCTCGCTGTTATGTATCGTCTTCGCCGCAAGTGTAAGTTTCGACACGTACGACGCCTTTCCAACGGCAACAAGTTTTGCATAGCAGTTGCCCGAAACGACATAGCTGCCGGAGAGCAGACGATCGCCCGCCTTTTTGGTTATCTCATCGGACTCCCCCGTGACGAGCGACTCGTTCACCTGGATTACGCCGTCCAGCACAACGGCATCGGCGTATATTTGATTTCCCGGAGAGAACAGAACTGTATCGTCAAGCACGGTGTCCTCGGCCGATATCTCGCACAGCTCCCCGTCGCGCAGGACGGATGCCTTCCCCTCGCTTAAGACCGTGAGCTTGTTCAGTATATGCTTCGAATGCAGCTCCTGAACAATGCAGATAAGCGTATTTACAATAGCAATGATGTAAAACGTCAGATCTGCTGTCGATCCGGTCAGGATCAATATCAGCGCTATCGCGGAAAAAATCAAATTAAAATAAGTAAATATATTACCGAAAATAATCTTAAATACGGATTTTGACGGGGAGGCAACGGATCTGTTATTCAATCCCTGCTTTCTCCTCGCCTCGGCCTCCTGCCGCGAAAGTCCGCGCAAGGGCTCTGCCGTATTATCGGCAATTTTCATCTGTAAAACACCTCCCGTGTGCACATTTACCGCACCCTACTTATCCAAAAAACGCCATTCGACAAATCGGTTCTGCATCCATTCGTCGGGAGCCGCCTTGTCGATCGCCATCTGTATTTTATTCTTTGCCTCAAAATTAAAATGACGGTTGCTCCACCGTATCAGGCAGGCGCTCGTCAAGCAAAAATCTACCGCGATAAAAATGGTCAGGATCAGGCAAATAACCTTAAATGCTTTAAACCTGCATTTGCATACGGCTCGGCTGATATATGGATACAGCACGCAAAAGCCGAACGACGCCAAGCCCCACGCCAATGTGAACGGAAGGCAGATTATCCCCTTGTAATTAAGAAGCGCATTTGAATAATTCCAAGCTCTCATTCCGAGAACGCGTCTGAGCAGCAGTCCGCAAAAAAGCTCCAGCACGGTCGCGAGCGCCGTCATCACCGTCACCTTGACGATCATGCGCTTGCTTTCCATCTTTGCCGCTCCGATATAGAACAACACGGCACCGAGGCCGTAAAGAATATTATAAGGCGCGAACACGGAAACGACATGGCTCTCCCAATGTCCCTTTTTGATCAAGCAAAAAATCCCTTCGAGGATAAAGCCCGCCACGCTTCCGCACAGAAAAATCAAGAATACATTATAATAAGAGATCGCATTTTTCTTTTGGTCTTTTCTCAAAATAAATCCTCCCGCATTACGGGCACATACGGCTGTCTGCTCGCCGTTAGCCGTGCTCGCTACGATCGGCATGCACATCCGACAAAGAACTCGGTTCAGCGCACGCCTCGGTCTGTCAATCCGAAGGAAGACGCCCGACGCGCCGTTTTAGGCAAAGAGGCGCACAAAAACAAAAAAGCACACCGCGACGCGAAGCACTGTCCTCCGGCAATATTTTATCAAATGCGAAACTGATTGTCAAGAGCTATTATGTTATATATTTTTAATTTTTTTGCACACATTTTTGAAAAGTGTGCACATTTTAAGCTTCCGGGCCTGTCCTTGCCGCATTACGGCAAGGACAAATTAATATATATTCGGCGAAGCGGCACCTTATGTACGGCGCCGAGGCAAGCCCCGGACGCCTCACAGTATTGCATAAGGGCGACGAAGGTGTCGGGCGCACGGGCTCTCGGAAGCGGTCCCCGGCGCTCTTTTTCCGCCGCACCTGACATTTCCCCGATTTCTACCTTTTTCTCCCCGCCCCGCCCTTAAGATCTCCGTACAGCGGAGTTGCCCCGCCGAACCCGCCGGAAACGGCGAGGATCTGACCCGTTGTGTAAGCGGAGTCATCGGAGGCAAAATATACAACCGCCGCGGCGACCTCCTCGGGAAGTCCCATTCTGCCGAGGGGAATATGCTTCAAGAACACGTCCTTAAAATCCTCCGTCAGATTGTTTCGCACCGCGTCTGTCGCCGTCATACCGGGCATGACGGCATTGCACCTGATATTGCTCGCCGCCTCGTGCACCGCAATCGCGCGCGTAAGGTAGTTGATCGCCGCCTTCGAGGTGCCGTAGGATATCTGCGATATGTCGGGGACTGCGCCGCCGACGGAGGAGATGTTGACGATGCTCCCCGTCCCTTGCTCGCGCATATATTTGAGCACCTCCCTGCTCGCGGAAAACACGCTCCTCAAATTCAGCTCCACGGTATTTAAGAACACATCCGTCTCCGTGCTTTCTATATTGAGGTCGCGCCCGGGATCCGACGTTCCGAAATTATTGACGAGCACATCGATTCGCCCCGCATCCCGCGCGACCTCTCTTGCCATAGAGGCATAGGACTCGTGGTCGGAGGCATCGTTATACACGCACCGCACATTATATCCCTCGGCCGAAAGAGCGGCGGCGGTCTCCCTCGCGCGCTCCATATTTCTCGCCGCCATATAAACGGCGGCGCCCTCCTCGGCGCACGCCTTGACCGTGGAGAGGCCGATCCCCCTCGTCGAGGCGGTGACGATGACCGTCTTATTCTTCAGCTTCATATGCATTTCTCCTTTTCTTGTGAATTTCCGGCAGCAGGAAAACGAGCACAAGCCCGACCGCCACGCAGGCAATCTCCGTCGCCGCAAGTATTTTTATCGCCCCGACCGCTGCGACGGCACCGTCCGTCCCCGTCTCTGTGCCGCCCGTAATAAGATTCGTGAAAAGCGGAACGAAGACCGCGACCCCGAGCGGGGCGGAAAGATCGCGAAAGAGTCCGTACGTACCCGTGGCGGCACCCGAACGCGCGGGCGATATTCCCGAGAGGACGACCTTCATAAATACCGTGGCATTCGCCCCGAGGCCGAAGCCGAGGACGCCGAGCGATGCCGCAAGCAGGAGCACGCCCGTCCTTTCGGAAAACAGGAGCATCAGCGCACATCCGACGCCCGTGACGGTGAAGGACAGCGCGAGGATATGCTTCGGCTCGTATTTATCCGCAAGCGGCCCGAGAAGAATCGAGCCGAGCGACATCCCGAGATACATGACCGAGATCGCATAGCCGGATATGACCGAGCTCTCCGGCCTTGTGTAGTTAACAAAGACGATGAGGTTGGTCATATTCGCCTGCATGAGTCCCTGCGTCAGAAAAAGCGCGGCCACGGAGAGAATGAACGGACGGCGCCTCATGAAATCGCCCTGCAGAATAGGGGCGCGCGCCCGTTTCTCGACCGATATGAGCAACACGGACGACACGGCCGCGAGCAGCAAAACGGACAGAAAAGGAAGCGACGTCCAGCCGAAATTCTGACCGAAGGACGGAATGCACAAAATGAGGCCGAAGCAGATGAGCACCAGCGCGCTTCCGATGCCGTCGAAGCCGGCCATGCTCCTCCTTACCGAATTGCTTTCCTTATTTATTACAAGGCAGGCGACAAGCACGCCGCCGGATATCAGAACGCACACCCACATCATCGCGCGCCAGCCGATGCCGCTTATCATCAAACCGCCGAGCGTGGGACCGAAAACGACCGCGGCGCTGGAGATCAGCATATAAAGCGAAAATCCGCCGGACACCTTCTCACGCGGGAACTCGCTTACGATATATGCCATAACCGCGGGCGCGACCGCCGCCGTGCCGATGCCCACGGTAAAGCGCGCAACCAGCATAAAAACGAGCGACGGTGCCAGCGCCGTCATAACATTGCCGACGAGAAAGACCGCGATCCCCGAAAGGAGAACGGTGCGCCGACCGACAGCATCGCCGAGCCTGCCGAGGATCGGAGCGAGCGCAGCTGAGGAGACGGACATGGCGAGCGCCGTCCACGTCGTGTTGCCGTAATCGAGGCCGAGATCCCTTACGAACGCGGGGCCGAGCACAGCGGTGAAGCCTCCGACCGTGCCGATCATGAAGGCTGCGAGCGCATACGGGATGAAGCCGAAAAGATACGATTTTTTATTTGTTTTTTCCATACTTTGCTCCCCAAAACGGACCGTTATGATCTTATTATATCCGTTTTTCTCCGTATTATTTGCGGAAAACGGGACATAATTCACAGTGCAACAAAAAAGCAAAGGAGTCAAAATCAATATGTCAATGATCAACAAAGAAATTTCAAATTTCAAGGCACACGCATTCCACGAAAACGATTTCAAATCCGTCACCAAGGACGACATCCTCGGCAAATGGAGCGTATTCTTCTTCTACCCCGCGGATTTCACATTCGTATGTCCGACGGAGCTCGAGGATCTGGCGGAGAAATACGACGAGTTCCAGGAAATAGGCTGCGAGATCTACTCCGTCTCGACCGACACGCACTTCGTCCACAAGGCATGGCACGACACCTCTGAAAGAATAAAGAAGATCACTTTTCCGATGCTTGCCGATCCGACGCACACGATCGCCAAGGACTTCGATGTGCTGATCGAAGCCGACGGACTTGCCGAGCGCGGCACCTTCATCATCGACCCGGAGGGTAAGATAGTCGGATACGAGGTGACGGCGGGCAACGTAGGCAGAAATGCCGAGGAGCTCTTACGCAAGGTGCAGGCCTGCCAATTCGTGCACGCGCACGGCGATCAGGTCTGCCCCGCGGGGTGGAAGCCCGGCGCCGAAACGCTGAAGCCAAGCCTCGATCTCGTGGGGCAGCTCTGATGGAAAGCGCAAAAAAACTCGACACGGGTAGGCTCTACGACGTGATCATCATCGGCGGCGGTCCCGCCGGGCTGACCGCCGCGCTCTACCTCGGACGCGCGAAATATCGTGTCCTCGTAATCGAGAAGGAGCAATTCGGCGGGCAGATAACCATCACGCACGAGGTGGTCAATTACCCCGGCATCGGCAAGGCGAGCGGCAAGGAGATCGCCGAGATCATGAGGAGGCAGGCGGAGGCCTTTGGCGCGGAATTCCTGCTCGCGGAGGCGAAGGAGCTGATCCCAAGCAAGGACGTGAAGACGGTCAGGACGGACAGGGGCGACTATCAAGCACTCGGCATCCTTCTCGCCACGGGAGCACACCCGCGGACGGTGGGTTTCGAGGGCGAGGAGGAATACAGGGGGCGCGGCGTTGCCTACTGCGCGACTTGTGACGGCGAATTTTTCACCGGAAAGGATATCTTCGTCGTGGGCGGGGGCTATGCCGCCGCGGAGGAGAGCGTCTTCCTCACCAAGTTTGCAAAGCATGTGACCGTTTTGATGCGCGGCGAGGATTTCACCTGCGCAGCGTCGGTGGCCGAAAAAGCAAAAAATCACGAAAATATCACCGTCATCGCGAACACCGTTGTCGAGGCCGTGGCAGGCGGCGACGGACTGAATTATATAAGATACAAAAATACGAAAACGGGCGAGGTCACGGAGCATCGGGCCGACGCGAGCGACAGCTTCGGCGTATTTGTCTTCGCGGGTTATGCACCTGCCACAGACCTTGTTAAAGGGATCGTGGAGCTGAATGAGCACGGCTACATCGTGACGGACGCGGAGCAAAGGACGAGCGCCGATGGTGTGTATGCCGCGGGGGATGTCTGCATAAAGCCGCTGCGCCAGGTCGTTACCGCGACGGGTGACGGAGCCCTCGCCGCCACGGAGCTTGAAAAATATGTCGCCACCGTGCAAAGGGAAACCGGCATCACACCGATGCCCCGCGCAAAAAATGAGCAAAGCGCGGAAAACGGGGGCAAGATCACCGCCTCCGCTGACATTTCCGACGGTCCGTTTGACCCGCAGATCAAGGATCAGCTCGCACCCGTGTTAAATAAACTCGAACAAAATGTCATTTTAAAGCTCTTCCTCGACGGGCGCGCCGTGTCGGAGGAGCTGAGCGGTTATATGCGATTTCTCGCCTCCCTCTCGGACAAAATGACGGTCGAGGTGGCAAAGAAAAATGCCCCGTCCGACTATGCCCCCTGCGTCAGGATATGCCGCGGCGACGGCGAGGACAGCGGCCTTGCATTTCACGGAGTGCCGGGCGGGCACGAGTTCACCTCCTTCATCCTCGGCATCTACAATGCGGCGGGCCCCGGACAGGCGCTCGATGCTGAGACGGAGGCACGCATCGCCGCCATCCGACAGCCCACAGACATCACGGTGCTCGTTTCCCTCTCCTGCACAATGTGTCCCGACACGGTGACGGC
This sequence comes from uncultured Ruminococcus sp., assembly GCA_964593825.1. Taxonomy (GTDB): domain Bacteria; phylum Bacillota; class Clostridia; order Oscillospirales; family CAG-272; genus UBA1740. Next base: position 12,061 of record CAZQII010000045.1, read on the forward strand.
GGCACAGCGCATCGCCGCGGGCAATCCGAATGTGCGTGCGGAGATATACGATATTCATCACTTCGAGGAGCTGAGAAAGCGGCACAATGTCATGAGCGTGCCGTGCATTCTGATAAACGGAGAGGTCGCCGCCTTCGGAAAGAAAAATATCGCCGGGCTCCTCGACCTGATCCCGACCGCAGAAGCGTAAGGGGCATCGATCCGTCGAACGGTAAGATAAGACACAGCTCGTCCAGGGGGTAGCGAAAGATGACCGTGTAATGATATTTGAATTGTGAGTAAATAATTCGGCGGCAGGCTACCTGAAGTAGCCTGCCGCCATGCTTTGAAATTGAAGCCCGGGCGTTTATTCACGCCGCAGACTCTTTATTTATTCATTTTTTCTTTTTGTCAACGAAATAGAATCCCGCAAGAGCTCCGCATCCGCAGAACGCTACGCCGGAAATTATGCACACGATGATGATAAAGGTTTCCAATTGAGCCACCTTTTCATTTGTAGCGTCCAGTTTGCTTGAAAGTGCGTCGATTGCCGTCTGCAATGTTGTTTGTGCGGCGGTAATTTTACCTTCGAGATATTCTTTATCGGTAGCATCGGTTGCTTCTAACGCATCTTTTGCAGAATTCAACACCTTCGTCAATTCCGTGATTTTACCGCTCAACTCGGTATCTCCGTTAGTGATTGCCGTGTTCAAATCGGTTATCGCTTTCGACAAATCAGCTGCCACCTTGTCGATCGCCGCCTGCAACGTTGTTTGTGCTTCCGCAATTTTTGCTTCAAGCGCTGCTTTATTCTCAGCATCGGTTGCTTCTAACGCTGCTTTGGTGGCATCCAAGCTCTCCGTCAGCGCTGTGATTTTGTCGGACAGGTCTTTATCACCGTCCTCCAACGCTTTCTCAAGATCCTTGATATCCTTATCCAACTGTAGAATAACATCGCTGTTGGAAATCCAAACTGCATACAGCGTTGTGGCCTCGGTAATTTCAACGGAAGCTGTGCCGATCACTTCTCCGTCAGCGGTATAGCTCCATCCTTCGAATGAATAACCGACATACGTAAATCCGCACTTGGGAAGTATGTAACTATCCCCTCCTACGGCATCATCCATCGTTCCCGTGCCACCGTTTGCATTAAAGTTTACGCTATATGCATTCACATCGGTCGGCACTGTCACTTCGTTGAGCGCACTTGCATAGTCGGTATTATAATCACCGTTGTACTGCTCGTTGAGAATATACAGCTTGTCACCGCTGTTCATCTTGTCGGAAAGGTCAATTTCGAATATTCCGCTTGCGTCTGCGTTTTCGGTGATGCTTTTCAAGCTGCCGTAGTAAGTTACTTCACCGTTTGCGTTTACGATCATTGCGGTGATATATTCGTTT
>CAZQII010000046.1:0-13278 GCA_964593825.1 uncultured Ruminococcus sp.
ACCTCTGCGACGGCCGCCGCCGGTCTGAATGTAATAGATCTTGCCGAGGACGCCGGATTCAACGACCTCCTTGACCATCTTCATGTTGTCATCGAGTCTGGGCTGGAAGCCGATGGAAAGGATCTTTCCCGACTTTTTCTCCGCCTTCATTACCTCGACAGCCTCCTCCGTCGTTACGGTGAAGGGCTTCTCGAGAAGGACGTTAAGTCCCGCATTAAGTGCCTGAATAGCACAGGGAGCATGCTGACGGTTATATGTACAGATAGAAACGGCATCAAGCTTAAGAGACTTGTCGTTGACCATCTCCTCGCCGTTCTTATAATCGCACTTTACACCCTCTACACCGAAATCTGCGAAGAATTTTGCGGCCTTGCCGGGGATGAGGTCTGCGCCTGCGACGATCTCAACATCGGGCTGCTTCAGATAAGATTCAATGTGTGCGCCTGCGATCCAGCCTGTGCCGATAATACCTACGCGGATTTTTTTGGACGCATCTACCTCGGTGACCGCCTGGTTTTCCTTAAATGCGTCAAGACTTGATTTTGCCATTTGATTTTCCTCCTAATTTTAAGCGCATATAAGCTTATGCACGCCTATTGCTATTACTACTATACCATGTTTGGGAAAATAAATCAAGTGCTTTTCTTAATATTTTTATTTATTTTTCGGAATTTTCGATATTATTGAATTTTCCCCGATTAGGAAAAGACCGTGACCAGCGGCCTTACGAATCCGGAGGGATCCGCGCTCGACACATCGCAGGCAACGATCCTCGAGCGGTAAACGATAAGGTTGGCGTATACCGTTCCTTCGTATCCTTCGTAATTCTCCACCTTGTAGGTGTACCTTGTCACCTTCTTGCCCTTGTATTTCGTGAGGTCGAGCCCCTGCTTTTTCTGTATTTCGTTATATCCGGAGATGACTCTGTCGAAATCCTTCGGCACGGAGAAGGTGACCTCCTCCGCCGTTTCATCCGACAATTGATATCCCTGCGCGGCGACGAACGCCCTTCTCTCCCCGTCGCCGTCGATCCCGTCAAAGCGTACTCCGCCGTCCGCCGCGGCGGAAATGCTGGCAGACGAGCCGAGCGCGATCGCAACGGCAAGACCTGCAAGGCACAGTGCTATAAGCGAGAAAAATTTGAGTGTTGAAGCTCTCACGGAGCATATAAACAAAACGATCCCCTCCTTGCGTCTTTATTCATCTAACCATATTCTCCGACGAAGGAAAATATTCCGCGAAAATAAAAACGGGCCGGAGCCCGCTTGCGGAGGATCCGGTCCGTCTGACGCCGTTTGCTTACCCGATGATCAATGGCCGCAGCAGCAGCATAAAACAACGATTATGGCAAGGATGATGATCCAGGTACAGTTGTCATCGAAGATGTGGCAAAGACAGTTGTTCATATGTTTTCCTCCAAAGATGCATTTCGGCATTTACCTGCCGTACAATAACATAATATGAGGGAGGGAAAAAAGTGCTACAAGGCAAAAGACAGTTTCCGAGGCACATCCGTGTCCCGATGCTCGGCCGTCGGTCAGTCGAAGGAAAAGACCGCTCGCCCGTCCCTCAGCGTCAGTCGGGCGGAAAAGGCCTTTCCGTTTTTTGAAATAAATCCGTCGAGCTTTTCCGTTGTGCCCTCCTTGAGGAGCTTACGTACGGAGACGATGGGAATATCCCTCTTGCATATATTGACACCGACCTTGAACTCGCATCCGTCGGAATATCCCATGCATCCGTAGCTGTGCTTGCCGCGCACGACGTTTTTTCCGCACACGGGGCACGTGCCCGCTATCTCGCCGTAGCTACCCGTGTCGGCGACTATCGGCCGCGGCAATGACGGCGATGCCTTGAATATCGCGTCGATCTCATTCTTTGCAAGGCGGACGCTGTCATCCACCGTGATCTCACCGCGATAAACCTTTTTCAGCGCCTTGCCGAGCTCGCTCGTTTTATATTTATCCATATTGATCGCCAGCCGATTTATAGATTCGATCAGATATTCGCCCCCGGGGAGGATCGTGTAAACATCCTTTTTGAGTGCGATATATGCGCTCCTCTTCGCGTTGTCGATTATGCCCGTGCGCGTTGCCTCCGTTCCGAGCTCCAGCCCTTCGAAGACCGCGCGGTAATCGTCCGCGTCATCGACCTCGCCGAGCTCCTCGAGTTCCTTTGCCCGCGCCTTATCGTCCTTAAACGGATTTTTGAGATAATTGTTGAGCGTTTCGATCGTATAATGCCGCGGCGGAGTCGTTTCCTTCTCTGCGGGAGCAAAATTTATGTTGACGCTGTCCCCCTCGGCGAGTCTCGGCAAAAGCTTGTCCTTTTGAGTATAATCGTCGTACCTTGTCCAGCCCTTTTCGAGGATTACGGTGCCCTTAAGCGTAAATTCCTCAAGCTCGCCAACCTTGATCTTTATCTCGCTTTTTTCGGCGAGGCACTCCTCCGCGCAGAAGACGGCGACAAAGCGCCTGAATACCGTGGAATATACCTTCTTTTCGTTTTCGGAGAGCTTGTCCGCCTGCGGGATCTTGTATGTCGGGGTGAGCGCCGAGTGCGACTCTATTTTAGAGTCGTCAAAAATGTATTTCGAGTCCTTAAATTTAACAGGGTACCCCATCTTCGATATGGAAGAGAGGACGGAGCGCACCTTGTCCTTTTCGGCCGTGGCAAGATATTCCGAGTTTGTTCTCGGATAGGTGAGATACCCCTCCTCGTAAAGCTTCTGTATGGTCTTCAGGCTCTCCTCCATCGGCATCTTGTATTTCTTGCCGAGCAGGCTCTGCAGGGTCGAAAGTGAGAAGAGCTTTCCCGGCAGGATCCTGTCCTTTTTGCTGCTCACCGCGGTGACGGTCGCCCCCGCGAGATTATAGCTTCCGGCAGTATCGACCGCTTTTACGAGCTCATCTTTTGTAAACTTAAGTTTACTTGTAAGCTCGACCGTCTCACCGTTTGTTTTCTCTTTGCTCGTTATGACGTAATATTTCTCGGGCTTAAAGCTTTTGATTTCCATATCGCGCTGATAGATCGCGTGCACGATGGGCACGATGACTCTGCCCACACGCAGGAGCTTTCCCGTCATTATAGTGGCATACCGTGTTAAATTTACACCGTAAAGCCAATCTATATATGTTCTTGCAAACCCCTCGGCCGCAAGGCTGTTATATTCGCTCTCGTCCTTCATGTCGGCGAGGGCGGCATGCACCGTTTCCGGCGTTTGGTCGGGCAACCAAAGGCGCTTAAAGCTCTTCTCCGTCTTCATTGCATTCTCGACGCAGAGGCGGACTATGATCTCGCCCTCTCTGTCCGCGTCTCCCGCGTTTACGACAGTGTCGACGTCCGCACGGTTGCAGAGCTCTGAAATGATGCCGAACTGCTTGGCAACGCCTGCGTCCACGCTCTTTTTTCCGTCCGCCTTCTTAAGCTCGAACTTAAACCTTTCGGGAAAGCACGGAAGATCCTCGAGCGTCCACCGCCCCGCTTCCCTACCCGTGTAGCTCTCCACATCGGCGAGGGAGAAAAGATGCCCGAACGCCCAGCTGACGATATACTTTTTTCCGATATAGTATCCGTTCTGCTTTACCAGCCTGTCGTCGTCCCCGATTCCGGCAATAATATTGCGTGCAAGACTCGGCTTCTCCGCAATTATAAGAACCATAAGCTCCCTCCTCCTTCTATGTCTGTGTTCCGCACTTATTTATTTTACCATACTTTTATGAAAATTTCTACTTCTAAACGCATTTTTGATCCGTTTTTGCTTTTTTTGTCGGAAATGCATAAAAAGCGCGCGCAAAATTTAGAGATTAAGTACAGTCGGTTTTGCCTTTGCTTCTATTGCATTAACGGGCGCTTTGTGGTAAAATTATAATATAAAATCGGAAAGAGAATATGCAATGGCAAAGCTTTACTTTAAATACGGAGCGATGGGCTCATCGAAAACGGCTCAGGCTCTGACGACGAAATTCAATTACGAGGAGCGCGGCATGCACGTCTGGCTTATCAAGCCCGTGACCGACACGCGTGACGGCGACGGCCTCCTGCGCTCGAGAATAGGACTTTTTTCGGAGTGCGACATGATCCCTCAGGATGAGGACATATACGAGCTGTTCCGCCTGAAAAAGTGCGGATGCGACGTTATAATAAGCGACGAATGTCAGTTCTTCACCCCCGCGCAGATCGACGGAATGCGCAGGATCGTCGACGATTTTTCCGTTCCGGTCATGTGCTTCGGTCTCAGGACGGACTTTAAGACCAAGCTCTTCCCCGGCTCGGCGCGTCTGTTTGAGATCGCCGACTCGATCTCGGAGATAAAGACCATCTGCAGCTGCGGAAGCAAGGCGACCGTGAATGCGCGATTCGACTCGCGTGGCAGGCTCATGACCCACGGAACACAGGTGATAATCGGCGGCAACGAGAGATACATCGCCATGTGCCACAAATGCTATTCGGAAAGACTGAAAAAGGAGAGAGAGGCTTTATGACGAAATACGCCCGTCTGCTTGCCGCATGCGACCACACCCTGCTTGACAGGTGCGCGACCGAGGCGGATATAATAAGAATATGCGACGAGGGAATAAAATACCGCACTGCAACGGTATGTATACCCCCGTGTTACGTAAAAGCAGCAAAGAAATACGTCAAAGATCGCCTCGGCATCTGCACGGTCATAGGATTTCCGAACGGATATTCGTCGACGGAGGCAAAAATACTTGAGGCGGAATGCGCACTTAAGGACGGCGCCGACGAGATCGACACGGTGATAAATCTCGGGCACGTAAAGGCGCGCAGATTCGACCTGATCACGAAGGAGATAAACGGGATAAAGAGGGTCTGCGGCGAAAGGACGCTTAAGGTGATAATCGAGACCTGCTTTCTGACAAGCGAGGAAAAGATCGCGCTGTGCGACCTGATCTCCGACTCCGACGCCGACTTCATCAAAACGTCCACCGGCTTCGGCACAGGCGGCGCAACGCTCGAGGACATCCGACTCATCGCGGGCAGAATGAAAAACGGAAAGCGCATAAAGGCCGCCGGCGGCATAAGCTCGATCGAGGGAGCCGTGGCATTTCTTGAAGCGGGGGCAGACCGCATAGGAACCTCGCGCCTGATAGATCTCATAAGATCGGCGGAGTCCGAAGACAAGGCCGAAAATAAATAATGAAAGGAAACATCATATGAAAAGCTATCCCACACCACATATAAATGCCGCACCGGAGGATTTCGCAAAAACCGTGCTCATGCCGGGCGATCCCCTGCGCTCCGAATTCATTGCGAAAAGCTTCCTCGACTCCGCCCGCCTTGTGAACAACGTCAGAGGCATTCAGGGATACACGGGCAAATACAAGGGGCACGATGTCTCCGTCATGGCAAGCGGAATGGGCATGCCCTCGATAGGCATCTACTCATACGAGCTGTATAACTTCTTCGGCGTTGAAAACATAATAAGAGTCGGCTCAATCGGCGGCATGGCAGACGGACTGCACCTGCGCGACATCGTCTTCGGCATGAGCGCATCGACTACATCGAACTATGCCGTTCAGTTTGGCCTGGAGGGCACGTTCTCCGCGTGCGCGGACTACAATCTCTTGAAGCTCGCGACCGAAGAGGCACAGCGACTCGGCGCAAGCTTTAAGGTCGGCGGCATTCTCTCCTCCGACATTTTTTACAACGCAAATCCGGACGCGGCGCGCCGCTGGGCATCGCTCGGCATCCTCGGCGTCGAGATGGAGGCGGCGGCGCTCTATATCAACGCGGCACATGCCAAAAAACGTGCGCTCGCCATCTGTACGGTGTCCGACCACATCTTCACGGGCGAGTCGCTCTCGGCAGAGGAGAGGCAGAGCTCGTTCTCGGAAATGATAGAAATTGCGCTTAACACGGCTTGTAATCTTTAAATTCTTATATTTTACGGCGGTTTTTATGAAAAAAAGAGTTATTGTTACCGTCCTTGATTCCTTCGGGATCGGTGCGGCACCCGATGCCGCCGATTTCGGTGACGTGGGAGCCGACACCCTCGCCGGAGTTGCCGGGACGGGAAAATTGAACATACCCAACCTTATATCCATGGGGCTCGGCTGCATCGAGGGGGTCACGGCCGTCTCATCGGTCGCCCACCCGACGGCGTCATACGGCAGAATGGCGGAGCTCAGCCGCGGTAAGGACACCACCGTCGGCCATTGGGAGCTCGCAGGGATAGTCTCGGAGCGCGCGATGCCCGTATATGAAAACGGATTTCCGGACGAAGTAATACGTGAGTTCTCACATGCTGTGGGGCGCGGCGTCCTCTGCAACAGACCGTATTCCGGGACGGACGTCATACGCGATTTCGGTGACGAGCACGTGAAAAGCGGCAAGCTCATCGTCTACACCTCAAAGGACAGCGTCTTTCAGATAGCGGCGCACGAGAGCATCGTTCCGCCGAACGAATTATACGAATACTGCAGGGCGGCAAGAGAAATCCTGACGGGCGAGCACGCCGTCGGACGTGTCATTGCGCGCCCCTTCATCGGCAAGAGCGGAGCATACGTAAGGACCGCAGGGCGCCGTGACTTTTCTCTCCCTCCGCCGAGGACGACGATGCTCGACGTCATCAAGAATTCCGGGCTTGACGTCATTTCAGTCGGCAAGATCAAGGACATCTTCGCCTCGTGCGGAATAACCGAGGCATACAAGACCGCGTGCAACAAGGACGGAATGCGCATAACGGGCGAGCTTCTGGTGAAGGATTTCAACGGCCTGCTCTTTTTAAATCTCGTTGATTTCGATATGCTCTACGGCCATAGGCAGGACGCCGTCGGATATGCCGCGGCGCTCTCGGAATTCGACCTGTGGCTCGGAGATCTTATGAAGTCGCTCAACCGTGACGATCTCTTGATCGTCACCGCAGATCACGGATGCGACCCGACGGACGACAGCACGGATCACACACGTGAATACGTTCCGCTCTTATGCTACGATAAAGCATCTGCTCCGTCGGATCTCGGAACACTGCGCGGCTTCGGTACGGTTGCAAGGACCGTGTGCGAGGCGTTGGGAGCAGATCCCTCGGGAATCGGGCTCGAGCGAAAAAAAGCATGAGTGCAAGGTGATGCCGCTCTCGCATCGCGGCATCCGATCTATGCCCGAAAGTGTTAATTATTTAACTTTCAAAATAAGGGTTGATTTTTGTTTTTCCGTATGATATCATTAATACGGATGTGATTTTTGTATTTTGGAGGAAGGCCTTGAAATACGGAAAATTTGTTGATTCCTTGTACATTATAAATACGCTGATCCAGTCCCTTTTTTCTCTTGCCTTCCCAATGCTCTGCGGTCTCGGCGGAGGCTGGCTGCTCGTCGAAAAGTGCGGCGCGCCGCGCTTTTTATACCCCCTTCTGATCACGCTCGGGGCGATCATCGGTCTTTATTCCATGATCAGGTTTATAATCGGAACGATGGCGGCGGTCGAAAATCTCGAGGCCGAGCGGAAGAAAAAAGAACAGGAAGAAAAAAAGAAAATGCGATACAAAAACGAAAAGGACGGCAAAAGATGAAGAAAAATTCAAATTTGCTGGAAATACTTATAATAGCGGTGGGTGAAATAATCGTCTCGCTTATTACGGCGGGTGTCTACCTCACGGTCGAGGCCGTCACAGGCAACGATGTGTTCACGTGGCGCGTAATTACCGGCGCGGCGCTCGGCACCTGCGTCGTGCTCGCCAATTATATTTTCCTGTCCCTGAGCGTGGACCGTGCACTGAAGAAGGTGATGGCTATGCGCCCCGAGGGTGAGATGACCGACGACGAGATCGTCGAATTCTCGGAAAAGAATCAGGGGGTTATAAAGAATGCCGCGGCGGCATCGTACATCGTCCGCGTGCTTTCCATGCTCGTGACCCTTGTTCTTGTTTTCACCCTCCTCGGCAGGTGGTTCGCCGTAATTGCGACGGTGGTGCCGCTGCTTGCGTTCCGTCCGATCGTCATGCTCGGCGAATTTTTCAGAAAGAGACGGTATAAATAATGGATTTATCTATTAACGGTCCCAAAATATATCTGAGGATAAACGCGCTGTTCGAAAGATTCGGAAATATTCTCGGCAATCCGATAACGCAAACAACATTCTCGATCCTTGCGGTCACGGTCCTGCTGATAATTCTCGCAAAGATAGTCACAAGGAGGCTCACAAAGCGTCCTGGCAGGCTCCAGGTCGTTGCGGAGAAGCTCGTGAGCATGCTCTACTCTCTTGTCGAGGATACGATGGGCAAGCACAATGCGCGTTTTGCCCCCTATATCGGAACTCTGTTCCTCACATCAATCTTTTCCACGCTCATCGGTATGACGAAGATCTTCAGCTCCGCGACCGCCGATCTGTCGGTCACCGCGGCATGGGCGATCGTCACCACCGGGATAGTCTGGTACTGCAACATAAAGAATTTCGGATTTTTCACATGGCTGAAGGGCTTCACCGAGCCGGTCGTCGTTATGACGCCGATGAATATCGTTTCCGAGATAGCGAGCCCGCTCTCCATGGCGTTCCGTCATTTCGGCAATGTTGCCGGCGGCGGTGTTCTTACCACGCTCATCTATGCCGCGCTCACCGCACTTTCGTCCCTCGTCTTCGGCTGGCTGCCTGGGGTGCTCGGCGAGATACCGTTCTTTGCCGCGGGCATACCCGCCGTTCTCTCGATATATTTCGATCTGTTTTCCGGCTTTGTTCAGGCATTCGTGTTCTCTCTTCTGACGATGGTCTACATCGGAGGTGCATGTCCCCCACCGGAGGAGATCGCGGCAGTGCGCGCGGAAAAAGCGGCAAAAAAGCAGGCAAAGCTCGAGAAACGCACGGCGAAAAAGGCATTAAAGAACCCGTAATTTCATTCAAACGCGATTTTAAATAAAATAAATATATTTCAGGAGGAATTTTAAAAATGGATGTAACAGCAGCAAGAGCACTCGGTGCGGCACTTTGTATGGGTATCGGAGCTATCGGTCCCGCAATCGGCGAGGGTAATGCGGTCGGAAAGGCGCTCGAGGCAATGGCGCGCCAGCCCGAGATGGCAAGCACGCTCAGAACCAATATGATCCTCGGATGCGCCATAACGGAGACCACCGGTATCTATTCTCTCGTCGTTGCCCTTCTTCTCATGTTCATGAAGATCAACTGACCGTCGTACGGCAACGGATCAACTAAAAGGAAAGGCATAGGTATAGAGCCTGATGGATTGGCTTGCATTTCAAGATAAATTTGAGTCGTTTGTCGGCGTCAATCTTTGGACCGTGCTCTTCGCGTGGATAAATCTTCTGATCCTCTATTTGGTGCTTAAAAAAATACTGTTCAAGCCTCTTAAGGGCATGATCGACTCGCGCCAAAAGGAGGTCGACGATATTTACGAAAATGCCAAGGCGGCACAGGACACCGCGGCAAAGCTCAAGGAAGAGTACGAGCAACGGATCGACCGCGCAAACGAAGAAAGCGAAGCAATACTCAAAAACGCGGTAAGACGGGCTCAGCTCCGCGAGGAAGAAATTCTGAGGGAGGCCGATCAAAAGGCATCGCAGGCTCTTTTGAGAGCTCAGGAGGAGATCGAGCTTGAAAAGCGCCGCGCAATAAACGACGTCAAGGACGAGGTGTCCGAGATGGCCGTCAGCATCGCATCTGCGGTCATCGGGCGCGATGTCAGCGCCGAGGAGCACAGTGCCATGATCGACGAATTCATAAACAGCATGGGTGGCGAAAATGATTAACGAAAAGGAATATGCCGAGGCTCTCTTTCTGCTTACGGAGGAGGAAGGCACAACGGATACGGTGCTCGCCGAGATACAGACGGTAAGCGGGCTCCTTTCCGACAATCCGGAGTACAAAAATCTATTGGACACCCCCGCCGTTGCAAGGGCGGAAAAGCTCGGGCTGATCGACGAGGCCTTTTCCGGCATGAATGCGGCAACCGTTAATCTTTTGAAAATACTCTGTGAGGGACGTTGTGTTCATTCGTTCCCGAGGATCGCGGCCGACTATGCCCTCCTCTGCGACGAGGCACGCGGAATAGAGCGGGTCGAGGCAATCAGCGCCGTTCCGATGACGGACGCACAGCTCTCTGCCGCCGCGGAGAAGCTCGGGCGCCTCACGGGGAAAACCGTCGTGATAAAAAACACGGTCGACAGATCGATAATAGGAGGCGTTAAGCTGCGTTATTCCGGCAAGCAGCTGGACGGATCGGTAAAAACAAAGCTCGAGGGCTTTGAAAAAGCACTTCGCAACACAGTAATTTAAGATAAAGTTGGTGATAAAATGCACTCCGGAACAGATGATATCAGCAAGATCATAAAAGAACAGATAAAAAATTACTCTCAAAGGACAAAGCAGGACGAGATCGGATACGTCATCTCCGTCGGCGACGGTATCTCCAAGGTCCACGGCCTTGACAACTGCCGTGCAAACGAGCTTTTGGAGTTTGCAAACGGGACATTCGGCATGGCTCTCAACCTCGAGGAATCGTTCGTAAGCGCCGTCCTCCTCGGGAGCGATGTCGGAATAAGCGAGGGTAGCATAGTAAAGCGCACAGGTCGCGTCGTTTCCGTCCCGGTGGGTGAGGAGCTCATCGGCAGAGTCGTCGATGCACTCGGCCGCCCGATAGACGGAAAAGGGCCGATAACGGCAACGGAATACAGCCCCATCGAGCGGCGCGCATACGGCATAATCGAGAGAAAATCGGTGTCCGTCCCGCTTCAGACCGGTATTAAGGCGATCGACTCGATGATCCCGATAGGAAGAGGTCAAAGAGAGCTCATCGTCGGCGACAGGCAGACGGGAAAGACTGTTATCGCCACGGATACCATCATAAACCAAAAGGGCAAGGACGTAATATGCATTTACGTCGCGATAGGACAAAAGCAGTCGACCGTCACCAACATGGTCGACACCCTTTATAAAAACGGCGCAATGGATTACACCACGGTCGTCAGTGCGACTGCCGCCGATCCCGCGCCGCTCCAATACATCGCCCCCTATGCGGGTTGCGCAATGGGCGAATATTTCATGGACAGAGGCAAGGACGTGCTTATTGTTTACGACGACCTGTCCAAGCACGCCGTCGCGTACAGAGCCCTCTCCCTGCTTATAAGACGTCCGCCGGGAAGAGAGGCCTACCCCGGTGACGTATTCTACCTGCATTCGAGACTGCTTGAGCGTGCCGCGCGTCTTTCACCCGAATACGGCGGAGGCTCGATGACCGCCCTCCCCATAATAGAAACTCAGGCGGGCGACGTTTCGGCTTATATTCCCACGAACGTCATATCCATCACCGACGGACAGATCTTCCTCGAAACGGAGCTGTTCCACTCGGGCGTGCGCCCCGCTGTCAACCCGGGAATCTCCGTCTCACGTGTCGGAGGTAACGCACAGATAAAAGCAATGAAAAAGGTCGCGGGAGCCCTCAAGATACTGTACTCTCAGTACAGAGAGCTTCAGGGCTTCGCCCAATTCGGCTCCGATCTCGATGCCGACACCAAGGCGCGGCTCGCCCAGGGGCAAAGGATCGTTGAGATCCTTAAGCAGGACAGGAATTCGCCCATGCCGGTCGAGCTTCAGGTCGCTGTCATTTACGCCGTTGTAAACGACCTGCTCTCCGACATTGCGGTCGAGGATATAAAGCGGTTTGAAGCAGAGCTCTGCGAGCATCTGAGTGCGACAAGGCACGAGCTCCTCTCATCGATATCGGAGACGGGCATCCTCACAGACGCGGCGGCAGAGGAGCTCCGCTGTGCGATCAACGAATGCAAGAGCAAATTTATTTAAGAGCAAGAACACTTTAGGAAAAGGAGAGCTGTATGTCAGGCGCATCAATGAATGACATAAAGGCGCGCATGAAGAGCGTGCGCGGCACGATGCAGATAACCAAGGCCATGGAGCTCGTGGCAACATCGAAGCTGCGCCGCGCAAAGGAGCGCTTGGAGAGCGCGCGGCCGTTTAAGGAGCTTTTGGCAGAGGCCGTGCGGGAGGTGCTGTGTGACAGCTGTCTTGACGGCTCGCCATGGGTCGGTCGGGACGGCGGAAGGGCTCTGATCGTCGCAATTGCGGGCGATCGCGGACTTGCGGGCGGATATAATGCAAATGTGTACCGCACGGTTACCGCCCTGTCGGAAGCTTGCGGCAGCTTTTCGATCGCTCCGATAGGCAAAAAGGCCATCGACCACTACACGCACCGCGGCGCGGAAATGACCGATCTCGGCATTCTCTCCGTTTCGGACATCGGCGTCGGTGCCTGCATTTCCGCAGGCGAAAGGATCGCACAGCTCATTAAAAGCGGCGAATTCGGACGCGTGATCCTTGTTTATACGGAATTCAAATCCATGATCTCTCAGGTACCGGTCTCGGAGCAAGTATTCCCTCTCCCGACCGACAGCGGCAAAACGGCATCGCACGGCGATCCCATCCTTGCGGAGGATCCTGAGGAATTCCTCGACAGGGTGATGCCGAATTATATAGCGGGCGCGCTTTGGTGCGCCGTGTGCGAGGCGGTGGCGTCGGAATCCGGCGCGCGCAGAACATCGATGAATTCGGCAAACAAGAACGCCGAGGAAATGATAGACACTCTTATGCTGAAATACAACAGAGCTCGCCAAGCCGTTATAACCCAAGAGATAACGGAAATAGTTTCGGGTGCGGAGGCTCTTTGATAAGGCACGGAAAGGATGTATGGTAAATGGAAAAGAATATCGGCAAGGTCGTTCAGATAATCGGCCCCGTTGTTGATATAAGATTCGAAGGCGGTCGGCTCCCGGATCTGCTCGGCGCCGTAGAGATATTGAACGACGGCAAAAAAATAGTGTGCGAGGTCGCGTCTCAGCTCGGCGACGATACCGTGCGGTGCATTGCGATGTCCTCGACCGACGGACTGGCAAGAGGCGTTGAAGCAATTTACACGGGCACGGGCATAACCGTCCCCGTCGGCGACGAAACGCTCGGAAGGATCTTCAATCTTCTCGGCGATCCGATAGACAACAAGCCCGCACCGAAGAATGCCGAGAGATGGTGCATCCACAGAGCGCCGCCCTCCTACTCCGAGCAGGACGGTGCGACTGAAATACTCGAAACGGGAATAAAGGTCGTCGATCTCATCGCACCTTATGCCAAGGGCGGCAAGATCGGTCTGTTCGGCGGCGCGGGCGTCGGTAAAACGGTGCTCATAATGGAGCTCATCAACAATGTTGCGAAGCAGCACGGCGGCATCTCGGTATTCACCGGCGTCGGCGAGCGCACCCGTGAGGGCAACGACCTTTACAACGAAATGACCGAGTCCGGCG
>CAZQII010000047.1:0-13044 GCA_964593825.1 uncultured Ruminococcus sp.
AACCGTGTATCCAAGACCGTAAAGGGCGGACGTATCGCCCGTTTTGCAGCTATCATGGTAGTAGGCGACGGAAATGGACATGTAGGATTCGGCCTTGGCAAGGCTGCCGAGGTTCCGGATGCAATCCGCAAGGGAATAGAGGATGCGAAGAAGAATCTTATCAAGGTTTCTCTTCACGGCTCCACGATTCCTCACGAAGTAATCGGTGAATACGGCGCAGGAAAGGTTCTTCTTAAGCCCGCAGGTCCCGGTACCGGTATTATAGCAGGCGGTACGGTACGTACCATCCTCGCTCTCGCCGGAATTAAAAACATCCGCGCAAAGTGCCTTCGTTCCAACAACCCGACCAACGTGGTTAAGGCTACGTTCGAGGGTCTTAAGGCGCTCAGAACCGTAGAAGAGGTTGCTGCTCTTCGCGGAATCGATGCGGAAAACGTAAAGGCATAAGGAGGTAACGGAAATGGAACAGGTTAAAGTTACTCTCATAAAGAGCCTCATCGCTTGCAAAAAGAATCAGATCGCTACCGCACACACCCTCGGACTTCAGAGACCGGGCGATTTTACAGTGCAGAATAACGATGCTGTTTTGCAGGGAAAAATAAAAGTTATTTCTCACCTGGTCAAGGTAGAAACCGTTTAATCGGAATTGAAAGGAGGATGCAAAATGAAGCTCCATGAACTTTCTCCCCAGGAAGGCTCCGTAAGAGACAACTTCCGTAAGGGCAGAGGCGCAGGTTCCGGCAACGGAAAAACGGCCGGTAAAGGTCATAAGGGACAGAACGCCCGCTCCGGCGGCGGCGTAAGACCCGGATTTGAGGGAGGTCAGCTCCCGCTTTACAGAAAGCTTCCCAAGAGAGGTTTTAAGAACGCTCGCTTCGCGAAGCAGTATTCTGTTATAAATGTACAGTCTTTGAACAGGTTTAACGACGGTGATGTTGTTGATACCGCAGCACTTCTTGCAATCGGTGTGATCAACGCCGAGCTTGATGGCGTTAAGGTGCTTGGTGAGGGTGAACTCACAAAGAAACTCACTGTAAAAGCCGCGGTCTTCTCCCAAACTGCTAAAGAGAAGATTGAAGCAGTAGGTGGAAAGACCGAGGTGGTATAAATGTTTCAAACACTTAAGAACGCTTGGAGAACAAAAGAGATTAGAGGAAAGATCATCTTCACTCTCTTAATACTTCTGCTTTATCGCATAGGCACAGTTATCCCCGTTCCTTTTGTAGATGCAAACACCTTCTCGAACACCTTCGGCGATACGATCCTTTCGTACATGGACACGCTCTCGGGCGGAGCCCTCGGTGCGGCAACGCTCTTTGCGCTGGGCGTATCTCCGTATATCAACGCTTCAATTATAATTCAGCTTCTTGCGATCGTTTTCCCGAAGCTCGGCGAAATTGCAAAGAACGATAAGAAGAAGATGAATTTCATCACAAGAATAGTAAGTATGGCCCTTGCGGTTGTGACCGCAATAGGATATTACTATCTGCTCAGAGCAAACGGCGCTCTTTCGATCGCCGCTATCCACAGCACGAGAGGCTGGCTCTATGCAATAGTGATCGTCGCTTGCTATTGCGCCGGTGCCGCACTTATCATGTGGCTCGGTGAGAGGATCAATGAGAAGGGAATCGGAAACGGTATCTCGCTCATACTTTTCGCAAATATCGTTTCGTCCGTTCCGCCCTTTCTGTATAAGCTCGCTCAGTTTGTCATCGATACTTACAGCTACAGCGATTACAACGAGACACTGGTCAGACCTTGGCTCTATCCCCTCGTTGCGACCATCTTCGGCGTAGTATTCCTTGCATTCATGATCGCACTTATCGTATTTGTTGTACTTGTCACGGGCTCCGAGAGAAGGATCCCCGTTCAGTACGCGAAGAAGGTTGTCGGACGTAAGATGTACGGCGGTCAGAGCTCTCATCTTCCGATCAAGCTCAATATGACCGGTGTCATGCCGATAATTTTTGCGAGCTCGATCGTGTCTCTCGTACCTACGATCATCACACTTTGTCAGCCCGAGGAAAACACATTTTGGTATAAGGTCAATAATGTTCTCGCTTCGGACGGATTTATATACCCCACGTTGCTGTTCATTCTGATAATCGCTTTCGCCTACTTCTATACTCAGATCACCTTTGATCCCATGGAAGTGGCAAACAACCTTCAGAAGCAGGGCGGCGCAATCCCCGGTATCAGACAGGGCAGACCCACTGCATTGTATATCAAGAAGATACTTAACAAGGTAACTCTTGTCGGAGCGCTCTTCCTCGGTATCATAGCGGTTCTCCCCGTTATTCTCGGTCCTCATGCGATAGATCATCTGCTCACATGGATACAGAGCGCGCAGTTCGCGGATCCCACATCCTCGACCAACGCAAGCTACATCGAGTCGATCGTCGCAAATCTTTCGAGCGTATTTACCTTCGGCGGAACGACGCTGCTCATCATGGTCGGCGTTGCCATCGAAACGTTCAGAGAGCTTGAGGCACAGCTCACCATGCGTAACTACAAGGGCTTCCTTAATTAAGCTTCGGCTATTACGCATCAGAGGTATTTTATATGAAAATAATTTTTCTTGGCGCTCCCGGTGCCGGAAAAGGAACTCAAGCGGAGCTTGTTTCGGCCAGACTCGGCATTCCCGCCATCTCTACCGGAGCAATTATCCGCGAGGCTCTGAAAGCCGGTACGGAAATGGGGCTTAAAGCCAAAAAATTTATTGAAGCAGGACAGCTCGTTCCCGATGATGTCGTTATCGGCATTATCAAAGAGCGTCTTGAAGAATCGGACTGCAAGAACGGATTTATCCTTGACGGATTTCCACGCACGGTCCCCCAGGCGGAGGCGCTTGACAAAATGGGCGTAAAGATCGACAAGGTCGTTTCTATCGAGGTCTCGGACGAGAAGATCGTAGAGCGCATGTCGGGCAGACGCGTTTGTCAGGATTGCGGAGCAACATATCACACGGTATACAATCCCTCCAAGGACGGTAAAACGTGCGACAAGTGCAATAAGGAGCTCACTATGCGCTCCGACGATGCACCCGATGTTGTAAGATACCGCCTTGATGTTTATCACTCCACGACCGAGCCCCTTAAAGCATATTACGGTAAGGTGGGTAACCTTGCCTTGGTATACGGGTGCGAGGAGCTGGAGGAAACTTCAAAACGTACTTTAGAGGCGCTTGGAATATCATGATAATTATAAAGAATTCCGAGCAGCTTATGCTTATGAGAAAGGCGGGGCGTATTACCGCCGAGGCACTTCTTGTTGCCAAAGAAGCGATACGTCCCGGCATTTCCACAAAGGAGGTCGACACTAAGATCCGCGCTTTTATCGAAAAATGCGGAGCGGTCCCTTCTTTCCTCGGATATGGCGGCTTCCCCGGAAGCGCATGTATATCCATTAACGAACAGGTCATACACGGAATTCCGTCGTCGAAGGTGATAATTCGTGACGGTGATATTGTGAAGGTCGATGTCGGAGCTCGCTACCGCGGCTATAATGGCGACAGTGCAAGAACATTTCCTGTCGGCAAGGTAAGCGAAGAGGCTCTGAGGCTCATCTCTGTCACTGAGGCAAGCTTCTATGAGGCGATAAAGTTTGCGAAAGCGGGCTGTCGCGTCGGGGATATCGGACACGCAGTGGAAAGTTTCGTCATTTCAAATGGCTTTTCCGTTGTAAAGGATTACGTGGGTCACGGTGTAGGCGCAAGCTTACATGAGGAGCCCGAGGTTCCGAATTACGGAAATCCGGGCAGAGGTGCAAGGCTATATTCGGGCATGACAATTGCCATTGAACCCATGGTAAATGCAGGTACAGCGAATGTTAAAGTACGGGGTGACGGTTGGACTGTGGTCACACAGGACGGAAAGCTTTCCGCCCACTATGAAAACAGTGTTGCCATAACCGATGCGGACCCAATTCTGCTTACCGAAATAGGATAAAAAAACAACTATTACCGGTCAAAAAAGGGAGGATTTGTTCTTGGCAAAGAACGATTTGATTGAATTTGAGGACTGCACGGTAGTCGAAGTGTTGCCGAACACGGTCTTCAAGGTAAAGCTTCCGAACGGTCACATTGTAACTGCGACCATCTCCGGAAAGCTTCGTATGAATTTTATCAGAATTCTCGCCGGAGATACGGTCACCGTTGAGGTCTCGCCTTACGATATCTCAAAGGGACGTATTACGTGGAGAAAGAAATAATTTCTTGAAAGGAAAGGTATTAAATAATGAAAGTTAAGCCTTCCGTCAAAAGAATTTGTGAAAAGTGCAAGATCATTAAGAGACACGGTAAGATAATGGTCATCTGCGAGAACCCCAAGCACAAGCAGCGTCAGGGCTGATAACGCAGGGGGCCGCTTCCACAATTCTGACGACATTAAATTTAAAAAGGAGTATATATCGAAATGGCTCGTATAGCTGGTGTTGATATTCCCAACAACAAGCGTGTAGAAATCGCGCTCACATACATTTACGGTATAGGTCTTAAGAGTTCTCAGGATATACTTGCAAAGACAGGTATCAATCCCGACACTCGCGCTAAGGATCTCACCGAGAATGAAATCGCAGCTCTCCGTGATGAAATCGAAGCAAACTATCATGTAGAGGGTGATCTCCGCCGTGAGGTTGCACTCAACATTAAGAACATGGTAGAAATCAATTGCTACCGCGGTATCAGACACAGAAAGGGCTTGCCCGTAAGAGGTCAGCGTACCAAGACAAACGCAAGAACAAGAAAAGGTCCCGCAAAGACCATCGCCAATAAGAAAAAGTAAGGAGGAAGAACGACATGGCAGTTGCAAAAAAGGTTGTAAAAAAGCGTCGTGAGCGCAAGAACGTTGAAAAAGGCGTAGCGCACATCCGTTCTACTTTCAATAACACAATAGTAACCATAACAGACATGCAGGGCAATGCGATCGCATGGGGCACAGCAGGTGAGATGGGCTTCAAGGGCTCTAAGAAATCCACTCCCTATGCCGCTCAGACTGCTGCTGAGCACGCAGCAAAGGCCGCTGTTGACCAGGGCATGAAGACCGTTGAGGTCCTTGTAAGAGGTCCCGGAGCAGGCCGTGAGTCCGCGATCCGCGCACTCGCAACCGCAGGTCTTGAAATAACAATGATCAAGGACGTTACACCGATTCCTCACAACGGTTGTCGTCCTCCTAAGCGCAGACGCGTTTAATCTAAGGGGAGGTAAATGAAAAATGGCAAGATATACAGGTCCTAACTGTAAGATGTGCCGCCGTGAAGGCTGCAAGCTCTATCTCAAGGGTGAGCGTTGCACAAACGGCAAGTGCGCTTTTGACCACAGAAGCACAGCTCCCGGTCAGCATGGAGCAGCGCGCAAGAAGGTCGGAGAATACGGAAAGCAGCTTCGCGAAAAGCAGAAGGCAAGACGTTACTATGGCGTTCTTGAGGGACAGTTCAAGCATTATTATGAAATGGCGGAAAAGATGGAGGGCATCACCGGTGCAAACCTTCTCAGCCTTCTTGAAAGACGCCTTGATAATGTAGTATACAGAATGGGTATGGCAGCTTCGAGAAAGGAAGCACGTCAGCTTGTTCTTCACGCACACTTCACTCTTAACGGAAAGAAGGTAAATATTCCTTCCATTCTCGTTAATGCCGGTGACGTTATCGCCGTAAAGGAAACAAGCAAAGAGAGCGAGAAGATCAAGGCTCTTGTAGAGTCCATGGCAACGACCGCTACTCCCAAGTGGCTTGAAAACGATGCGGCAAACGCACTCACCCGTGTTGTTGCTCTTCCCACAAGAGAGGACATCGACTTCGAGTTTGAAGAGCAGCTCATCGTCGAACTTTATTCCAAGTAATCCCTCCGATACTGCGCGAAAGAATATCGAGAGCTGCGGCTTTCATATTCTTCGCAAGGTGTCAGTTACAAGTTTATCTCCCTTAAGGGAGAAGCATAAAAAAACTATTTACAGGAGGAATTTATATTATGATGAACGCAATGGAGAAGTTCAACATTACGGCAACTGATATCTCCGAGGACGGAAGCGAAGCGGTCTTCGTTGCAGAGCCGCTTGTAAGAGGCTACGGAATCACCCTCGGAAACTCTCTTCGCAGAGTTCTCCTTTCCACTCTCCCGGGTTATGCGGCAACGAGTGTTAAGATAGACGGCGTGCTCCATGAAATCTCTGCATGCAGCGGTGTCAAGGAGGATGTTCCCGAGATAGTGCTTAATGTTAAAGGCATTATTGTAAAGCTCGAATGTGATGAACCCAAGACTGTTGTTATAGATGTTACGGGTCCCTGCAACGTTACTGCCGGAGATATAACTCCTGATGCAGATTTGACGATCCTGAATCCGCAGCACCATATTTGTACAGTAAGCGAGAATGCACGCTTTTACATGGAAATCACCTTTGATCAGGGACGCGGTTACGTGCCCTCTGATGTAAATAAGCAGAATTACCTTGCAAATGCGGAGGCGAATGTCGGCGCACCCATCGGTCTTATTTTCGTTGACTCTATATTTACCCCTATTTATAAGGTTGAATATAATGTCGAAAATGCCCGTGTGGGAAGTGTCACCGATTTCGATAAGCTTACAATGAAGGTTCTTACGAACGGAACCATAGATGCCAAGGAGGCGGTTTCTCTCGCAGCCAAGGTTCTCAACGAGCACCTCAAGCTCTTTATCGATATGTCCGATGAGGCAAAGAATAAGGAAATCCTTGTCGACA
The DNA here is from genome assembly GCA_964593825.1 of uncultured Ruminococcus sp. Classification (GTDB taxonomy): domain Bacteria; phylum Bacillota; class Clostridia; order Oscillospirales; family CAG-272; genus UBA1740. Next base: position 6,714 of record CAZQII010000047.1, read on the forward strand.
GACCTGAGGTAAAGAAGGAAAAAGTCCTGGAGATGACCATTGAGGAGCTTGATCTCTCTGTCCGCAGCTTCAATTGCCTGAAGCGTGCAGGCATTGACACGGTCGAAGATCTTATTAACCGCACCGAGGAAGATATGATAAAGGTTCGTAATCTCGGTCACAAGTCCCTTGAGGAGGTAATCCAGAAGCTGAACTCTCTCGGACTCGCCCTCAAGCGTGACGAAGAATAATTTTAGGAGGAACACATACAAATGAGAAAGCTTGGTAGAACCACAGCTCAGCGTAAGGCTATGCTCAGAGGCATGGTAACCCTTCTTCTTGAAAACGGCAAGATTGAAACAACGTACACCAGAGCGCAGGAGGTTTCCGCGAAGGTCGACGAAATGATAACAATCGGTAAGAAGGGAGATCTCGCAGCTTACCGTGCGGCCCTTGCTTATATCACGAAGGAAGATGTAGCAAAGAAACTCTTCACCGTTATTGCACCTGCATATGCAGATGTAAACGGCGGATACACTCAGATCTTTAAGATGGGTCCCCGCCGCGGCGACGGTGCTGAAATGGCAATCGTAAAGCTTACCCCCATCGCAGCAGAGTCCGAAAAGGCATCTGCGGATGAGAATAAATAATTAGCAAAGTGATCTCTTTGTTATGCACGCTCTCGGATATTTCGGAGGCGGCGTAACGAAGGGATCATTTTAATTTTAAAAGCCCGAGCCTTTTCCGTAAGAGCGAAGGAGTCGAGATATTTTTATAAATTTCGATCGCCTTTTTTGATTTTTGTATTGAAAAAATAAGTTAAGTATGATAGAATAGTAGTGTACGAGGGTACATATATCAAAAACAATAAGAATAAAAGGAGATATGAAAATGTCAGAAGCACCACTTCCGATTTATTGGCACAGCAGTGTCGATGCTGTAAATGCGGATCTTAAAAAGGTTAAAAAGGGAACGGTGAAGGAGCTTCTTCCTTCCGCCGGCGGCAGACCCATATATATGGTTGAGTACGGAAAGAGCAATCTCCCTCCGAGAACGGCCAATTTCTCGAGCGCACTCGGCGGTCTCGATTTCAATTGCTATGCAGATAAAAGAGGCGCGGACTATGTCCCCACGGTATATCTTGCAGGCTGTATCCACGGCGGCGAGTTTGAGGGCACCGTTGCCATCATGAACCTTATCAGCCTTCTTGAGACCGGCGTCGACCTCGCGGGCAAGCCCAATGATGCTCTGAAGAATGCGGCAGAGCGCGTGCATCTCATCCTCACCCCGATGTGCAACCCGGACGGCAGAAGCCACATCCCGTTCGACAACTTTGTCGGTCACACATTCTACGATCTCAGATATTACAATCAGGGAATCTGGAAGAACGGCGAGCTTTGCGGTTGGCCGCAGTGCAAGCAGATCCACCCCATTAAGGATCATGTCGCATATCTCGGCGGATATTTCAACGATGACGGCGTTAACATGATGCACGATAACTTCTTCGGTCACAGCGCGAACGAAACGCAGAACGTGATCGATATATGCGCGGAATATGCGCCCGATGTTGCTGTCCTTTGCCACGGCGGAGATAATTCCATTCCTTGCTTCACCACGCTCGATTATGCATCCGCAAACGCAAAGCGCGCGATGACCGAGATGGCAAAGCTTATACGCACGAAGTACGACGGAACCGGACTGCGCGGCTTTGAGGAAGCTGATATCGGCGACAGATATGAGACGAGGGCACCCGAGGACGCCGAGCGTCCCGCATCGTTCAATCTTATTTCCGCGATGCATCATTCCTGCGGTGCCCCCTGCATCACCTTCGAGTCCAACCAGGGACTTATAAAGGAAAACAGCTACGTTCTCGACAACGATCAGATATATCTCTCGCACATGCTTATGTTCGAGGCAATCTGCGAGTGGGCGGCAAGCAAGTACGCAAAATAATTTACAACAGCGAAAGCGGATCTTGAATAAAGATCCGCTTTTTTGTATTATTTTTCTTTTGTCGGCAAAAATAAGTGTGATATTAAATAAAATCGATGGGGGACAGATGATGTGAGAGAAATAACGTGTATAAACGGCGGGTGGTTTTTTATAAGAAACACGGACAGCGTACCCTCCGAAATACCGAGCGATGCAGAGCCGATCAACATTCCGCACACATGGAATGCCGAGGACGGCACAGACGGGGGCAACGATTATTTCCGAGGGAGATGCCTGTATATGCGCCGCCTTAAGGCGGACGAGCTACCGCGCGCGGAGGAATACTATCTTGAATTCAAGGGCGTCAACTCGGTTGCGGAGGTGTTTTTCAACGGGGTGCGGGTCGCAGAGCACAGGGGCGGATATTCGACATTCCGAGCGCGGATCGGCAAATATATCGGAAAGGAGAATATCATCGCCGTTTCTGTCGACAATTCGCACAGCGACGAGATCTATCCCGCAATGGCGGATTTTACTTTTTACGGCGGCATATATCGTGATGTTTCGGTGATATCGGTCGCGCGCTCGCATTTTGAACTCGACTGCTACGGAGCGTCGGCAATTAAGGTCACACCGAGGGTAATGTCGGAAAATGAAGCGGAGGTCGACATCGAGACCTTCATCAGCGCGGATGCGGAGGCAGGTGAAATGAGTCTCATATACCGCATAAGTGACGCCGAGGGGACGACGGTATGTGAGCGGCGGGCCGCCTTATCGGATAGGAGGCATAGCTTTAGGATAACGGATGCGCATCTTTGGAACGGAAAAAAGGGCGCGTATTTGTACACCGTATCTGCACAGCTCCTGTCGGCGGGGGAGATCATCGACACGGTGGAGTCGCGCTTCGGCATACGCTCGTTTACCGTCGATGCGGAGCGTGGCTTTATCTTGAACGGGCGGCCCTATCCTTTGCACGGAGTTTCGCGCCACCAGGACAGAGCGGGCGTCGGAAACGCGCTCCTCCCCGAGCACCACAAGGAGGACATCGCCCTTATTCTCGAGCTCGGCGCGAATGCCGTGCGTCTCGCCCATTATCAGCATGACAGCTTATTTTACGATCTGTGTGATGAGCACGGGCTCGTTGTTTGGGCAGAGATACCTTATATATCCAAGCATACCGACGCCGCTGCGGATAATGCCGCCTCACAGCTGAAGGAGCTCATTCTTCAGAATTACAATCATCCGTCGATATGCTTCTGGGGGCTCTCCAACGAGATAACGATGGCGGGCGGAGAGGATGACGGTATTATAAAGACGCATGAAAGGCTGAACACACTCGCACACACTCTCGATCCGACGCGCCCGACGGGCATAGCATGTGTGAGCATGTGCGATATCGGACATCCTTATATAGAAATTCCCGACGTTGTGGGATATAATCATTACTTCGGCTGGTATGGCGGAAGGGTGGAAATGAACGGCCCGTGGTTCGACAAATTTCATGCCGAGCATCCGAATATACCGATCGCCGTGACGGAATACGGCTGCGAGGCGCTCGATTGGCACAGCTCCGAGCCGCGGCAGGGGGATTACACCGAGGAGTATCAGGCCTACTATCACGAGGAGCTGATAAAGCAGCTGTTTGCGCGGAGATACATCTTTGCCACCTTTGTGTGGAATATGTTTGATTTCGGTGCGGACGCTCGCTCCGAGGGCGGAGAGGCCGGGCAGAACCATAAGGGGCTTGTGACATTTGACAGACGGTATAAGAAGGACTCGTTTTACGCATACAAGGCGAATCTGTCGGACGAGCCGTTCGTGCATATCGCAGGCAAAAGATATAAAAACAGAGCCGAAAATTCAACACGCGTCACGGTCTATTCGAACCTCGACGAGGTTGAGCTTATTGCAAACGGCATATCGCTCGGCGTGCGGGAGGCGGAGCACGGCTTCTTTAAGTTCGATGTTCCTTTGGAGAAAACGACGGTGCTCGAGGCGCGCGCCGGTCTTTGCAGGGACAGGGCCGTTTTGCACAGATGCGATGCCTCGGATGAGAGCTATATCTTCAAGGAGAAGGGGGCGGTGCTGAATTGGTTTGATATTACGGCGCCGGAGGGCTTTTTCTCCCTGAACGATGAAATAGGTGAGATATCGAGGAGCGAAAAGGGAAAGGCTCTGCTCGCCGAGATCTATTCAAAATATTTTAAAAAGCTTGACATGGGTATGAGGATAAACGAGGATATGATGCGAATGTTAGGCGGCTTCTCCGTCTTGAGATTCATGAACACGATCTCCTCGCTCTCGCATCCGATCCCCAAGGAGGATCTGCTCGCGATAAACGGGCGGCTCAACAAAATCAGAAGGCCGCATTAGCTTCCGCTCGGCGACTGCACCCTTTTGATCCTTCTCCAATTGAAGAAGCCGTACATGTCGTTTACAAGGAAAACGGCAAAGCAGACCGTTACCGAAATGTAGCAGGTGTTTTCGAGGCTCGCCAGGATCCAAAGGAGTATAAGCACGGCGTCGTTTGCGGCATAGGCGAGCGCATACAGGGGACTGCGCCTGAATGTCAGATAAACGGCGAGGAAGCTCGTTGCGACGGACAGCGTGCTTGGAAATATATTTGCCGTATTGAAATATCTTAAAATGAAATAGAAGATAAACGTCACACCCGCCGTTAGCGGGAATATGACTGCCGTCTCCGCCTTTTTAAGAGTGTTGACCTTGACCTCCGATCTCTTGCCGCAGTAGGGATTTCTCATCCAGCTGATCAGCGCAAATATCGCCATGGGCATGGTCATGCACAGATATGTGAGCATCTCTCCGTAATATGAAAAGCCGTAGGATATGATCCCGTAGAGCAGGCTGAATACGATCATAAGCGCCTGACCCGCGGGGTTGCCCTTCGCATTAAGTATCAGAGAGGTAACGCCGACGAGCGACGCGATGAGTATCAGGTAATTCTCTCTGTCGAAAATGCAGAACGATAAAACGCACGCGGCTGCGGATATAATCCAAAGGCATAATTCGTATTTTGAAAAATAACTGTTGATTTTTTTCATGATTCCTCCGTTAAAAAAAGCATTCGCTGACACATCTTCCAAGACCTAACGATGTGTGAACGAATGCTTTTTGCATTTGCTACCCGGTGGCAACTATTTTATTTTTCGAGGACAGTATACCATAAAAAGCGGAAAAAGTCAAGACCTTTTGAAAATATTCTTCGGTAAGCAAGTTAAATCGCTTCTTTGAGACGCCGAGTAAAAGCAATAATACCGAGCGGAGAACTTAAGCACTATGGCATTTTCGCAGAAGAGTCCTGTATTTGCAGAATTATTATATAAAATTATAATATTGTTTAGTTGATAAGCGCAAAGCAATCGAAATTTGTGCTATAATAGAATATTTTTACTATTTTTAGAAAAAACTATTGACAATGTTATAATTATATGATACAATAGTAGCGTGATGAAAAGGAGGATTGGGCTATGTCGATATTTAGTGAAAGACTCGCAAAATTGATGTCGTTAAGAGGCTTAACTCAAAAAGAGGTGGCGCAAAAAGCGAATATTACGGAGTCTGCAATTTCTTACTATGTAAAAGGTTTGCGCACACCAAGCGGAGAAATACTTGCCCGTATGGCGGAAACCTTATCAACGACTACGGATTTTCTTTTAGGCAGAACAGAGGATTACGATGTTCCATCAGAAAACAAAGAATTAAAATATTTGCAACGCAATCTCGGCAAATTAGATCCCGAAAGGTTGAAAAAAGCCGAAGGTATGTTGCGTGCGGTATTTGACGATATCTTTGATGATGACGAGGAGTAATTTAGTGACAACCATTAAGAAACCGAATTTCTCGTCTGCATACACCAAAGCCAATGAAATATTGGTTTCTTCCAATGTCATTTCCACCTTTCCTTTCTCTCCCAAAGCTTTAGTAAAGGAAAAGTCGGCAATCCCTTGTCGAACCTTTGCAAAAGCAAAAAGTTATGGGGTTGATATTGAGGCCTTTGGAAGTGAATCAGCTATTATTATTGAGATGGGTGGCAGACGAATCATATTTTACGATGAGACCAAACCATTACCCCATGTTAAGTATTCGATACTGCACGAACTCGGGCATGATCAGAACGGTCATGATTTGGGCGTCACAGATCCTGACACCTACCATCGTTACGAGATAGAGACAAACTTTTTCGCTGCACAGCTTCTTATGCCCGAGCAGCTTCTTCGTGAGCTTGCAAGCAGAGGCGTTAAAATAGACAAACGATTCCTTATGAAGCACTTTGAGGTATCCGAGACTGCCGCTCAAAAAAGAATCGATACACTCGCCAAGACAAATGCCGAGTGGCGTTCCCGTGCGGAAAAGGAATACGATGATGTAATTCTGTGGAAGTTTTCTGCTTTTATGGATG
>CAZQII010000048.1:0-13032 GCA_964593825.1 uncultured Ruminococcus sp.
TCACATGACAGATATTTTCTGGACAGAACGACAAATAAGACCCTGCACCTTCAGGGCGGCAGGGCGCGGCTCTTTAGCGGCAGCTACTCGGCATGCAAAAAGCAGCGCGAGGACGAGGCGGCATCGCTCGAAAAGCGATATAAGGAGCAGCAAAAGGTCATAGAAAAAATAAAAGCGAACATAGAATTCCAGCGCAGATGCAACCGCGAGCACAACTTCGTCACCATCCGCTCAAAGGAAAAGCAGCTTGAAAGAATGGAAAAGATCGAGCTCGCCCCAAAGGATCCGAAGGGGATAAAAATGCGCTTTTCCTCCGAGGAGGAGAGCGCGGGCGACGTCGTCGAAGCAAAGGGCGTCACATTTTCATACAGCGGACGCCCGCTGATAAGCAATCTTTCATTTTTAATTAAGCGGTACGAAAGAGTACTATTTCTCGGCAAAAACGGCTGCGGTAAATCAACGCTGATGAAGCTCATCAATTCCCTGCTCGTCCCCGATGCGGGAAAGATCACTCTGGGATACAATATAAAGATCGGATATTACGATCAGGAGAACCGCGGCCTCAGTGAAAATCAGACCGTCTTCGGCGAGATGAGGAGCGAATACCCGGAGAAGACCGATCTCGAGCTGCGTTCGACCCTCGCGCTCTTTCTCTTCGGCGCCGACGATTGCGAAAAAAGCATCTCCACTCTCTCCGGAGGAGAGCGCGCAAGGCTCACGCTCGCGAAGCTGATACTGAAAAAGGTCAACCTGCTTATAATGGACGAGCCGACCAACCACCTCGACATAAGCTCGTGCGAGGCGCTTGAAAACGCGCTGCTCGCCTTTGACGGAACGGTGATAGCAGTCTCCCACGACAGATATTTTATCAACAAGCTCGCCACCAGGATAATCGAGCTCGATCCCGTCAGAGAAAACGGAATGCTCGACTACCGCCTCGAGGAATACGACGACGCCTTCGCGACATACATGCAGCTGCGTGAAATACGAAAAAACGATATGGCGGCCGTCGCACCACCCGTTCAAAGCGACAGCTCTGCATCAAAGCAAAGCTACGAGCAAAAAAAGCGCGAAAACGCGGAGAAGCGCTCGCTTGACAGAAAGATCGAGCGCGCAAAGATCAGAATCGAGGCGCTGGAGGCGGAGAGCGTTGCCCTCGATGAGGAGCTCTTCGGCTCCGCCGCGAGCGACTACATCCGCGCCGCGGAAATAGACAAAAGAAAGAACGATATAGAAGCAGAGCTGCTCGAGCTTTATGAGCTCGTAATGTAAAATCGAATAACCGAAAAAGCAAGAATGCAAGGATCGCAAAACGGGATCCGAGGGCACAGAGGTGCTCACCCCCGTTTCATTCCCGTATTCTTGCTTTTTTGTTTTTTCTTGCACCTCCTCTTTGAGCGGCATCTTTCCCGTTACATGCCATCGGCAGATATACCCGCCTAAAAAACGAACGCCATAAAACGGCATTTATACACGTGCATAATCATTTGTTTTGTATAGTATGCATAATTTTGCTTGATGTTTTCGGCAATTATTTGACATGCATGCATACTTACACCGCCGCAAAACTCGGATATAATAGAATTGCCGATGGGAGCTTGGCATGCGGTCCGGAACGCATTGCGGCACCCGCGGCAAGCGGAGGTAAAATGGTTACTAAAGGAAAAAGCATAAGCTACTCGGCAACTCTTCCGAAAAAAATGTATACATACTTTTCAAGCTACAGCGACACGGGTGCCCCGAGCTTCGATAAATTCGCAAGAAGCATAGGAGCCACCTTAAGTCTGCTGGAATCGTTCCGTAAGCATAAAATTTTTGACAGGGCATGGCGCGAATGCAACGAAATCCGAAGAGATTATCTTATTGACTGTGCGTTAACAAAGCGACACGATCCCTCTTTTTCGAAATTTCTGCTTCAAACGGAATACGGTATGGATTCCGATACAAAGGAAGATGACGGTCCCCTTGCCGTAACACTCGAGGTTCTGACAAAATGAAGCTGCGGCTTTCGGTGACGCAAAAGCAAAAAAGCTTCATCGACGCTTCTCAATCCGAGGTTCTGTTCGGCGGGGCGGCGGGCGGCGGAAAATCGTACGGGCAGGTGGTGGACGCGCTCCTGACGGCACTGCTCTACCCCGGCTCCAAGCAATTGATCCTCAGGCGCACCTTCGCGGAGCTCGACAAATCGCTGATAAGGACGAGCCTTGCCGTTTACCCGAGGGAGATATACACCTTTAATTCGTCGTCTCACACCGGTCGGTTCAGCAACGGCTCGATAATAGACTTCGGCTACTGTGCGACGGAGAACGATGTTTTTCAGTATCAGTCGGCGGAATACGACATCATCCGCTTCGACGAGCTCACGCATTTCACGAGATCGCAATACATCTATCTCATCTCGAGAGTAAGAGGTGCAAACGGGTTTCCGAAGCAGATAAAATCATCCACCAACCCCGGCGGCGTGGGGCACGCCTGGGTCAAGGAGCGATTTGTCGATCCCGCTCCGCCCAATACGGAGTTCTCCTGCGGCGGGTCGCTGACGCGCATCTTCATTCCGTCCCTGCTCGACGACAACGCATTTCTGACCGAGCACGATCCCGAATATAAAAACCGTCTGCTCGCCCTCCCCGAGAGGGAAAAGCGCGCGCTCCTTTACGGAGATTGGGATATATTCGAAGGACAGTATTTTACGGAATTCAACAGAGAAAAGCATGTTGTCGAGCCGTTTGAGATCCCGCCCGATTGGCGCAAATACAGAACAGTCGACTACGGTCTCGACCGTCTCGCCTGCCTTTGGATCGCGGCAAGTCCCGACGGATCGTTTTACCTCTACAGAGAATATTGCGAATCCGACCTCGCAATAAGCTCCGCCGCACGCGCCGTGCTCGAGCGCACACCGAGCACCGAGGATATCTACGCAACGCTCGCACCTCCTGACCTCTGGAGCCGCACGCAGGAAAGCGGAAAGAGCAAGGCAACCCTCTTCTCCGAGCACGGAGTAAATTTTACACGCACGTCAAATGACAGAGAGGCGGGATGGCTCGCCTTAAAGGAGCTTTTACTCGACACGGGTGCGGGTCCGCGACTAAAGATCTTTTCCTCCTGTACGGAGATCATCAAATGCCTCCCCGCCCTCGAGCGCGATAAGATCCGTCCGACCGACTGCGCAACGGAGCCGCACGACATAACTCATGCGCCCGATGCTCTGCGCGGATTCGCCATATTTTACGCCCGCCCGAAGGAAAAGACGCATGCCGCCCGATCCGTTTGGACGGCGGACATGTGGGAGGATTACAACAGCGCCGACGGGGAGCAAAAAATTTACTTAAAACGCAAATATGGAGAACCGATTTGAAAAACAACATTACAGATAAAAGCGCAAAGGTCACATTCTTCGCACAGCTTTACGAGAATGCGAAGACGGCGTCGGAGGAGCAGCGCGCCGAGCTTGATAAGTACATGCGGCAGTACAAGGGCTCGCTCGAGATAGACGGAAGCACGTGCGACGCGCTTACCGTAAGAAACATAACATACGAGATAATAGAGAGCCAGGTCCTCTCCGAAATACCGACAAGCAAAATAGATCCGTACACATACAGTGAGCGGCATGCGAAAAACGCCCATACCGCAGAAAGGCTGTGCACGGCCGTGCGCTCTCACCTGCCCTTCGAGCAAATGAACGACCTCGACGAGAGATACACATATATCTACGGCGGCAGTGTGTGGCTCGTCGAATGGAACAACGGTATAAAATTCGGCACGGAGCGCGGCGGTGTCGAGATACGGTGCATCTCGCCGAAGGACTTCATCCCACAGCCGGGGATAAGCGACATTGCCGATATGGAATACTGCTTCTTAAAATTCACGGCGACAAGAAGTGAGGTCATGCGCAAGTACGGAATAAGCGACAGCGAGGCGGGGCTGCTTGAGTGCGAGTACTCCTTCGACAGCGGCCTTGACGAGGGGGATGCGGTCTCGGTCATTATCTGCTTTTATAAGGACTCCGACGGTGAGATCGGTCAGTATGTCTTCTCAGGCAGCACCGAGCTGTCGGACATAAGCTCATATTATAAAAGGAAAATACGCGTGTGCACCTCCTGCGGTCTTTCCGAGGAGCACTGCCGCTGCGCGCGACCGAAGATCGAGATCCGAAATCAGGAGCTCGAGACCTTAAGGGGCGATCTGGCAAAGAGGCACGGCGCGGCAGAGGAAATATGCGTCCCCTATTACACTCCGAAAAAATTTCCGATCGTGATAAGAAAAAACACGAGCACCGACGAATCCTTCCTCGGCCGGTCGGACTGTGAATTCATACGCCCCGAGCAGCAGGCGATAAACAAGGTCGAGTCGCGCATATTGCAAAAGCTCTTGCGCGCCGGCGTTACCCCCGTTATGCCCGAGGATGCGAGCGTCGCCCTCGGCAACTCGGTCTTCGGTCAGGTGATAAAAATGAAGCCCGGCGAAAGCCTCGGTCAGTACGGAAAGATCGACACGACCCCCGACATATCGCAGGACATAACCGAGGCGGACAGGCTCTACGACCATGCCAAGCGTACCCTCGGCATCTCCGATGCCTTTCAGGGCATCGACACCCACCTCAACGAATCCGGCGTTGCCAAGCAGCTCAGAATATCTCAGGCAACAAGCAGGCTGAAATCAAAGAAAAAGATGAAGCACACCGCATATGCAAATATCGACCGACTGATATTCGAGCACTACCTCGCCTTTGCGGATGAGCCGCGCGAGATGTCGTACAAGGACGCATACGGCAGGATACATTCCGAGGAATTCAACCGACACGACTTTCTCGAGTACGACCCGCGCTCCGGTGAATTCTTCTACGACGACGCATATTTATTTACAGTCGATCTGAACGACGGCACGGAATATCAAAGAGAGTCGCTTTGGGAACGCAATCTCTCCAATCTCCGCTTGGGCACACTCGGAGAGCAGACCGACCCCGTCACCCTCTTGCGCTATTGGCAGAGTCAGGAGAGAGCCCATTACCCCTACGCGCGGGAAAACGTCGAATATTTCAAGGATATAGTCGAAAAACGAAATCATAATTCAAAAGGAGAAATCGAAGATAATGAAAAAGAAAAGCAAGAGCGGGATCGATCCGTCAAGCGTATACAGAACGAACGGGATGAGCATGATAAAGGCTCCGTCGGTATCTAACGACGGCCCCCGCGTTAAAAAAACCGTCTCCACGGGCGATCTGCGTGCACCGAAAGGAAGGTAAACGGCAATGGAAGAAAGCATAACCGACGCACCCGAGGTGCAAATTGAAGCCGACATCGAAGGCGATATCGCACAGGCCGAGGCCGAGACATCCGCGGCAATGACCGACCCCATGGCGGATATAGAGGGCGAGCTCGCTGCCCTTTCGTCCGGGATGCCGTCGATTGCCGGACGGTCGGCCGATGAGCTCGTCGACGGAAGAAGGTACTCGGAGCTTCGCGCCCTCGGTCTGACGCCGAGGGAGGCCTTCCTCGCGACCGCAAAAAAGCAAGCCCCCGCGGGCGACAACCGCGCACATCTTTTCGGCTCCGCGCCGAGGAGCATGCATGCTCCCTATTCGGCGATGACTCAGGCGGAGCTCGCTGAGGCGCGCGAGATCTTCGGCGGCATGGCTGACGAGGATATCAGAGATCTCTATCGCAAGGTTACAAAACAAAGATAATACGAAAGGAAAAAAATATGATTATTTATTCTAAAAGCTCCAATCTCGCCCCCGGCGCGGTCGGCAAGCTCGAAACCCCCATCAAAATGATAATCGAACACGAGAGCGATCTGCTCACCGGAAAGGGCGGCATCTGCGATTGGCTCTTCAACGTCGAAAAGAGCAACAAATTCGGCGAGACGATAATAGGACAAAACGACTTCGACGTCTTCAAAGCGGCGGACGAGGGTGCCGCCGCAGAGCAGGACGGCATCGCCGAGTCCTACAAGAAATTTATCGAGCACATACAGTTCATGAAGGAATTCGTTATAAGTGCGGAGATGATGGAGGACGCGAACTACGGTATTGCGAACGACGCAAAGCGCAGAGCGGAAAACTTTGCGCGTGCATACCACAAAACAAGAAATAAGATCTGCGAGGCGGCGCTCTACAGCGCGACGAATGCAAGCGTCGATATTGCGGGAACGACAATAGATCTCACGACCGGCGACGGCCTTCCGCTCTTCAGCTCCAAGCACAAATGGGGCACATCCGCAAACACGGGCACCCAAAAGTCGGGCTCGCAGTCCAATTATTTTTACGGTCAGCTCTTTTCCTCCGACGGTATCCCCACGGCATCCGCCTTTGAAGAAATACTCAGCGAATGCGGCATGAAGCTCAGAAGCATGAAGGACGAAAACGGAGATCCCCTCGGATACAGCGCGGATACCATAATCCTCCCCGGCAACCGCTCGACGCTCGAAACGGTCGCAAAAAAGGTGTGCGGCTCCTTCGGTGAGCCGGGAACGGGCTACAACGACATCAACCTCCACTTCGGAAAGTGGAACATCATCGTCCTCCCGAACTGGCAGCCGATAGACGACCGCTTCATGATCATGTCGAGCGAGGCGAACAAGAATCTCGCAGGTAATATGTTCTTCAACCGTGTGCCTCTGACTGTCACGAACTGGGTGGATCACCACACGGGAAATTATATATGGAACGGCAGATGCCGCTTTGGCGTCGGCTTCGGTACATATAAGCACATCATCCTCGTCGCCGCCAATACAGACTCCGCCACGGGTGCCAGCGAATTTTAATAGCTCGACACGGGGTGCACCCACACGGACAATTAAACAAAAAGGACTGCGCCGTGCGGCGCAGTCCGAGCAAAGTGAAGAAAGGCATACAAAATGACTGTAAAGGAACTTTTAACGGCGGTAAAGGCGCTGACAGAGGAATATGATTATTTCGACAGCGGCCTGTTTATCTCCGCCGCTCAAACGGCGCTCGGCACGCTCTTCTCCGAGATGAACACCGTCGGCAGCGCCTCCGTTTATTTGAGCTGTCCCAAGGTCCTGCGGCATATCCCGAAAATTCGACACGCCCCGGGGCATACCGAAACCGTTCCGCTTTGCGGTGCGGCTTACAGCTTTAAGATTTTCGGCTCGGCGAGGATCGTTATTTACGACGGAAGAAGCACGGTAAGCGAAGCATATGACGGCTCGGGCATTACGGTCTGCGGCTTCATATACGGTGCGGGCAAAATAGATTTTTCCGGTGAGCTTGCCTACACCGTCCGCGATCTTACTCTGTTCTCCGAGTGCGAGAGCCGAGGCAAAGAGGACATCCCCGTCCTCGGAGAAAGGCGGAGCCTTGCGATCGCGTCGCTCATCGGCGATTTTTCGCGCGCCGTCTCGTTTCCGACCGACGAAAACGGAGCACCGCTTGAGCGCGTTAAAATAGAAAACGGCCTCTTGACCTGTCCAAAGGATTTTTGCGGTGAGATACGCTTCAAATACAAAAAGCGCGCGCCGACCCTCTCCCTCGACATTCCCGATCTCGAAATCCCCGTGATCCCGGAGGCGGAATCGCCCTTGACCCTGCTCACCGCCGCTTACATGCTCGGCGAGTCGGAGAGCGACGCCGCGGATTTCTTTCTTAAGGAATACAAAAGAGGCATCGGTCGCATAGCAAGAGAGGGCTTTCCCTCCGAGAGCGGAAGCTATTACGATACGACGGGGTGGGCATAAATGTCAAAAAAGCTACACAACGCCGGCGGCGAATATTTCACCGTATATAAAAGCCTCGGCGGCATGCGCTCTCAAGCGTCCGACACCCGCACGGGGACCTGCGCCTATACGGAAAACATGTACAGAGATTACTGCGGGGATCATCCCGACGCGGTCGAAAGCATTCCGGGCTTCAGAAGTATATGTGCCCTTGGAGCCCGCATCAACGCGATCTACGCGCAAAAATGCGCAGAGTCCGACGAATACCTGATAGTCCATGCGGGTGACAAACTGTTCAGGTTCAATATAGCGGAGCGCGATTCCCTCGGCGAGCTTGCCGCGATCGCAAACATAAAGGACGGCAAGAGCCACGCGTTCTTCAAGAGCGGCACGGTCTTCATCTCCGACGGCGAAAAAATACTGAGGATAAACGGTCACGGTGAGGTCACCGAGGTCGGCGACGGCAACGGCACGGTGTATGTTCCGACCGCCTTCAAAAACGGGCAGCCGTACGAGCAAAGGAATCTTCTGACCCGCCGCGTCAAGGAGATCTATACACTGACCGAGCGCGACAGACATTTCCGCGAGAGCAAGGGTCTGAAATACGAGCTGTCCGAAAACGGCACCTGCTCACTCATAGGTGCGGAATCCGTTCTGCACGGCGCGGTATATATCCCGAAATACGCCGCGTTCGGCAATAAATACTACCGTATCACGGAGATCGCCGACGGTGCCTTTGCAAAAAACACGAACATAAGCGCCGTCTATATAGCCGACGGGCTGACAAGAATCGGAAAGCTCGCCTTCAACAAATGCACCGCCCTTACCGCCGTTTACTGCCCGTCAACCGTTGAATTAATAGACAACGGCGCCTTTCTCGACTGCACCGCCCTCACCGACGTCTTCATAGGAAAGAAGCTGACGAGGCTCGGGACCTTTCCCTTCTCCGGCGCATCGTCGCTTGAGTCGGTAAAATTCGAGGCGGACGAAATAACTTCCGAGGCGGTCGAGAACATTTCCGCCCTCGGCGCATATGACGCCGTATATTCCGCAGAGCACCCGAGGGATCATTACGCCGTTCCGGTGAGCACGGTGCTCGAGAGCGTGACGGATCTCACCCTTGCGGGCGAGAGCATACCTTTCGACGCCGAGTCGCTCACCTCAGATGGGCTGATTTTTTTCAGCACGGAGAGCACCGATATCCCCGAGGGGCGCGAGGCGGTCATATACGGGCAGATGCCGCTCGGCGGCTGTAACACCTACGAATGCGGCACGGATTTTGCGACACGCTCGGGCACCGACACGAATATTATCGAGGGGTGCACCTGCTCCGCCGTCTTTGACGGCAGAATATTTCTCGGAGGAAATCCGAAATATCCCAACACCGTGTTTTACAGTCTCGAATGCGGCGTCGCGGACGCGCTGTACTTCGGCTCCCTCTCCTACTTTGACGACGGCTCCTCGGCATACGGGACCGTCTCAATCTCAAAATCATCCGACGCGCTCACCGTCTTAAAAAGCAGCGACGACGGCGGAGGCGGTATATTCTATCACGAGGGTAAGGATCAAGACGCGTTTTTACAGCGCACGTACCCCGTCACCTCCGTACATACAGGAATAGGCGCAAGGGGTGCCTCACTCTCCTTTATGGACGAGGTCTTCTTTTTAAACGAAACGGGTGTGTGCAGCCTGAAATACGGAAATTACAAAAACAGGTATGCGAGCTGTAAATCGAGAGCCGTCAATGCACAGCTCTTAAAAAACAGCTCGCTTGACGCGGCGCACATCGTCCCGTGGCTGGGATATGTCGCGATCCAGATCGGCCCGGAAATATATCTTGCCGATGCGGAGCGCGCCGCCTCGGACGGCACATGCGACTGGTATTATCTGAGCGGGATCGGCACATACAGCGGACAGCGCTCGGTCTATAAGTACATGAGCTTTGCTCCGCAGGGATACAGCGTGCACGCCGACACGGATGCCGAGGCCACAGGCGACATATATATGACCTACGACGCAGAATACGGTAATTTCTTTTACGAAAGGGACGCCGCCTCAGACAAAAAGTATGCCGTCTATATGACGGGTGAGACCCGCGGCGGCACCTTCTCCCCAGCAAGCGGCATTTGCTCCGTCGGCAGTCTCCTCTTCTTCGGAACGGAGAGCGGCGACATCTGCGTCTTCAACAATGACAGGCGCGGCATCGCTCCAAACGCCCTTACGTCCCTCGCGGACTTTGACCCCGAGGAATACAGACAACAGATGGGAAACAGGATTCACTCCGATCATTACGATTTCTGCGGCAGAACGCCGCATTATGCACTGAAGAGTGCTGCGGACGATTGCGGCATTCCGTATTTCAGGAAGAGCACGGTTGGCGGCTCCCTCTGTGTAAGGGCGGCAGCCGTCGGAGGAAAAAGCATAAAATGCGAGCTCATCTCCGACGGAGAATACATAAGCTCCGCAGATGGGCTCTCCTCCGCCCGTCCGAGCTTCCTTGAGACGGATTTCTCCGCGTTCTCCTTCGATTGTGCCGACGAATTCTACGCGCCCGTAACGGATGCGCCGAAAAATTGGATGGAACAACAGATATGCATTTCCTCCGACGAATTTCGCTCCCCGCTCTGCATAGGAGAAATAAGCTACCGCTTTAGGATCAAGGGAAAAATGACAAGAAAATAAATCAAAGGAAGATCAAGGCATGAAAACAACAAAAATAACCGACAGTGAGATCCGAGATCTGAAGGTCGCCTCACTGCCGACGCGGCCGAACGCCTCCGTAAAATACGGCGGATACGGCTACTCCGCCCAAGAGATGAAGGCGGCGTTCGACAGGCTCCCTCTTTTTATCATTCAAAAATTCAATTCCCTCATCGAAGACATATGCGCGGACGGTGACGGAATTGCCGATTCCGTGCAAACGGGGCTGGCGGACGGACACACGCTCTCCGACCTTTTCGGCGATGTGGAGAGCGGCGCGCTCGCATCTTATCTAACCGTAGGCTCCGACGGAGCATCGCTCTCCTCTGCTATCCGCGACATTTCGGAGCGGCTCGCGCGGCTTGAAGAAAAAATAAACGGAGAAAAATAAAAAATGAGCAAGCTTAAATATTTCTTCAACAACGGACGCTTCACCGCCTTAGGGCTGAGCGGAAGGAGCACCGATGAGCTCGAGATCGACCTCGGCCTCAAAACAAACGGCACCCTGACGGCCGATACGTATTCCGCCGAGATCACGGACGGAAAATGCAAGATCTGCCTCTCTCGCCTCCCCGACGGAGTGTATACGCCGTATATCGTCTCGGACGGGAAGCGCATGCGTGCCGACGGATTCGAAAAGAAAAACGGCACCGTCATCCTCCCCCCGCTCCCCAATGCGGAGGTGCGTGCCCTTACCGAAGGACTGGCGGAAGCCCGCGGGAGGATATCGCGCCTTGAGGAGGCCGTGCGCATCCTGTCCGACAGGGTATCGCACCCGACGATATTTTAAGAAAGTGAAAAAGAAAGGAATTAAAAACAATGAAAACAAGATCCAGACTCCTGCTCCTCGCCCTGATGATCTGCACCCTGCTCTGTGCCGCCGCGATGACGGTCGGGGCGGAAAGCACAAGCACTCCCGAGGCTCGGGAAAGCTTTTTCGGCGAGCTGTTTACTGCCGTTCGCTCCCATTCATCCGAGCTCATGTCGGCTCTCGCGTTTTTCGGCTCGCTCGTCATAGCGCTTTCGTACAGGAACGGCTTCGTTCCGACGCTGAAAAACGGCATGGGCTCGATCGGCTCCGCCATCTCCGAGGTCAAAAGCACATCCGCCTCACTCAAAGAGGCGCAAAGCGCTCTCGGCGACAGGATCCAGCAAAGGATAGAGAAGATAGAAAACTCCTTCTCTTCGATCACCGCCCTGCTCGAAAAAAGCCTCTCAGAGCTTGAAAAGCTCGACACGGGTGCCGCCGAGCAGGAAAAGTTTAAGGCGATAATAGGCGAGCAGGTCTCCCTGCTGTACGACGTCTTCATGTTCTCATCAATCCCCGAATATCAAAAGGATGCCGTCGGACACAGGGTCGAGAAGATGCGCCGCCTTATCTCCGGCGAGGAGGCGAGTGAGAATGAAGAAGCAATCGCCGAGTGAGGGTACGCTCCTTTACATATTGGGGCTGACATTTTCGACCGTTCCGCCCGTCATAGCGATACTTTCCTATTTCCCGATGTGGCGCACAGCAAATGACGGCAGCAGTATATGCGGCATGGCGCTCCTTCTGCTACTGCTCGCTGGTCGACCCTTGTATAAGATGCTGCGATCGCATCTGGCATCCCCTGCGTCGTATACACTTTGGCTCTGCGTCTTCGTCTCCTTTTTCATGCTTGCGCGCATAGCGGACGAGGTGACCGTCATTGCCTTCGTCGGATTTGTCTCCAATTTGATCGGCGCATTCTTCTTTGCAAGATCAAAATCGGAAAAGAAGAACGGAGAGATGTCGGAAAATGAATAAGAGCTTTGACGATCTGCTCACCGGCAGTGACGCATTCATTAAAAGCGGCATAGGATATGCCATCGCAAACCTGAGCAAGGTGATCGCCGCTTTAACGCTCGGCGTTGCCTGCCTTGTGACCTTCACGGACATAGCCGTCTGCGGAGTTAAGCGAGAGACATATCTCAGCATGCTCGCCGTTATGATAATGTCGGCATATATGATATACTTCTCCATGCTCGATGTCGGCGAGAAAAAGGGCGAGGAGAGCGATGAATATAAGCGCACATTACAGCGCTATGATGCCGCCCGTGTTAAAATTTCAGGTGAAATGATGCCCGAGCTACGCACATTTTGCGAGGCGTACTCACGGGCGGAGCTGGAGGCAAGACGGCGCATGCGCCTCATGTCCTACGGCTTCTCGTCCGAGGATCTCTCCTCCCCCGAGCACACAGCCGACAGGCGGGCGCGCCGAGTGTTCAGGCGCGTCGGACGTATGCGTGCCGGAACCTTGACCCCGCGCATTCTTTTGAATTTCGGCAGGCGCTCATCGCGCTCCGAGCTATGCGACCCCGAGCGCGGCAAGCTCCTTCGCTCGTTTCTGAAGCTCCTCCCCTCCACCGTTTGCATGTGCGTCACCGTCTCGGTCGTGCTGAGCATAAAGGACGGCATGACCGCCGCGGACGTTATAAACGGCGTACTCAAGCTCTCAGCCCTGCCGATAATCGGCATACGCGGATACACCGCGGGGATAGTGCATACGAGCATCGGCAGAGCCGCATGGCTGGAAACGAAGGCGCGGATACTCGAAAGCTTCTTGCATTCGCGGGAAAGCAGCGCGGAGCATCGGGACATGCTCCGTCCCACCGTGCAAGCCGACCTCGGATCCGAGT
>CAZQII010000049.1:0-12977 GCA_964593825.1 uncultured Ruminococcus sp.
GTCCTTGGGGGCAACATCGTTAACGTATCTGTCTCCTATGTAAAGCTCACCCTCGGAGATTTCCTCGAGTCCCGCGATCATACGAAGAGTCGTGGACTTACCGCATCCGGAGGGACCGACGAAAATAAGGAACTCCTTGTCTCTTATTTCAAGGTTGAAATCCGAAACGGCGGTAACGCCGCCGGGATATTTCTTGTAAATGTGTCTTAAAGAAAGACCTGCCATTGGTTTGTTCTCCTTTTTTAAATAAATTATTCACGGTATTATTATAACAAAAAACGCCACCGCTTTTCAATAGTCACAGTTCACTATTTTTTTCTTGCTTCTTTGTACACCGTGCACAAAAACAATGTGACCTTTTTGTGAATAAAGCCTAAGTGCGATCCTTGTTTTCTAATTTATTAGAATTTTAAGCATCAGCCCCCCGACGGGCAAAGAAAGCGTTGACAACGCCCCGCTTATGCGGTATAATAAGTGCAAGAGGTGATACATCATGATCTTCAAATGCCCGGAATATGCATTAAAATTCAAATGTAAGGCGGGCGCATGCTCCGACAGCTGCTGCATCGGCTGGGAGATCGGCGTCGACACGGCAACGCGCGATTATTACTTGAACGGCGTCGGCAGCCTTTGTGAAAAAGTTAAAAAGCATCTTAAAACTGACGGCGACTACTGCACGGTCAGACTGCTCGAGGACGGCAGATGTCCAATGCTTGACGGCGACGGACTGTGCGAGATAATAAAGGAGCTCAGCGACGCTCACATACCCGAGATATGCCGCGAGCATCCTCGATTTTACAGTCCTCTGCCGCACTGCTGCGAATGGGGCGTCGGCCTTTCGTGCGAGGAGGCGGCGCGGCTTATTCTGACCGATAAGAGCAGACGCCTTGTTATCTCGCACACCGACGGGGCGAAAATTAACGAAAAATGCGACACGGTGATGCACTTTATGCTCTTCTCTCGCGACCGTATGCTCGAGCTGATCGATTTCTCGCCGCTCCCCATCCTCGATAAGGCGCGGTCGCTCATCCTTTACGCGCATGCCCTGTCCGATTCCGCAGAGCGCGGAGAATATGGTGTGATGCATCCGTTCATTCCGTTAAACGGCGCTGATTTTCTCGACACGGGTGCAGAGGAAGACGCGAGCGACGCTTATGCGGAGATGATACGCAGCCTTTGCGAGATGGACTTTCTCGATATTGGATTTAAAGACCGATTGCTTGCCGCGGCGAGCTCTGTCGCATCCGCAGGATACGCCGCACCGGATGCCGACGCACGGGAAAGGCTCGAGGGGCTTTTGCATTACTTCATTTACAGATACTTTATAACCGCCGATGCGGACCTTGACATCTGCGCGAAGATCAAGCTCGCCGTCGTGCTCACTCTTGCCGTCTACGCCCTCGTCGGAAACGGCGCCGATACGGAGACGTGGATATACGCCGCGCGGGCCCTGTCAAGGGAGGCGGAATACAACGAGGACAATCTTGATCTGATACTCGAAATGATATTAACCGAGCAGGCATTCTCGACCGACAGCCTGATGAAGATCCTCTCCGGTGCAAGAAAGGGACCGTCTCTTTGAGACAGCCCCTTTGTTTTTATTGCTTTTACCGCATACCCGTGTCGAGAAAACGCATCAAAGCGTCGCCGCCATGACAGCCTTTATGGTATGCATACGGTTCTCCGCCTCATCAAATACGACGGATCTCTCGCTCTCGAACACCTCGTCGGTGACCTCCATGCTCTCAAGCCCGAAGCTCTCTCCGATCTCCTTGCCTATCGTCGTGCCGAGGTCGTGGAACGCGGGGAGGCAGTGCATGAATATCGCACCCTGCGCAGCGTTATCCATTATAGTCTTCGTAACGGCGTAGGGTGAAAGATCCGCGATCCTCTCGCGCCATACCTCCGTCGGCTCTCCCATCGAGACCCAAACATCGGTGTAGATGACATCGGCATTTTTCGTTGCCTTCATGGGGTCGGTCTCAAATTTCAAGGTTGCGCCGGTCTTTTTAGCTATGCTCTCGCACTCTGCGATAAGCGCGGCGTCGGGGAAATACTTCTCGGGTGCGCAGGCGGTGAAATTAAGCCCAAGCTTTGCGCATCCGACCATGAGCGAGTTGCCCATATTGTAGCGCGCGTCACCCATGTAAACGAAATTAACTCCGCGGAGCCTGCCGAGCTTCTCCTTCACCGTGAGCATATCGGCGAGGATCTGCGTGGGATGGAACTCATTCGTAAGTCCGTTCCAGACCGGGACCTTCGAATATCTTGCCAGCTCCTCCACCCGAGCCTGCTCGAATCCGCGGTATTCGATGCAGTCGTACATTCCGGCAAGAACGCGCGCGGTGTCCGCGATCGTTTCCTTCTTTCCGATCTGCGAGCCGGTGGGATCGAGATATGTCACGCCCATTCCGAGGTCATGCGCCGCGACCTCAAAGGCACAGCGCGTGCGCGTGCTCGTCTTTTCGAATATAAGCGCTATGTTCTTTCCCTCGTGATATCTGTGCGGTATGCCCGCCTTCTTTTTTGCCTTCAGGTCTGCCGAAAGCTCGATGAGATATTCTATCTCCTCGGTCGTGAGATCGAGAAGCTTCAGAAAATCTCTGCCCTTAAGATCTATATCAGCCATTTGCCATATCTCCTGCCACATCTTTTATTATGTCGATCGCACGCACAAGCAGCTCCTTCGGGATATTCAAGGCCGGAAGAAGCCTTATCTTCGACTTTGCCTTTATGGGAAGAATGCCGCGTCTCATGCACTCCGCGATCACGAGCGAGGAGTCCGCCTCGGTTTCTATTCCTATCATAAGTCCCATACCGCTGACGCTCCTTATGCCCTTCGCGCCCGTGAGGGTGTCGAAAATGTACTTGCTCTTTTCCCGCACGTCCTCGAGCAGAGCGTCATCTATGCGCTGTATTATATTCACCGCTCCGGCGCAGGCAACGGGATTGCCTCCGAAGGTCGAGCCGTGCGAGCCGGGTGTAAGCGTGTTCTCGACCGCCTCGAACAGCATCGTCGCTCCGAGCGGAAGTCCGCCGCCGAGTCCCTTTGCCGTCGTTACTATATCGGGGGTCACACCGTAGTTCATATATGCGTAAAGTGCGCCGCTCCTGCCGTTTCCGGTCTGGACCTCGTCGAAAATGACGAGGAGACTCTCGCGCCGCGCAAGATCGCATACCGACCTTACGAACTCCGCATCGAGCGGTAAAACTCCGCCCTCGCCCTGCACCGCCTCCATCATTACAGCACAGCACTTATTCTCTGCGACAAGTCGCTCGACATCCGAGATATCATTTGCCGTCGCATATAAAAATCCGTCGGGGAACGGGCCGAAATCCTTATGAAAGACGTCCTGCCCCGTCGCCTTAAGCGTCGTCACCGTCCTGCCGTGAAAGCTGTTTTTCAGCGTGATGATATTGTAAAAGTCCTCGCCCTTGTTGTCCTTGCCCCATTTTCTCGCCGTCTTTATGGCGCATTCGTTCGCCTCGGCACCCGAATTGGAGAAGAAGACCTTCTTCGCGCCCGTCCGCTCGCAGAGGAGCTCCGCAAGGCGCGTGCAGGGTGCGGAATAAAAGAGGTTCGACGTGTGCTGAACGGTGCCGAGCTGCTCCGTCACCGCCTTTATCCATTCGCCGTCCGCGGCACCGAAGGTGTTCACGGCGATTCCGGTGGAAAGGTCGATATATTCCTTGCCCTCCGAGTCATAGACCAGCGAGCCCTTGCCCGAGACGATCTCTATATCAAAGCGCGAATAAGTGCTCGCGACATATTTTTTATCTCTCTCTTTAGAATTCGCAATCATCGTTTTTATCCTTTACCACCATCGTTCCGGCGCCCTCGTCCGTGAACAGCTCCACAAGGAGCGAGTGCGGAACTCTGCCGTCCAAAATTATGACCTTTCTGACACCGTGATTAATGGCGTTGACACAGCACTCCACCTTCGGGATCATGCCGCCGGAGATCACGCCGCTCTTAAACAGCTCCTCCGTCTCCTTGAGATCCACATAAGGAAGAAGAGACGTCGGATCGTCCTTGTCGAGGAGTATCCCCGCTATATCCGTCATCATCAAAAGGCGCGAGGCGTGCATCTGCGCCGCTATATACGCCGCCGCGGTGTCCGCATTTATATTGTAAACATTGCCGTCCGCATCGCATCCGATAGTGGAAACGACGGGTATGTATCCCTTTTCGAGCAGATCGGTTATCGCCGTGACGTCCACATTCGTGATCTTTCCGACAAATCCGAGTCGCTCGTCCTTCATCTCGGCCGTGATCATGTGACCGTCAATGCCCGAAAGACCTATCGCATTTCCGCCGTTCTGCTGCAAAAGGTTTACGAGATTCTTGTTTATCTTGCCCGCAAGGACCATCTGAACGATCTCCGCCGACTCCCTGTCCGTCACGCGCAAGCCGTCTATGAATATGCTCTCCTTGCCGACCCTCTTGAGCATTTCGGTGATCTCAGGGCCGCCGCCGTGCACGAGCACGACCTTGACTCCGACAAGCCTCAGAAGAACTATGTCCGACATGACCTGGTGCTTCAGATCGTCGTTTATCATCGCGTTTCCGCCGTATTTTATAACGACCGTGCTCCCGTAATACTTCTGAATATTCGGGATCGCCTCCGTAAGGACCTCTGCCCTCTGTGCATTATTGATCTTAAATGACATCTTTATTACCTCAGCATCAAGTTCTGTAATCGCCGTTTATCTTCACGTAATCGTAAGTGAGATCGCAGCCCCAAGCCGTGCTTTTCGCATCTCCGTCGCCGAGTGCGACCTTGATCGTGATCTCCCGCTCGAGAAGGATCTCCTTTGCCTTTTCCTCGGAGAACTCTATTCCCGCGCCGTTTTTGCAGACGGGGATCTCGCCCTTGCACGACACGAACGAAACGTCAACCTTGTTTACATCGACCTCCGCTCCGCTGTATCCAATTGCGCAAAGCACTCTGCCCCAGTTGGCATCCGCGCCGAACATCGCCGCCTTCACGAGCGAGGAGCAGATCACGCTCTTTGCTATAATCTTCGCGTTCTTCTCGTCGAGTGCACCGCTGACGGAGCATTCGAGCATCTTCGTCGCGCCCTCGCCGTCGCCGGCTATGCACTTGCAAAGATAGACCGTCACCGTGTTAAGAGCCTTTACAAACTCGGAGAATGCGGCACCCGTGTCGCGTATTTCCGTATTTCCTGCCATTCCGTTGGCGAGGACTGTGACCATGTCGTTCGTCGATGTGTCGCCGTCCACGCTGACCATGTTGAACGTATTTTTAATATCGGAGGAAAGTGCCAGACCGAGCATCTCGGGCGAGATCGCGCAGTCAGTCGTTATAAAGACGAGCATGGTCGCCATATTCGGATGGATCATTCCCGAGCCCTTTGCGATTCCGCCGACGGTGCATGTCTTTCCGTCGATCTCAAAGGTCACCGCGATCTCCTTCAGCCTTGTGTCGGTGGTCATTATGCCCTCCGCGGCTCTTTGGCTTCCGTCGGCGGAGAGTCCGGCGGCGAGCTCCTTCATTCCGCCCGCAATGGGCTCGATGTCGAGCGGCTGTCCGATGACGCCCGTCGATGCAACAACAACGTCGGATGCGGGGATCGAGAGCTCCCTTCCGACCAGATCGCACATCGCCTCCGCGATCTCTATGCCGTTGGCATTGCACGTATTCGCGTTTCCGCTGTTGCAAACCACGGCGCGCGCGTAGCCGTCGGAGATATTCTTCTTCGTCACTGTGAGCGGAGCGCCCTTCACCTTGTTCGTCGTGTAGACCGCGGCGGCGGCAGCTCTTTTCTCGGAGTATATGAGCGCAATGTCGCGCTTCGTCTTGTTCTTTCTCACACCGCAGTGTATTCCGTTTGCGGTAAATCCGATTGCGGCACAAACACCGCCGCTTACTGTTTTCATTTTCATTTCCTCACAAATGTCAGATTTCAAGTCCGAGAGTCTTCTCGCACCCAAGCTTTATATTAAGACACTCCACAGCGGCACCCGATGCGCCCTTGCCGAGATTGTCATACCTTGCCACAAGCAAAATTCTGTCATCGTTTCCGTACACCCCGACGGACATCGTGTCACGTCCGCTGAGACAAGCGGCGGACAGGAATCCTCCCTCGTCAGCGCCGTCGCGATAGCTCACAACAGGTCCGGTGTACAGGCTTTTATAAACATTTTTGATATCCTCCGAGGTACCGCATATCTGCTTTTTAAAAAGAGGAACGGTAACCTCCATGCCCGAATAAAACGGAGCTACAATGGGGCAGAAGACGGGGGGCGTGTCGATTCCCGTTATCTTGACCATCTCGGGCAGGTGCTTGTGCGCCTGCGATATTCCGTACTGCCTCGGTGCACCGAGCAGGGGCGACACCTCGGGGGCCTCGTACTCCGCGATCATCTTTTTTCCGCCGCCGCTGTATCCCGTCAGCGAATGCGCGGTGAGGAGCGCGTCCTTCGGAATTATTCCCGCACGCACAAGAGGGTAGACGAGTGCTATGAAGCCGCTGGCATGACAGCCGGGGACGGCAATGCGCTTTCCCGTCTTTATCTTTTCCTCAAAGCTGCTGTCAAGCTCGGCAAAGCCGTATGCCCAATCATCGTTCGTCCTGTGCGCAGTCGATGCGTCTATGACGACCGTGTCGGGATTTTCGATCATCGAAACCGCCTCCCTCGCCGCATCGTCGGGCAAGCATAAAAATACTATATCCGCTCCGTTGAGCATCTCCCGACGCGCCTGCGGATCCTTGCGCTTTTCTTCGGGGAGGGCGACTATCTCAATGTCGCTCCTTTTGGCGAGACGTTCCTCTATACGCAGGCCGGTCGTCCCCGCCTTACCGTCTATAAATACCTTGATCATCTCTTATAACTCCATTAAAAAACTCGACACGGGTCGCGTGATCCGCGATAATTATTAATTACAGCACCTTGGAGAAGAACGTCTTGAGTCTGGCGGTCTTCGGATTTCCGAATACCTCCTCCGGCGTTCCCTGCTCCGTTATACCGCCGTCGGAAAGGAAGAGCACCTTTGTCGCAACATCGCGTGCAAACTTCATCTCATGTGTTACTATGACCATCGTCATTCCCTCGTCGGCAAGCTCGCGTATGAGATCGAGCACCTCGCCGACCATCTCCGGGTCGAGCGCGGACGTCGGCTCGTCAAAGAGCATGACCTTGGGATTCATCGCAAGTGCGCGCGCTATCGCAACGCGCTGCTTCTGGCCGCCCGAGAGTGTCGCGGGATATTCGTTCGCCTTGTCCGCAAGGCCGATCCTCGAGAGGAGCGTCATTGCGCGCGCCTCCTCCTGCGCCGTTATTTTCGTTTTGTATTTAGCGATCTTTTTTGTCTTTTTTATGAAGATATTCGCTACCCTTATTCCGATATTGGCGAAGAATGCGCCGACCTCGGCAAAATAGCTGCCTATCCCCGCCTCGCGCCTCTGCACATGTGCGGGTGCTAAAATAATATTTTCGAGCACGGTCTTGTTGTTAAAAAGATTGAACTGCTGGAAGACCATGCCGATGTGCTCCCTGACGCGGTTGATGCTCACATGGCCGCCGAGGATGCTTTTTCCGTCAAAAACGATCTCTCCCTCGCTCGGTGCCTCCATGAGGTTCAGGCAACGAAGAAACGTCGACTTTCCCGAGCCCGACGGGCCGATTATTGCTATGCGCTCGCCCTTTTTTACGTCAAGGTCAAGTCCGGACAGGACCTCAAGGTCGCCGAACTTCTTTTTAATTCCGACAGCGGAAAGAATAACCTCTGATGCTTCATTCATAATGCTCACTCCTCCGCCACCGTTATTTTCTTTGCCTTCGCCTTCTTTGAGCTTTTCGCAAAATAATATTCAAGCAGCTTTACAAGTGCGGTTATTATAAGAACCATCACAATGTATATCGCCGCCATTACAAGGTACGGTATCATTTTTTCGTAATTCTTCGCGCCGATGATATTGAGCGCGGTATAAAGGTCGCATACCGAGATGAAGCTCAGCACCGACGTTTCCTTTATCAGGGATATAAACTCGTTTCCGAGCGTCGGAAGTATGTTCTTTATCGCCTGAGGAACTATAATTTTTATCATGGATGTGGCATAACCGAAGCCTACGGCTCTCGCCGCCTCCATCTGCCCGCGGTCAACGGAATTGATTCCGCTCCTCATTATTTCCGAGACATACGCACCGCTGTTCATGCCGAAGATTACTATTCCGACATTAAGCGCCTCGACCTCCTTGACTCCCAGCGTGGGGAGCAGCACATAATATGCAATCAAAAGCTGCACGACCATAGGCGTTCCGCGGAAGAGCGCCACGTAAACATCGCATATCTTGCCGAGTATCATGCTCACCGGGTTGCGCGGTGCGACCTTCACAACAGCGATGAATGTTCCTATAATTATTCCGATGATAAGTCCCATCACGGCGACCTTCACCGTATTGATAAGACCTTCCTTCAAAAGCTGTTGAAAATATTCGCCTCGCATCGTTTTGACGAATATTTTCCACTTTATTTCCCAATTCATAAAAACTCCGTTCTGCCGCACACACTTTTGCGGCAGTGTATTTATCTGCTACGGGACTGCCGCTTCACTAAACGAAACGGCAGCCCCGTCATTTTCTGTTTTACTGATTATTGATCGCCTTTACCAAGGCTGCGGCGGGCGCCTCGTCGACCACAACGCCGTAAATATTACCGTTGATAAGGTCGAGCACCGCGTCCTGTGCCGTAGCATATTCCTTGCCGGTGATGTTTGCAAAGCCGTCAAAGTCCCAATCCACATCGCCGTTGATGTAAAGGCTGCCGGTCGTTCCGATCTGATATCCGATCTTCTTGCCCGTAAGGCCGTTAAGCACGCTTACAACACCGTCAGCCGTCGTGCATGCGTCAAAATCCGTGCAACCGTAAGCGACAATGAGCTTCTGCGATGCCGCATAGTAGGTGTCGGTAAAGTCGTACGACGCCAGTCTGTCCTCGGTGACCGTGATGCCCGCCATCGCTATATCGGCGTAGTCCGCACCGACCTGATCGAGCACTGCCTCAAAGGGGACATTCTTCACCGCAAGGGTGAGATTGTTTTTTGCCGCATAGAGCGCCGCGATCTCGATATCGACACCGTAAGCAAGTCCGTCATCGCCGACATACTCAAACGGTTCAAACGGGCAGTTTGTTGCTACAACGAAGGTGTTCGCATCATTTACGGCATCATTGTTTATGGTGTAACCGTTTTTCGTTCCCTGTCCACGGAAATACTTGTTGATTATCTCATCGAACTGACCGTTCGCCTTGATCTCCGTGAGGAATGCGTTGAAGCTGTTAACAAGCTCGGTGTTACCCTTTCTGCAGGCGAATGCATAGCTTTCGTCGGTGAGCTTTATGTCGATCAGCTTTACGCGCGGCGGAATTTCGTCTCCGTCCTTGTCGTCGCCGCACGATACGAGTGCAAACATCGCGCTTACGGAAAGCGCAAGTGTAAGAATGAGTGCAAGAATCTTTTTCATTGTCTTTTCTCCTTTAATGCTTTTGTTTATTTAAATAATTTTTGATTTCGTTTATTTGCGCATCAACTCCGGCAGGACCCGTCGAGCCCTCGGAAATGCGTTTTTTTACACACGCCTCCAGCGATATCTCCGAATACAGATCGTCGGAGAACACGTCGGAGAAGCCTTTGTACTCTCCGAGCGAGAGCCCGTCGAGCACCTTTGAATTTTTGATACAGTACGC
The DNA here is from genome assembly GCA_964593825.1 of uncultured Ruminococcus sp. Lineage (GTDB taxonomy): Bacteria > Bacillota > Clostridia > Oscillospirales > CAG-272 > UBA1740. The sequence continues at coordinate 9,710 of CAZQII010000049.1, forward strand.
AACTATCTCGCCGACGGTCTTATATGCCGTTCTGAACGGAACGCCGCGCTTGGTCAGATAATCGGCGAGGTCGGTCGCATTGATGAAGCCGCGCTGCGCCGCAAGGTACATGTTTTCGGTCTTGACCTTCATCGTCGCGATCATCGGCGCGAAGATCTCAAGGCACCTCTTCACGGTCTCAAGGCCGTCGAACAGCGATTCCTTGTCCTCCTGCATATCCTTGTTATACGCAAGCGGCAAGCCCTTCAGCATCGTGAGCGTTCCGATAAGATCGCCGTAGACCCTGCCCGTTTTGCCGCGCACGAGCTCCGCCATGTCGGAATTCTTCTTCTGCGGCATTATGGACGATCCCGTCGTGTAAGCATCGTCAAGCTCGACGAACGAGAACTCCCAGCTCGACCAAAGAATGATCTCCTCGGAAAAGCGCGAGAGATGCATCATAATCACGGAAAAGGCGGATAACAGCTCTACGCAAAAGTCTCTGTCGGACACGGAATCGATGCTGTTCGCCGTCGGACGGTCGAAGCCGAGCATCGACGCGGTGCTGCGCCTGTCTATATCGTAAGTCGTTCCCGCAAGGGCAAGAGCGCCGAGCGGGCACTCGTTCATCCGTCTTACGGCATCATCGAGCCGTCCGATATCGCGCATGAGCATTTGCGCATATGCGAGAAGATGATGACCGAAGGTTATGGGCTGTGCCCTCTGCAGATGGGTGTATCCCGGCATTATGTCCGACTTATGCTCCTCCGCCTTTTTGAGGATCGCCTCGAGCAGCTCGAGGATGAGCCGCTTGACCTCCTCGATCTCGCTCCTCATATAAAGACGGACGTCGAGTGCGACCTGATCGTTCCTGCTCCTCGAGGTGTGAAGCCTTTTTCCCGCATCGCCTATGCGCTCGGTGAGCACCTGCTCGACGAACATATGTATGTCCTCGGCATCCTCGGAGATCTCAAGCTTTCCGGAGCTTATGTCGTCGAGTATTCCCTCAAGTCCGCTTATTATTGCGTCGGCATCATCGCTCGAAATTATTCCCCGCGCGGCGAGCATCGCCGCATGTGCCATGGAGCCCTTGATGTCCTGGCGGTACATCCTTGAATCTATATGAATGGAAGAATTGAAGTCGTCGGCCAAGGCCGCAGACGCTCCGGCGGTCCTACCCGCCCACATTTTCTTCATGCTCGGATCACCTTAATTTTTCTTGCCGGCGAGCTTTTCGTTGAGGCGCGCCTGAACGGTGATGGGAAGACCGAAGAGATTGATGAATCCCGCGGAATCGGCCTGGTTGTAAACATTATCCTCGCCGAATGTCGCGATCTCCTCGGAATAGAGAGAATAATCGCTCCAGACGCCGGCCTTGATCACATTACCCTTGTAAAGCTTGAGCTTCACCTTACCGGTAACGTTCTCCTGCGTCTTATCGACGAATGCCGCAAGCGCCTCGCGCAGAGGGGTGAACCACTGACCGTTGTAAACGAGATCGGCATATGTTATCGCAAGCTCCGCCTTCTTATGTGCGGTCATCTTATCGAGCGTTATCGTCTCAAGGTACTTGTGTGCGGCGTAAAGAATGGTTCCGCCGGGTGTTTCGTATACTCCGCGGCACTTCATTCCGACAAGGCGGTTCTCGACAATGTCGAGCAGACCGATGCCGTTCTCGCCGCCAACCTTGTTAAGCGCGAGAATAATGTTCTTCGCGCTCATTTTTTCGCCGTTCAACGCGGTCGGAACGCCCTTTTCGAAATCGATGGTGATGTAAGTGGGGGTGTCAGGCGCCTTCACGGGCGAGATGCCCATCTCAAGGAATCCGTTCTTATCGTAGAGCGGCTCGTTGCCCGCATCCTCGAGGTCGAGTCCCTCATGAGAGAGGTGCCAAAGGTTCTTGTCCTTCGAATAATTGGTCTCGCGGTTGATCTTAAGCGGAACGTTGTGTGCCTCCGCATAATCGATCTCCTCGTCACGCGATTTGATATTCCACTCACGCCACGGAGCGATTATCGGCATATCGGGGGCGAATGCCTTTATGGTGAGCTCGAAGCGGACCTGATCGTTGCCCTTTCCGGTGCAGCCGTGGCATATCGCATCGGCGTGCTCCTTCTTTGCGATCTCGACGAGCGCCTTTGCAATGCAGGGGCGCGCATGGCTCGTGCCGAGGAGATAGTCCTCGTAGATCGCGCCGGCCTTAACGCACGGAATGATGTAATCGTTTACGTATTCCTCGGTGAGGTCGAGAACATAGAGCTTGGATGCGCCCGTCTTAAGCGCCTTCTCCTCAAGTCCCTCGAGCTCGTCTGCCTGACCTACGTTTCCCGAAACGGCAATTACCTCGCAGTTATTGTAATTTTCTTTAAGCCACGGAATAATTATGGACGTGTCAAGACCGCCTGAATATGCAAGCACTACCTTTTTGATTTTTGTCTTATCCATTCTTTTTTCCTCCAAAATGATTTTTTCAACACTAATATTCTATCACAAGCGGAATAAATATGCAAGTGCTTTCACGATATTTTTATTTTTTTGTATACACGGACAAATTCTCCCGTCCAAAGTGCCGTTTTATTGTGCGTTTTTATTCATCGATCACTTGAATATTCGTTTTTATGCGAATATTTATGCATTTATGCGTTTTTGTCCGTCGAAAGCACACCGGTATGCATATTTTCGCACGCCCCTAAAAGACAGGCTCGGCCCTGCAAAACAGGGTTTCGCAGGGCCTTTTGTAAATACTTAAAATATAATTATTTGTTTAAATTTCCGAGCACGAGATCGGCAGTGGCTCTGTTAGTCGCGATGGGAATATCGTAAACGACCGCGATCCTGAGCAGTGCCTTGACATCGGGGTCGTGCGGCTGAGCCTGGAGCGGATCCCAGAAGAAGATTATCACATCGATCTCACCCTCCGCCGCCTTTGCGCCTATCTGAAGGTCGCCGCCCATGGGGCCGGAAAGATATCCTTTTATATCAAGGCCGGTCGCCTCGGAAATGAGCTTCGACGTCGTTCCCGTTCCGCAGAGGCGGTATTGCGACAGGAGCTCGCGGTTCTGGATCGCCCAGCTTACGATCTCGTGCTTCTTGTTGTCATGCGCGATGAGCGCAACCGTTTTTTGCTTTTTTCTTCTCGCCTGCATAATTTATCTCCGATGTTGATTTTTGTTTAATTATACTACTTTTTGCCGCCTTTGTCAAGTGAGGGCGATTTGCGCACGGCAAGAAAATATCGTAAATTCTCAAAGTAAAAGCAACAGTAGCAGAAGGGGTTGCATTTAGTATG
>CAZQII010000050.1:0-12867 GCA_964593825.1 uncultured Ruminococcus sp.
ATACTAAATGCAACCCCTTCTGCTACTGTTGCTTTTACTTTGAGAATTTACGAATAAAAATATCGAATAAAAATATCGGAAAAATATCGGATGGAGAAATGCCGAAAAAAAGAAAAGGCTTGATACGTTTTGTATCAAACCCCTGCTTTATGGAGCTGGTGACCGGACTTGAACCGGTGACCTGTTGATTACGAATCAACTGCTCTACCAACTGAGCCACACCAGCATTTTTGCTCGAATGCTTATCTATTATACCAAGTTTTTTTGCATTTGTCAATAGAAAAAACAAAAATAATTTAATTTATCGGAGAATACAATGGATCTTTGCAATTTATCCGTCATAAAAGGCTTAATGGCCGACGCAGGTATAAGCTTTAAAAAGGAATACGGACAGAATTTTCTTAACAACAGAATCATCCCCGAGGAAATCGCGGACAGTTGTGCTGACAGTGCGGAGCGGCTTATCCTGGAGATCGGCCCCGGCATAGGATGCCTGACATGTGAGCTGGCACAAAGATATTCCCGCGTGGTCGCCGTTGAAATAGACAAGGGGCTGATCCCGGTGCTCGACAGGACGCTCGCCGACTTCGATAACGTGACGGTCATCAACGCGGATGTCATGAGCGTAGATCTTGAGCGGCTTGTCGCCGATCATTCCGACGGACTCCCCGTTTCCGTATGTGCGAATCTGCCGTACTATATAACGACTCCGATCTTGATGCGTCTTATCGAATCGGGAGTTAAGTTCGACACGATAACGGTAATGGTGCAAAAGGAGGTCGCGGCGCGTTTGTCGGCCGCACCCGGCTCGTCCGATTACGGTGCGATAACCGTTGCACTCGGATTTTACGGAACCGTGAGGCGCCTTTTCAAGGTTCCCGCGGGGTGCTTCGTGCCTGCGCCGAAGGTCGACAGCGCCGTGGTAAGGATAGATCTATACCGTGAGCCCAAATATTTTCCGAAGGACGAGGCGCTCTTTCACGCACTCGTTAAGGCGGCGTTTGAAATGCGCAGAAAGACATTGCAGAATGCCATAACGGCGAAGATGCCGAGATTTTCGAAGGAGACGGTCGCAAGAGCGATCGCCGAGATCGGCCATGATGAGAACGTCAGAGGCGAGAGACTCTCGACGGAGGACTTTGTGCGACTTTCGGACATTTTGGCAAAATAAAAAATGTGCCCGAGATTTCGATATGCGACAGCCCGATGAGGCCGATTGCCCGCATATCGGATATGCTTCGGGCACATTTTATTTATTGTATATGATCAGATCTTTGCAAGAGCCTTCTTTATTCTGTCGATGCTCTCGGTCTTTCCGATGACCTCCATTATTTCGGTTGCTCCGCCGGGCGTTGCCGCAAGTCCGGAAACGGCAATTCTGATGCACCACATGACCGCACCGGTCTTGATACCGAGCCTTTCCGCAAGGGGAGAAAGGGCGGAGAAGAGCGAGTCGTTGTCGAAGCTGTCCGTGCCCTCAAGAATCTTCAGGGCCGCGGTGAGGACCGTCTTGGGGGTGTCGAGATCGGCGATCTTGTTCTTTTTGTTGAGGAACAGATCCTTCTCGTATTCGGGAAGTGAGAGGAAGAATGCCATCTTCTCGTTTATTTCCGACAGCTTGGAGATCCTCGTCTTAAGGAGCGCGAGCATTTTGGCGCGATCGATGTCGGCGGGGATTTGTGCTTTTATAAAGGGTGTAACAAGCTCGTCGAATTTTGCGTCATCGAGCTTATGAATGTATTCGCCGTTGAACCACAAGAGCTTTTCAAAGTCAAAGACTGCGGGCGATTTCGAGATCCCGTCGATGGTAAACACGGACTTCAGCTCATCGAGATCGAAGAACTCAGCGGTCGATTCCTTCGGGCACCAGCCGAGCAGGGCGATATAATTTATGATAGCCTCGGGGAGATATCCGTCGGCAACAAGATCCTGGAACGAGACCGCGCCGTGCCGCTTCGAGAGCTTGGAGACAGATCCGTCGCTGTTTTTACCCATGAGCAGGGGAAGGTGCACATATACGGGACGCTCCCAGCCGAAGGCGTCGTAAAGGAGGACGTATTTCGGCGTCGACGTAAGATATTCAGAGCCGCGTACGACGTGTGTGATACCCATGAGACGGTCGTCGATAACGTGACAGAAGTTGTATGTCGGATAGCCGTCTGCCTTTATGAGAATCTGATCCTGAAGCTCCGAATTGTTCATGGAAATCTCGCCGAAGACCATGTCGGTGTAGCTCGTGGTGCCCTCAAGCGGCATTTTCTGCCTTATGACGAACGGAATGCCGGCGGCAAGCTTTTCCTCGACCTCCTCCTTGGAGAGATCTCTGCAGTGCCTGTCGTATCCGCCGACGGAATCCTCCTCGTGGAGCTTTTCAAGGCGCTCCTTCGAGCAGAAGCAGTAGTACGCAGCGCCGATATCGACAAGCTTGCGTGCGTATTCCATATATATTTCCTTGCGCTCGGACTGGACATAAGGGCCGTGATCTCCGCCGACATCGGGTCCCTCGTCATATGAAAGCCCCGTGACCTTGAGCGTGGACTTGATGACATCCGTCGCTCCCTCGACAAATCTCTCTCTGTCCGTGTCCTCTATTCTGAGTATGAATTTTCCTCCGTCGTGCTTTGCGATGAGGAATGAATAAAGCGCTGTACGTAAATTTCCGATATGCATATATCCCGTAGGGCTTGGAGCAAATCTTGTAACCGTCACCGTCATTTACCTCGTTTCTTTGAATAATTTTTATAACACGCTGTTATTCTACCATATTTTTTACAAATAGTCAATCATAATGGCGAAAAAATATTTGACAACGGTCGGAAAATAATATATAATATATTTAAAAGTATCTTGCGGAAGGAACAGGTGAGGTCGGAGATGTTCAGATCGTCCTTTTCAAAATATCTTATTGCATTTACATTTATAATAGTATTAAGCTTCTTTTTGATGTCCGCCATAACCAGCGCCATGCTTTACGAGCATGTCGACGAGACGAAAAACGCTAAGCTGATGAATGTGAGCAGCACGGTCTCCGACGATTTCGCCAAGCATTTAAAGTCTGACGGAACGATTGATTCGAGCGATTTTAAGGAGATCGGCTACATCTTAAAGTTCGAGCGCGATGTAACGGTCATAATAACGGTGAATCAAAACGGCCTCGAATACATCGCCTGCTACTTCAATGCGATATCCCTCGGCAAGCAGATCCCGAGCAATGCCTCGGAGACCTTCGATCTCTCCGATTTCGTTCAGGAGAGCGACGCCGCGGGAAATGCCTTTTTACGCCGTGATGAGGGAACGTTCTCCAATATAGTAACGTCCTCGTCGCGCTATTACGCATGCGACATAGTCGTCGACGGCGAGCATTACGGATATGCGATCGCCTGCACCTCAAATGAAAAGGACGATGCCGTTATACTGACTGCGAGGAGGGCAATGCTGAACGGAACGCTTTGGGTGCTGCTGGCGGCGGTTATCGCCGTGTACTTTATCACGGAGAGATTGGTCCATCCGCTGAAGGACATGACCAAGGTCGTTAAAAGCTTTACCGGCGGAAATTTCTCGGAGCGCGTTGTCGTGACCGGCAGGGACGAGGTCGCCGAGCTCGGCGAGGCGTTTAATAATATGGCAAAGTCACTCGAGAATCTCGAGAAGATGCGCAGCTCGTTCTTGGCGAGCGTCTCCCACGATCTGAGGACGCCGATGACCACGATATCGGGCTTCATCGACGGAATTACATCCGGTGCGATCCCTCCCGATAAGCACGAATACTATCTCGGCGTCATCTCCCAGGAGGTCAAGCGCCTGTCGCGTCTTGTTTCCCAGCTGCTTGACATTTCGCGGCTCGAATCCGGCGATAGAAAATTCACTTTTGCCGACTTCGATATAGCCGAGCTTTCGCGCATTGTGCTTATATCCTTCGAGCAAAAGATAGAGGACAAAAAGATCGAGGTCTCGTTTGAGACGGACGAGGATTCGATGATCGTCAATGCCGATAAGGATGCGATACATCAGGTCATGTATAACCTGTGCCACAACGCGATCAAGTTCTCGCGCGAGGGGGCTCGCTTTGAGATCAGAATAAAATATACTCACGATAAAAAGATCGAGGTCTCCGTATTTAATGAGGGGCAGGGCATCGCACCGCAAAATCTCGATATGATATTCGACAGATTCTACAAGACCGACGAGAGCCGCGGTCTTGACAAGTCGGGCGTCGGACTCGGACTTTATATTTCCAAGACCATAATAGATGCCCACGGCGAAAAAATATCCGTCTCATCGGTTGAAAACGAGTATTGCGAGTTCAAGTTTACACTGAAGGCGGGCGAGCGGATACAGAGAAGGCGCATCGAGGGCGATGCCTATGCAGAGGATACAAAAAAGCCGAATGAACGAAACGGTTAATAGCAGGGACAGGGTGATTCTGCACTGTGATTGCAACAGCTTCTTTGCCTCTGTGGAAACAGTGCTGAATCCCGAATATAAAAGCGTGCCCATGGCGGTCTGCGGTAATGTCGCGGACAGGCACGGGATAGTTTTAGCGAAAAACGAGCTCGCAAAAAAATACGGTATTCAAACGGCGGAGACCGTTGCATCGGCAAAAAGAAAATGCCGCGGGCTCGTAATAGCCTCGCCGCACTACGGAGAATATGTAAAATACTCGAAGGCGGTCAATGAGATATACGCGTCGTATACCGATATGATCGAGCCGTTCGGCATAGATGAAAGCTGGCTGGATGTCACCTCAAGCGTGAGGCTGTTCGGCTCCGGCGCCGAGATTGCGGATAAGATCCGCCGTGAGGTCAAAAGCAGGCTCGGGATCACGGTCTCTGTCGGCGTTTCCTTCAACAAGATTTTCGCCAAGCTCGGGAGCGATTATAAAAAGCCCGATGCCGTGACGGTCATCGGCCGAGATAATTTCAGGGATATCGTATATCCATTGCCCGTCGGTGCGCTCCTGTTCGTCGGAAGCAAGACCGCACAGGGGCTTGCCGCGATGGGAATAAGGACAGTCGGAGATCTTGCACAGTCGGACTCGGAGCTCTTAAAAATGCGCTTCGGCAAATCGGGCGAGATGATAAAAAAATACGCCCTCGGCGAGGACGACAGTCCCGTCCTGCGGCAGAGCGAGCAGGCGGAGCAAAAGAGTATAGGCAACGGCTTTACCTTCAAGCACGATCTCGTTTCGCGCGAGGCGTGTCGGATAGGGATAGATTTTTTGTCCGAGGAGATCGGATACAAGCTCAGAAAAGCGGGCTTGAAGTGCTCGGTCGTGCAGCTGACGATAAAGGACGAGTATCTGACAAGCATACAAAGGCAGCGGCGGGTCTCGCCCCCGACCGACATAAGCCGAGAGATCGCGGATGCCGCTTATGCCACTCTTCAGGCGTCGTGGAGTGAAGGAAAGCCGATAAGAATGCTGACGGTAACGGTGAGCGGGCTTATAAAAGCCGACGATGTCGTCTCGCAGATCGGATTTTTTGACGACGGCGCAGAGGATGTCAGACGTGAAAAAAACAAAAGGCGCGAGCAGACAGTCGACAAAATAAGGCAGAGATACGGGACGGACTCCATAACCACGGCGGCGATAATAGATTCGGATATAGGGATCTACAGGAAGTCGGACGAAAAAAAATAAATGCGGGGCAAAACGGGTACAAAAATCGTTTTGCCTCTTTTTTGTAAGATCCCGCAATGTGACCGTTGATCAAACGCCGAAAATAAAATACGGCGTGCATATATTTGCAGATATAATGCATATATCTTTACAGATGTCTTGACAGATGTAAAAAAACGTGGTATACTGTAGTAAAATAAATTTTAAGAGATGAGACAATGAAAGACATACCGAGCAGAATCAAAGAATTGAAGGAAAAGAAAAATGCGGTGATACTCGCGCATTATTACGTGCCGTCGGAGATACAGGCCGTCGCCGATTTCGTCGGCGATTCTTACTATCTCGCGAAAAAGGCAAAGGGGACGAACGCGGATATAGTTGTTTTCGCGGGAGTCGGCTTTATGGGAGAGAGCGCGAAGGTCATTTGCCCCGATAAAAAGGTGCTGATGCCGGATCTGACCGCAGACTGTCCCATGGCGCGCATGGCGAGCGCCGAAAACATAAAAAGACTTCGGGCGGAATATTCCGATCTCGCCGTTGTTTGCTATATAAACTCTACATTGGAGCTCAAATGCCTGAGTGACGTGTGCGTTACGTCGGCAAATGCGGTGAAGATAGTTAAGAACCTTCCGAACAAGAATATACTTTTCATCCCCGACGGGAATCTCGGCGCGTACGTGAAGGAGCAGGTCACCGATAAGAACATCATTCTCAATGACGGATGCTGCCCGGTGCATGCTGCGGTAACGCGCGACGATGTCATTTCGGCAAAGGCGAAGCACCCGGGCGCCTTGGTCCTGACGCATCCGGAATGTAAGGCGGAGGTCAGGGAGTTCTCCGATTTCCTCGGAAGCACGTCGGAAATAATCGATTTCGTAAAGGAAAGCGACAGCAATGAATTCATAATTTCCACCGAGGACGGTGTCGGATACGCGCTCGCCTCGGAAAATCCGCAAAAGCATTTTTATTTCGTTAAGGATTGCTTCTCCTGCCCGGATATGAAGCTCAATACATTGGAAAAGGTTTTATCGGTGCTTGAGGAGGAGACTAACGAGGTGCATGTCGATGCCGAGTCGGCAAGGCGTGCGTCGATACCTCTTGACAGAATGCTCGAGTTTGCGAGATAAAGGAGGACATAAATATGAAATGCGATGTTGTTATAGTCGGATGCGGCGTTTCCGGTCTGTATTGTGCGCTCAACCTTCCGAGAGATAAAAAGATAATAATGCTGACAAAATCCGCGGCAGAGGAAAGTGACTCCTTCCTTGCGCAGGGCGGCATATGCGTTTTGCACGACGGCGAGGATTACGGCTCGTTCTTTGAGGACACTATGCGCGCGGGACATTATGAGAACAAAAAGAGCTCCGTTGATATCATGATAAACGGATCGCGCGATGTTATAAACGACCTCATCGGCTTCGGTGTCGACTTTGAGCGCGATGAGAATGGCGAACTGATCTATACTAAGGAGGGCGCGCATTCCAAGGCGCGCATACTCTATCATAAGGATGAGACGGGAAAGGAGATCACCTCCAAGCTCCTTTCTGCGGTTCGCAGGCTTGACAATGTCACTCTTCTCGAGCATACCGCAATGGTCGATCTTGTCACGGACGGTGAAGAGGTCGGCGGAGTTATATGCCGCGGCAGTGACGGAGAATATTTTGCCGTTGAGGCGGATTACACCGTCCTCGCCACCGGCGGAGTCGGCGGAGTGTTTAAGCATTCTACAAATTTCCCGCATCTGACGGGCGATTCGATTGCCCTCGCGATGAAGTACGGCGTCGAGCTTGAAAATATTGATTATGTGCAGATCCATCCGACCACGCTCTATGTCGGCCGCGGCGGGGAAAGAAAGTTCCTTATTTCTGAGTCGGTAAGAGGCGAGGGAGCCATCCTGCTTGACAAAAACGGCAACCGCTTTGTCGACGAGCTTCTGCCGAGGGATGTTGTTTCCAATGCGATCTTCGAGCAGATGAAGAAGGACGGAACGACAAATGTCTATCTTTCCATGGAGCGTATTCCGAGAGATGAGATAGTGAACCATTTTCAAAATATTTACAAGCATTGCCTTGAGGTCGGCTTTGATGTGACAAAGGAGCCGATACCCGTCGTTCCCGCACAGCACTATTTTATGGGCGGTGTTAAGGTTAATTCGAATTCGAAAACAAGCATGAATCGCCTCTATGCGGTCGGCGAAACGGCATGCAACGGCGTCCACGGCAAAAACCGACTGGCGAGCAATTCCTTGCTCGAGAGCCTCGTCTTCGCCAAGAGGGCGGCGGGTGATATAACGGGCAATTACGTCAAGCTCGATCGGCCGATAAAATATACGGTGAATCCCGAAAATTATACCGATTTTGAAGCGGAAAACAAAATTAATGTAAGAGCTGCAATAGAAGAGGAGAAGAAAAAGAGATGAACGGAATAAGCATGAGTGTAAATGCGGACGAGCTTATCATGATGGCTCTGCGCGAGGATATAACGAGCGAGGATATAACGACCGCCTCGGTCATGAAGGAATACAAGCTCGGAGAGGTCGATCTTATCTGCAAGCAGGACGGAATTATCGCGGGACTCGGAGTTTTCTGCCGCGTATTTCAGCTCCTTGACGGGAATACGAAATTCGATCTGTCGAAGAAGGATGGCGACAGCGTCAAGAAGGGCGAGAAGATCGGAACGGTCACCGGCGATATAAGAGTTCTTCTCTCTGGTGAGAGAACGGCGCTCAATTACCTTCAGCGCATGAGCGGCATCGCAACGTACACGAGCAACGTCGTCGCACTTCTTAAGGGCAGCAAAACGCGCCTGCTCGATACGAGAAAGACAACGCCCAATATGAGGATCTTTGAAAAATATGCGGTGAAGGTCGGCGGCGGCTGCAACCACAGATACAATCTCAGCGACGGTATTCTTTTAAAGGACAATCATATAGGTGCCGCTGGCGGCGTCAAGGAGGCTGTCGCCATGGCAAAGGAGTATGCGCCCTTTGTCAGAAAGATCGAGGTCGAGGTCGAGAATCTCGACATGCTTAAGGAGGCGCTCGAGGCCGGCGCGGACATCATCATGCTCGACAACATGTCGCCCGAGGATATGAGGACTGCGGTGAAGCTCACAGCAGGCAGGGCGGAGACGGAATGCTCCGGAAACGTCACGCGTGAGAATATCTCGCTCTATGTAGATATAGGCGTGGATTACATTTCGAGCGGCGCGCTCACGCACTCCGCGCCCATTCTCGATCTTTCGCTCAAAAATCTTCACGCGGTATAAGGTGAGGATATGAAAAAGAACGAAGATAGAAAAAAACAGATCGTTTCCATTATATCTTCTGCCGATTCGCCTGTTTCGGGCGGAGATCTTGCCGACCTCCTCGGCGTTTCCAGGCAGGTCATCGTTCACGACATAACGCTTCTGCGTGCCGAGGGCGTTGATATAATTTCGACTCACTCCGGCTATGTCATAAAATCGTCGCCGCACCGCGAGCGTATCTTTAAGGTTCGTCATACCAGTGCCGAGACCGAGGATGAATTGCGCTCCATTGTGACCATGGGCGGAACGGTGGCGGATGTCTTCGTGTGGCATAAGGTCTACGGCAAGCTTGCTGCGGTGCTGAACGTTTTTTCCGAGCGCGGTATTTCTCAGTATATCGACGGAATAAAAAGCGGCAGCTCGAGCGAGCTGATGAGGATAACCGACGGCTATCATTATCATACCGTCAGAGCCGAAAGCACCGAGACCCTCGATAGGATCGAGGCAATGCTGAGGGAAAAGGGTTATCTCGTGCAGGAAGACACGTAAATTTGCCGTGACAGGATGAATATTTTGCGGTTGCCCCCTTATGGCCGGGCAACCGTTTTTAATTTCACAACGGCGTAAAATAAATGAAGCAGAAACGTAACTCAAAGCCGAGCCTGCATCTGCCTCACTTTTTGTTTTAGTTTTTTTGGTTTTGTGCAAATCTGTCCTTGCTTATAGCGTAATATCTCCGTCGGTACAGCGGACGGCCTCAATGGTGGCGCAGTCTCTTCGATATGAGCCTTTGTCTGTTGCGTTCCATTGTTCTTTTGTACCGCCGAATATTATGGATGTAAGACCTGCGCAACTGCAAAATGTCAAATCGCCTATGTTATAAAAAGCTGTTATATCATTAAGATCGGAATGATACAGACCGAAATGCCGAGTTTTTGAAGAATCTTCAATTACGGATAAATTCTTATTGACTTTTTATTCTTTGTGTGATAAAATTAAATGGAAATGCGGGTATGGCGGAATTGGCAGACGCGCCGGACTTAGGATCCGGTGGGCAACCGTGCAGGTTCAACTCCTGTTACCCGCACCAGATGAGCGCAGGTATGGCGCTATATAAATAAGGAGAGCTTTATGAATATCGTTTCAATTATGAACTTTGTGCGCGGATGCGAGCCGCGTGACCCCTCGAAGGACTTGATCAGGCCGGTCAGGGAGCAGATCGCACTTGCGAAAAGGTACGATCTGAAAAACACGTTTTTGCTTCAGTACGACGCGATCATCAAGCCGGAGTTTTCGCAGCTCTTTATTGAAAACGCGGATGACAATACTGAGCTCGGCATCTGGATCGAGATCGTGCGCCCTTTGGTAGAGAAGGTGGGCATAGAGTGGCGCGGACGCCCGGGATACGATTGGGACTGGTATGTGAATCCCGGCTTACTCATGGCTTACACAAGGAGCGAGAAGGAGGCACTTATAGACGAGATCATGTCGAAGTTCTCCGAGGTGTTCGGCTTCCTTCCCAAGAGCGTCGGCTCATGGCTCTTGGATGCTTACTCGGTGGAATATATGCAGAAGAAATACGGAATACAGGCGTTCGGCATATGCCGCGAGCAGCTTGCCGTCGATGCGTATACGCTTTGGGGCGGTCCGTACAATCAGCCGTACTATCCCTCGCGCACCAATATTCTGTGCCCCTCACAGAGTGCGCAAACGCGCATTGACGCTCCCGTCTTCCGCCTGCTCGGCATAGATCCGATCCGCGGATATAATGAGGAAAGATATTCTGCTGGAGATATCTACACCGGCGGTTGCGGCACGATTGAGCCCGTTTGGAGCCTCGGTCAGAGCAAGGTCGCTATGGAGTGGTTCTTTAAAACATATTTTGAAAATGAAAATATGGGCATCGCATACGCTCAGGTCGGACAGGAGAACAGCTTCGGTTGGGAGTCGATGGCCGAGGGACTTGAGCTTCAGTATGCTATGGTCAAGGAATATGCCGACGCGGGCAAATTCTCCGTCGTGAAGATGTGCGAGGCGGGAGAGATGTTCAAGGCGGCGTTCTCCGACACGCCTGCCGCCGCGATTGTCGCGGACAGCGACCCCGTTTCAAACGAGAGATACCGCACCGTTTGGTTCACCAACAAAAACTACCGTGCGAACCTTTTACTCGACAACGGAGCAATGTATTTCCGCGATATGCAGAAGTTCGACGATAAGTATTCCGAGCGCTATACGGACGAGCCGTGCCTCACATGGGATGCCGTTTACGATGCGCTCCCCTTGGTAAACGAGCGTGTATGGAGCGAGAAGAATATGCACGACGCCGGAATAGATTTTAACGGCGAATATTCCGTCAGCGGCGTAACGCGCGACGGTGGCACCCTGACCGTTGCGGTGAAGGACAAGAGCGGGAAGGACGCGAAGATAGTCTTCGGCGAGAGGACTGTCGAGCTTATCGCGCTTGACGGCAAATGGACGTTCGGAAGCTTCAAGGATGTCTCCCTTTGCGGAAGCACTCTGAAATTCAAGCATAACGGATTTGAATATTCGGTGAAGCTCGTCGGAGACGTCGGTCTTAATGACGAAAATGTTCTTACCTTCGGTAAGGGCGGACTTCGCATCGAGTTTTAAATAACAAAAGCAGCCTGCAGAACCGCTTCTTATCCTCGCGGTATGCGGGCTGTTTTACAAAAAGAGACCGTCAAAAATGAAAAAAGAGCTTGCGTGCTTTTACGCAAGCCCACGACCCATAAAGGACCGATTGTCTCGAAACATACTCTCGGGGTGTTCGCTTCATGAGCTTGAAGCTTCTTTGAGCAGTTTACTTTCAGCGAGAATATTATACTACAAATCGGGGCGTTTGTAAATATGGTAAATTAGACAATCTTTTTGACTCAAATTTGTTTAAAAAGTGGAAAATGCGAAAAAAGAAAATTTTTAAAAAAAGCACTTGACAAACGGTTTTTATTATGATATAATACTTGCGAAAAGGAAGCAGGACTCAGTTCTCACCGTGCCGCACGAGCGCGCATGCGTTAATATGTTATTTGCCGTTTTCGGCAGGTGCTATGCGTATGAGGATTTTCTGTTTTCCTTGTATGCATTTTTTATTTTGGAGGTACACAACCATTAGCGCTAACAACAGTAAAGATTTACCTATCAATGAGGAAATCAAGGTTCCTGAGGTAAGACTTATCGGTGCGAACAACGAGCAGCTCGGCGTTATGAAGACCGAGGACGCCCGTACCTACGCATACAGCAACGGTGTTGATCTGGTGCTTATCGCGCCTACAGCTCAGCCGCCTGTGTGCCGTGCCGTGGATTATGGCAAATTCTGCTTTGAACGCGACAAGAGAGAAAAGGAAGCGAAGAAGAAGCAGGTCGTTGTTAAGGTTAAGGAGGTGCAGCTCTCATGCCGCATTGAGCAGCATGATCTCGACACCAGAGTAAATCAGGCAAAGAAGTTCCTCGGTGAGGGGAATAAGGTCAAGGCGGTCGTCCGCTTCAGGGGTCGCGAGATGTCGCACATGGAGCTCGGTCGCGAGGTGATCGAAAGATTTACAGCCGCGCTTGACGGCGTCGGCCAGACCGATAAGAAGCCCGTCCTCGAAGGCAGGTTTATGTCGGTAATGCTTTCTCCTGTTAAGCAGGATAAAAAGTAATTATACAGTTAATTTAGGGTTATGCCCAAGAAAAGGAGAATAAAAATGGGAAAGATCAAGACACATAAAGCGTCCGCAAAGAGATTTTCTCTTACGGGAAGCGGAAAGATTAAGATGTCGCACAACAATCACCGTCACAAGCTCGGCATTAAGACCGCAAAGCGCAAGAGAGGCCTTCGCAAGAGCGCTATATTGAGCGAGAGCTTTGCACCAACCTACAGATCCCTTATTCAGAAGTAATAAGGCAACGACAGAAATTTCGGAGGATAATATAAAATGGCAAGAGTTAAGGGCGCAACAATGACGCGCAAAAGAAGAAAAAGCGTTCTCAAGGCTGCTAAG
>CAZQII010000051.1:0-3324 GCA_964593825.1 uncultured Ruminococcus sp.
CTTATTTATTATACACGATTTTCCCCGCTTTGTCAATACCTTTTTTCATTTTTTTTAAGTTTTTTGATTTTTTTCGTTTTTTCACTCAATAATCATATAGACGGGAGGTTTTTATGATTTCTATTTTCCTAAGAACTGTAATTATTTACCTGTTGTTGGCAATTTCCCTGAAAATAATGGGAAAAAGGCAGATCGGAGAGCTCGAGGTCGGCGAGCTGGTCTCCACTCTTCTCATCTCCGAAATAGTTTCGATCCCGATTGACACGCCGGATATTCCGCTGTTAAACGCCGTAATTCCGCTGCTCTTCATTCTGTCGGTGGAGATCATAATGTCGCACATCAAAAATAAATCAAAAAAAATCAAGAATGCGATTGAGGGCAAGCCGTCGTTCATAATATACAACGGCAAATTACGTCAGACGGAGCTTTTGCAAAACAGGATCTCGATAAACGAGATCCTCACCGAAATGAGGGCGCAGGGGATCCCGAGCATCGCCGACGTAAGCTTCTGTATACTCGAGCCAGGCGGCAAGCTCTCGTTTTTCGAAAACGGTACGGCACTCTCGCTTCCGATCGTCATTGATGGAGAGACGGAGGATGAGAACATTGCCCTGCTCGGTGTCGATATAAAAGAAGTGAACGTGATGCTCGGCCAAGAGGGACAGACGGTCTCCGACGTTTTTCTTATGACGGCAGACCAAACCGGATCGTATAATATTATATATAAGGAAGAAAATCAATGAAAAAAGAGAGATCCGAAAAGACGCCGCGGGAGGTAAGCCTGGCATTTCTCATACTTACGGCCGTCATTTTATTTGTTATCATTAACACCTGCATGCTATCAAAAACGATTGGCGAGCTTGAGCGCCGTGCAGAATCCACCCCGCTCGAGTTATCGTCATTCAACGAGCTTTATAACGATTTTAAAAGCGTGCGCTCGTATTTGAGCATCACGGTGGATCACGACGATATCGCGGAGATTGAAAGAGATATGTGCGAAATAATCGGCGCGCTGAGCGTCGAGGACGCGCAGAGCGCAGCAATAGCAAAAAGCCGTTTGTGCGGCGCGCTTGGGCACCTGAAACGGCTTTCCGGCTTTAATATAGACAGTATTATTTAAATTCGGTCATATCGGCTCTGTACGCCCCGGTACGCAAAACGGTGTACCATTCGTTTATTATGACCGGATCGGAGAGTATGCCGGCGCGCTCCTTCAAATATCCGACTATATATTCGGGATTAAGGAACTCGGACGGTGCGGCGGAGAGAACACAACGCAAAAGCAGCTCCCCGCCCGACGCGCATACGTCGCAGAAACGGACAAGCGGCTTTATATCCGTGTTTACCTCTCCGCTCTTAGTCTTTTTCAGAACCGTGATCTCCCTCTCGTTCAGCAGGGCTGCGCATTTCTCGGCGAGAGCCTCGTCGGCGCCCGCGGTCTTTATCCTTATCTCGTATTCAAGAAATGCGAGATCCGTGATCTTAGTGTCCGGATAATATGCCTCCGTGACCTGCATATCCTCCGTCATATTTTTATTCAACCGCTGCTCTATCTCCTCGGGCGGCATTTTTTCCGTCAAGCGGAGATCCATAAATTCGCAAAGGCTCTGCACCCCGATGGAAAGCGGAGCGGCAAAAACCATCTTCGGCTTGGGATTGAATCCCTCCGTATACCAGAGCGGAAGACCGGCGCGGACGATTATCTTGTTCATCGTCCGTACAAGATCGAGATGCGAGATATACTGAAGGTTGCCGCACTTCTTGAATTTTATGCGTGCGACGTAATATTTGGGTACGTTCATTTGCACCATCTGTTTTTACCTCCGAGCTTATTCGCTCCGCAGCCGTTGCAATGCTCGGCGCAGGAGGGCGTTGTTATTCCCTTATATGCCTTTTCTCTCTCGGAGAGGAGATACTTCTTCGTGACGCCGCAGTCGATTATATCCCACGGCAGAACCTCATCCGTGCCGAAGCCCCTCGTCGTGTAAAAATAAGGATCCACGCCGCACTCAGAAAATGCGGTCATCCACTTGTCAAAGTCAAATCCCTCATCCCATGCATCGAACATGGCACCGTGCTCCACCATATATGCGATAGCGGGGGCAACCCTTCGGTCGCCGCGGGCGAGGACAGCCTCGATAAAGGAGGTTTTCGCATCGTGGTAATTATATTTTATATGCTTGTCATGAATGCAGGAGCGCAGATAAGCCTGCTTTTCCTCAAGCAGAGCAAACGTGTCCTGCTTTTCCCACTGGAACGGAGTGAAGGGCTTTGGTATGAAGCACGAAACACTTATGGTCACTCCTATTCCGTGCGGGCGCTCCGCCTTGGGTATTTTAAAATATTCGTCAACGACAAGGGTCGCGAGCTTCGCAATGCCCTCGATGTCATCGAGCGTTTCCGTCGGGAGTCCGTCCATAAAATAAAGCTTTATGTTGCTTTTTCCGCCGCCGAAGGCAATTCGCACCGTGCGGAGCAGATCCTCCTCGGTGACGTTCTTGTTTATTACGTCCCTCATCCTTTGCGTGCCCGCCTCGGGAGCAAAGGTGAGCCCCGCCGTCCTCACAGACGAGACCTTCTTCATCAGCTCCTCGGAGAAGCTGTCAACTCTGAGCGACGGAAGCGAAAGGCTCACGCGCTTTTCATCCGTCCATTCGAGCAGACCGTCCGTAAGCTCGGGCAAGCGGGAATAATCGCTTATGGACAGCGAGATCAGAGATATTTCATCGTATCCCGTGTTTTCATAAAGGCACTTGGCGGCGCGGCACAGCGTCTCCGGGCTCTTTTCTCTTATTGGGCGATAGACCATGCCCGCCTGGCAGAAGCGACAACCCCTTATGCATCCGCGGTATACCTCAAGAACTATTCTGTCATGAACGGTCTCGGTGTACGGCATTACAAGCTTCTCGGGATAAGAGACCTTATCGAGATCGGCGACTATGCGCTTTCTTATTTTTGAGGGAACATCGTCATAAAGCGGACGGTACTCCTTCAGCGTTCCGTCGGAATTGTACTCCACCGCATAAAGCGAGGGAATGTAGACCCCCTCGATATGCGACGCCTCGCGGAGGAATCCGGAGCGGGTGTACGTTCCGTCCTCCTTCATTTTAATATAGAGCCTCGATATCTCGAGCAGCACCTCCTCGCCCTCACCGATATTGATGAGATCGAAGAACTCCGCGATCGGCTCGGAATTATAAACGCACGGGCCGCCACCTATTATGATGGGGGTGTCCTCCGCCCTATCGCGCGCCCATATCGGTATGCCCGCCAGCTTCAGCATGGCAAGCGCGGTAGTATAGCAGAGCTCATACTGCAGGGATA
>CAZQII010000051.1:3424-12399 GCA_964593825.1 uncultured Ruminococcus sp.
GCCAGCTTCAGCATGGCAAGCGCGGTAGTATAGCAGAGCTCATACTGCAGGGATATTCCGATAAGATCGAAGTCGGTCAGCGGATCTCCGCTCTCAACGGCGGCGAGAGGTATGGAATACTCGACCATCTTGTCCCTCATATCGGTCCAAGGCGCATATGCTCGCTCGCACCATATGTCGGGATCCTTGTTTAAGACATCGTAAAGTATGCGGACGCCGAGGTTCGACATTCCTATTTCATATGTGTCGGGAAAGCAAAATGCAAATCTGCATTTCACATTGCTTTTGTCTTTTATTATACTGTTATATTCTCCCCCGATATACCTGCCGGGCTTGGACACGGATTTCAATACCGAGGAGAGCTCGTTTGGAACGGACATTTTTGAATTTCCTTTTTATTTTTTGCTTATTTCGAATTTTCTTTTGCTGAACAGCCAGAGCACGCCGCACGACGCGAGCTGAACGGCTCCGAGAATGAGAGTCGGGATCGACGTTATGCCGAAGAACGACAGCAGTGTAACGGCCGCCGTTCCGGACGCCATCGTGATCGCGACGGCCTTTTCGAGCTTGTCGGAGAAACGCTTATATTTTCTTGAAAGAAGTATCAGCTTTATCGCATTCACCTTATCGCCGGCGGTCACTATGCCCGCGCTGATGCGGGGATATATCTTATCGGTATTCTGACCCACGGTCTTGCGCTTCATTACGCGCATACAGTCGCCGCCCATAGTCAGCGTGCGAAGGAGCTCATTCGACACGTTCGGATCGCTTGTGTAAACGAGCGGAACAATGTGCTCCTCCCTCAGCGCGGGCAGAAGGCTTGTGAACTCCTCGGAGAACGAATATCTTATGTAAAACTTTGCGAATACGACGCCGTTCTCTGCCCCGTACATGACCTTCATGGACTCGGCGCCTATTCCGCTGTATGTCCTGTCGTTATCCTCGGGGATCTTTATACCGTTGCGGTGCATGTATTCGGCGGTGCCGGCGCACACTGTCTTGCCGTCCACTCTTCCGCTTACGCCGTCATCCTCGATGACCTGATCTGTCGCAGGGGTACAGCGCTTTTCCAATGTCTTCGCGAAAATGACATGGAGCGGGCCTCCGATATTTGCAAAGAGAGAGCAGACGAGCCGCATGCTCCTGTTCATATTATCCTCTGTGCCGTAAAAGCCGAATCTCTTAAGGTTAACGTCGTCCTCACCGAATATTTCCGTGTCATTGAAGGCTATTACATCGACGCCGGAGGCATCGATGTACGAGGACTCGCCTATAACGGCGCTGTTCTCGGATGCGGCGACCTTACCCGCATGGAAATACGGAAGCATATGCGAGAGAAATGCAACGGACGGCATCGCAAACGTGCTCACAAGTGCAAATGCCGAAAGGGCGTGGAGCGACGCATTCGACTCCGCGGTGAAGAACGCAACGAGCGAGGCAATGCATGCCGCGCCGACGGATGCGATAAGCATTATAAGGTTGTTTCTCGTTGCTCCGGAGATCCTCGAGGAGTTGCCGAAGAAGTCGGAGACGAACATGGTTCTGAACGTCCTCGCGATATTCGACCTGTATCCGTCTATCGAGCCGTCGAGAGCGAGCATCGCCCTCGCATACTTACGCGTTTCCTCATGCTCTATTATCTTTTTCTCACCGCTGACGGAAACGAACTTAAAGCACTCGAAATCAGTCTTCTTCTTCAAGAACGACGAGATCGCGACAAAGAGCGCACCGAGAATGAAGACCAATCCGAATACGGGGTAGCCCATGGAGCGCACCGAGATCGTTATCGCCGTGTAAGCAAAGAGGATCACAAAGGAAAGAAGAAGCGAGATCTCGGGGAGAACATACCCCCTCCAGAGCTGCTTGACCGCATTTACGGTCTCAGGCATGATAAGTAAGAAGGTGCACAGAACAAACTGAAAATCGATGACAACCGCGGCGGACGGAAGATATTCCACGCCGAGCATGCGCGCGATGTCGATGCCGAAGATCTCGGCATTCTCGAACAGTAGCGCAAAAACGGCAACGACAGCGATCACGGCTATGCGTATTTTTATAGCGACAAGCGAATCGAGGAACTTGTCCTTAAACGACTCACGCTGACCGGAGCTCGTATACTCGGCGAGCTTGAGCTTGCGTGTCTTCTCACTGTCCGAGGGGATGCCGTGCGGCCTGTCGTAATCCGACTCGGACGGGTGTGCCGTCCCTCCGGCGACAAATCCCGTGTTCTCGGGCTCGGGGATGTCATAATCGTCGGGCGAGAGGCGTACGTTGCGTGCCGCTTCACGCATGCGGCGCTCCTCCTCCTCGGCGGCGCGGCGTTCGGCCTCGGCCTTTTCCTTTCTTGCGGCCTGACGCGCCTTTAATTCATTGAGCGCCTTGCGGTTCGCGCTCTCCTCATCTATGTCGTGTCCGTCGGACTCCTCGGGCACATCGCCCGTGAATTTGAAAATATTTATGGACTCCTCGTCGTTCTGATCGGGATAAACCGGCGGGACATTCACCACCACCGCATCATCGCTCGCCGCGGCGGGCGCCTTAAATGCTGGCGCAGGCTCGGCCACCGGTTGTGCCTTTGTCCTCTCCTCCCGCGGCTCGGATGGCTCGGCAACGGTCTTCTCCTCCTCCTTTTTCGGCAGGGGACGCGGGTCATCCTTCATCCTGTAAGAATCGCTCACTCCCGTAAAGCGGGGAACATACGTGGAGTATATTCTCGTGCGCTCGTTCTCTCTGAGCGGCGTATTGTATTTTTCGTTCACCTCGAAGGCTTCGGGCACGCCGAACTCTTCCCTTTGCTCCGCGGGCGCTTGCTCCCTCTGTTCTTTCTGTGCAGGGCGCTCGTTCTTTTGCGCCTCGGCGGCAGGCGTGTCCGCGGACTCGGTCACAGGCGCACTTGCCGTGCCCCCGAAGACGAAGGTCTGCTTTTTCTCCGTTTCGAAAACCAATCCGCCCGAAGAGGCGGCATCGAAATCGAATTCGAGTGCGTCCGTCCTTTCACCGTTTTTATTTTCCAATTGAAATCGCCCCCTTTACCGATCTTTGTCTCTCGCATTCCGCAAGCAGCACCGCGGCGGCGCACGAAACATTCATTGAATTGATGCTTCCCTTCAGCGGAATCGAAAGAGTGAAATCACATTTTTCCTTTATAAGTCTCGAAACGCCGGAGCCCTCGTTCCCCATGACCAGCGCCACAGGACCCGTAAGATCCGTGCCGTAATACGGCTCCTCGCCCATATCGGCGGCATAGATCCAAAGCCCGCGCTCCTTGAGCCCGTCCACCGTCGCACCGAGATTTGTCACGCGCGCAACGCGCATGTGCTCAAGCGCACCGGCAGATGCCTTTCCGACCGTGGAGGTAAGGCCGACGGCGCGCCGCTTCGGAATAATGACGCCGTGCGCACCGAGGCATTCCGCACTTCTTATGATAGCACCGAGATTGTGCGGATCCTCTATTCCGTCGCAGATGACGACGAGCGGCGGCTCGTTCCTTTCTTCGGCAAAGGCGAGTATTTCGTCAACGGTGGAATAATTGCGCTCCGCGGCAATGGCAACGATGCCCTGGTGGCGTCCGTTTGCGGAGAGCTGATCGAGCTTTTGCCTGTCCGCCTCGATTATATTTATCCTTCTTTCCCTTGCCATTCCGATGAGTTGACCTATCGATCCCTCTCTGTCACCGCTTTGAATGTATATTTTTTCTATATCTCTGCCGCATTCGAGCAGCTCCCTTACCGAATTTCTGCCGAAGACAGTGTTTTCGTCGAGCGCCGGCGGCTCACCGCCGGCGAGCCTGTTGTGCTTATTGTATTTTGTCGGCATTGCTTTGCTTCCGTCCTTCCGAGATAAATGGCGATAAAAATCCATTATTAATTTTAAATATATATTTATTATAGCATAAGATTTTAATTTTGTACAGACCAATTGCGGAAAAAGTTGTTTTTTTCGACTTTTTTGCCGAAAAATGCAGAGCCACGAACATACATTTACGCAAAATCGGTCAATTCAAATTTTATTCAAAAAGCTTTTAAAATGCTTTAACGAACGAAGTGCAATATTTCCCCCGAGGGTATTGACATTTAGGCCAAAGCATGATATAATACATATTAACAACGCCGAGCATCGTTTCGATAAATGCATTATTCGGCGAGCTTTACGGAGGATTTCATGGACGACGACGCGGACGGGGATACTTGTCAGTGCACCGTGCTTTTAGAATAGTTATATGACTTAACTGTACTTGCAAATTGAGGTACGGTTAGGTTTTTTTGCTTTTTTTAAGACAAAGCACGGCAAAACAGATCAAAGTCAAGAAAGGTTCATTATAAAACAAAAATGGCAGCATACATAACAATAATACTGATATGTCTTATCGGTTCGGCATATTTTTCCGCAACGGAAACCGCTTTTTCCACTTTAAACCGAATACGCATTAAAAATCTCGCGGAAAAAGGAAGCAAGCGCGCGAAGATGACGCTGGCGCTTGCGGAAGATTACGACTCCCTGCTCTCGACAATATTAATAGGCAACAACATAGTAAACATTCTTTGCTCATCCGTTGCGACACTGCTGTTTGTCGACATTATTTTAAACGACCTCGACAGCGGCCCCGCAACAACGGTATCCACGCTCATCACGACAGTCGTCGTGCTCCTCATCGGCGAGATCACGCCGAAAACGCTTGCAAAGAAATTTCCCGAGCGGTTTGCAATGCTCTCCGCGCCGATTATAAAAGCGCTTAAGGTGGTCCTTCTCCCCCTCAGCATCATATTCAAGGGCTGGCAAGCCCTGCTCTCGAAAATGTTCAAGGGCGACAGCGATGACAAGGGCATGACGGAGGAGGAGCTCATCTCGATAGTCGAGGAGGCGACCGAGGAGGGCGAATTTGACGAAGAGGAAAGCTCGCTCATCAAGAGCGCGATCGAATTCGGCGACCTTGAGGTCGGAGATATCTACACGCCGCGCATCGACGTCACCGCAATCAATGCCGCATCGAGCACCCGCGAAATATGCAAGGTGTTCATCGATTCCGGTTTTTCGAGGATCCCCGTATACGACGACAATATCGACAACATTATCGGAATACTTTACTATAAGGATCTTTACGCGGCTCTTTACGCGAACGACGCGCCCGACATCAAGGCTATAATCAAGCCCGTTATATATGTCGCAAAAACGCAAAAGGTCAACGACCTCATGAAGGAGCTGCAGGAGAAGCAACTGCACCTTGCCGTCGTAACAGACGAGTTCGGCTCCACCGCCGGTCTTGTCACGCTCGAGGATATACTCGAGGAGATCGTTGGCGAGATCTGGGATGAGCACGACGAGGTGATCGAGGAGTTCAAGCAGATTGCAGACAAGGAATACGTCGTTTCGGGTAAGGCGGTGGTCGCAAAGCTGTTCGACGAATTGAACATCGACGAGGATCCGGAGGCACTCACCGTTAACGGCTGGGCCATGCAGGTGCTCGGACGAATCCCGCAGGAGAACGACGAGTTCGAGGCCTCGGGTCTCGCCGTCAAGGTGCTTAAGATGAACGGCAGAAGAATAGAAAATCTGCACATCACGGATGTCAGACAGCTCGAGGACGAGGAGGAAGAGGACTCCAAGAGATCCTCCGACGCCGACGAGGCTCAGGCAAAATTCGAAATTTAATAACAAAAAGGCTCCGCAGGTGCACAAGGTCATCTGCGGAGCCTTTAAGTTGCCGCGGCTTATTTTGCGTTCTCTCCCCTCCGGGGGCGGCGCCGCATGCGAAGCTTCAAAAGTGCGGAAAGGATCATGAAGCATCCGACGAAGACCGATGCCGCGAAGATCATCTTCATAACGAGCCAGAACGGAGTGGTCACCGAGCCGTTCATCAAAAACAGCCGCTTTGAAAGATGTGCCGCGAGCAGGGCGGAGACGGCAGGCAGGATCAGAGCCCTCATCGGCGAGACCGAGAATCTTATCCTCGAATAAAGGCGTACGACAGAGAGCGCAAAATTGTATGCCTCCATCACTATTATAACGAGCGCATACCCGCCGATACCGAGCCGCGGGATCAGAAACCAGACGAGCACGATCGAGAGAAACGAATCGGATATATTTATCCACATGGAATATACATGCTCGCCGATGCCCTTGAGCATCGAATCCGTCACGTGATCGAGGTACATCACGGGGACTATCGGAGCGATGAGCGCGATATAAACGCCCGCCTCGTACGAGCTGTAGATCACATATCCCAGCTCCTCAGAAAAGATATACAAAAACACCGCGATCGCTACGGCATACGCGAGAGTATTGTTCATCACCTCCGAGGTTATCCGCCTCATGCGGGCGACCCCTCCGCTCTTCTCCGCAAATTCCGGAACGAGGAGTCCCGAGAAGGATGAGAGCGGCGACATGGGGTAAAGAACGAGTGGAAGTGCCATACCGTGTAAAGTTCCGTAGGATGCAAGTGCCTCCGATGTGTTCCCTCCTCTGTCGGTCAGGCGCTTCGGGATCAGTATATGCTCGAGCGTCAGAAGCCCCGAGCGAATATAGGCGGAAAAGGCGAGCGGAAGCGCCATGCCGAGCACCGGCTTGATGCTCGGAGATCCGCCGCGCGCGCCGCGTCTGTGCCTGTCTGCTACAAACTGAACGAGCATAAGCAAAAACGACGCCGACTCTGCGATGCATATCCCGCCGCACAGTGCCGCAACGGCCGCCTCCGTTCCGCGCACGGAGATCTTCAGAACGAGCACTACGGTCAAGGCTGTTTTTACTATTTGCGTTATCACCTGCACCGCCGCATTACAGCTGACCTTTTTTATTCCGACAAAATATCCGGAAAAAACGGCGGACAGAGACGCGGGGACAAGCGAAAGGGAGAGTATCCTCAGCGATATCGCGGAGCGGCGGTCGAGAAGCACACGCATGGCAAACATCCGCGCCCCTAAGAACAGCACCGCGCTCGCCGCAAGGGAGAAAAAGAGCGAATAAAGGATCGCCCCCTTCAACAATCCGCCGACATCCCCCTCACGCCCCTCTCCGACCGCGGCGGCGACAAGGCGCGTTACCGTTAAGCTTATGCCGGATGTCGCAAAGGTCACCGCAAAGGAATAGACCGTCATTATAAGAGTGTAGAGTCCCGTCCCCTCGGCGCCCACCGCCCGCGAAACAAAGGCCCCGAATATGAGCCCGACCGTACGTATAGAAATGCCGACGGCAGTCAGTAGAAGCCCGTTATAGAAGAATTTTGTTCTGTTTGTCATTTTTTCGTTTCCTTTCATAAATAAATATATGAAGAAACGCGCAAAAAAAGCCCACGAACCGTCAAATGACGGCCCGCGGGCATGCTTTTTCTGTTTTTGGGGATCAGCCGTTGACCATCTTTGCGATCTCTGCGGCGAAATCCTCTTCTCTCTTCTGAATACCCTCGCCCTTGTCAAAGCGAACATAGCCGGTGACCTTTATATTGCCGCCGAGCTCCTTGGCAACGGATGCAACATACTTTGCAACAGTCATGGAATCGTCCTTAACGTAAGCCTGCTCAAGAAGGCAGTTGTTCTCATAGAACTTGCCGAGTCTGCCCTTAACGATATTCTGAAGAATATTGTCGGGCTTGTTTGCCATCTTGGGATCTTCCTTCATCTGCTTGATGAGAATAGCCTCCTCCTCGGCGAGAACGGATGCGGGAACGGAGTCCTTGTCAAGATACTTTACATCCATGGCAGCGGTCTGAAGGGCAACGTTCTTTGCGCACTCCGCGAACTCTGCCTTGTCGGCGAGGTCGGTGTCAAAGCTTACGATAACGCCCGTTGCGCCCATACCGTGAATGTATGTCGAAACGACACCCTCAACAACGGTGAAGCGACGGATGGAGATCTTCTCGCCGATCTTGTAGATCTGCTCTGCGAGAGCCTCAGAAACAGTACCGCCGTTTACATAAGCGGAAGCGAGCAGTGCCTCAACATCTGCGGGCTTGTTGTTGATGATCGTCTTAAGTATATCCTTTACGAATTCCTGGAATGTTGCATTCTTAGCAACAAAGTCGGTTTCAGAATTGACCTCAACTATCGCGGTTGTAGTGCCGACGGTCATGATGTCAACGATTCCCTCTGCCGCAATACGGTCAGCCTTCTTCGCGGTTGCCGCCATTCCCTTCTCGCGAAGGTACTTTACCGCAGCCTCGAAATCGCCGTTGGACTCTGTGAGAGCCTTTTTGCAATCCATCATTCCGCAGCCGGTCTGCTTTCTGAGCTCGGCTACGTCTTTTGCTGTAAATGCCATTTTAATTTCTCCTTAAATTTTAATCAAGTGAGGCGGGATCCGAAATTACTCGGAAAGAGCCTCTGCGATAGCGGAATCGTTGGGAACCTCAACAACAGCCTCCTCGGGGAGCTCTGCCGGTGCGTCCTCCTGAACACCGCCGCGTGCCTCTATAACGGCATCTGCAAGCGCGCCTGCGATAAGCTTGATCGCGCGGATAGCGTCGTCGTTACCGGGGATTATGCAATCAGCATCGTCGGGATCGCAGTTTGTATCAACGATCGCAACAACGGGAATACCGAGTTTCTTCGCCTCAAGGACAGCATTTCTCTCCTTGCGGGTGTCAACGATGAATACGCATGTGGGAAGGCGATCCATGTCCTTGATACCGCCGTATGCCTTTTCAAGGTCCTCGATCTCCTTAAGCTTCTTTGCAACCTCTTTCTTCGGAAGAAGATCGAAGGTTCCGTCAGCCTGCATCTTTTCAAGCTCCTTAAGTCTTCTGATGGACTTGCGGATGGTGTTGAAGTTTGTAAGCATTCCGCCGGGCCAACGAACGTTGGTGTAGTACATTCCGCATCTCTGTGCCTCTTCCTTTACGGTCTCGGCAGCCTGCTTCTTTGTTCCGACGAAGAGGATCGTTCCGCCCTCCTGAGCCATGGAAGCAACGTAGTTGTATGCCTCCTCAAACTTCTTAACGGTCTTCTGAAGGTCTACGATGTGAATACCGTTTCTCTGTGTGAAGA
>CAZQII010000052.1:0-12350 GCA_964593825.1 uncultured Ruminococcus sp.
CCAGACTAAATGCAACTCTAAATTGCACTGTTGCATTTACTTTGAGAATTTACTCCGAAAAAATGAAATGAAATAATCCGTGCTGTGCTATTGCAAAATATTTAAAATTATGATATAATATTCTTTAACCAATAAGCGCGAAGAAAGCATAATATATGAACATTAATTTTGATCAGACAAGTGATTTTGAAAACTTTGAAAAAATAAAGCTCGACGGAGCCTTGGACGGAAAAAAGTATCATGTCGTCACATTCGGATGCCAGCAGAACGAGGCGGACAGCGAAAAGGTCCGCGGCATGCTCTCCGAGATGGGATGCACGGAGGTGCAGGATCTGGAATGCGCGGATATACTTCTCATGAACACGTGCGCGATACGTGAGCATGCGGAAATGAAGGCGCTCTCGATCCTCGGCAATTTTTCTGTTGTAAAGCGCGGACGTCCGTCGGTCATCATCGGCGTTCTCGGATGCATGGCGGCCGAGCCCGAAAGAACGGAAATGCTCAGGAAGAAGTTCCGTTACGTTGATTTTACTCTCGAGCCGAGCATGCTCCACAAGCTTCCGACGGTGTTGCTCAAGGCTGCCTCGGAGCGGGAGAGGAGCTTCATATTCGGTCTCGACGGCAATGATATCGTCGAGAGGCTTCCGATAAAAAGAGTGTCAACCTATAAGGCATATGTTTCCATAATGTACGGGTGCAACAATTTTTGCACATACTGTATCGTTCCTTACGTGAGGGGCAGAGAAAGAAGCAGGGAGAGCGCCGCCGTAATCGCCGAGTGCCGTGAGCTTGTGAGCTCGGGTATCAAGGAGATAACGCTGCTCGGGCAAAACGTAAACTCCTATCGCTCCGACATGACTTTTGCCGAGCTGATCTCGGCGATCGCGCAGATCGACGGCGACTTTATCATAAGATTTATGACGAGCCATCCGAAGGATGTTTCTCCGGAGCTGATAGAGGCGATGAAGAGGTATCGGGACAAGATCGCCCCGTGCTTCCATCTCCCCGTTCAGTCCGGCAGCAACAGGATCCTCGCCGCGATGAATCGCAGATATACAAGGGAGAGCTACCTTAAGACGGTCGAGAGCTTAAGGCGCGCGATACCCGACATAGCGCTCAGCACGGATATCATAATCGGATTCCCCGGTGAGAGCGACAGCAATTTCGAGGACACGCTCGCCGTGCTTTCCGAGGTCGGTTTCGACATGGTCTACAGCTTTCTGTATTCGCCGCGCACGGGAACGCGGGCGGCGCTCATGGAGGATCGGGTGGATCGCGCCGTTATGGACAGCCGTATGGCAAGACTGCTTGAAATGCAGAAGAAAATATCCTTGGAGCGCAATTTGCCCGCAGTGGGCAAGACCTTGCGCGTCCTCGTTGAATCGGACGCGGCATCCGACACGGACGGCACATATACCGGTCGTGCCGCAAACGGAAAGCTCGTGCGCTTTAAATCCGAGGGCTGTCGCGCGGGAGAATTTAAATTTGTAAAGATCGAAAGCGCGGGAATCGCTTATCTGATCGGTTCGGATATCGAAAATCAAAAAGGAGAATAAAAATGACAAAAATTATTGAACTTGCACACATGCTCGGAGAAGAGATAGCAAAGAGCGATGAGATAAAGAATCTTTCCGCGGCAAAGGATGCGTTTGACAAGGATCTTGCTCTTCAGGAGCTGATGAGCGAATATGAGGCGGACCGTAAGCTCCTCGGCGAGGAATTCTCGAAGAGCACCGACGAGGCCGATGAAAAGGCAATTGCCGATCTCAGAGCAAGGCTCGAGGAGCTCGGACAAAAAATAACCGCAAATGTTAATTATTCCGCGTTTGCCGAGGCACAGAAGGCGATGGATGCGCTCATGGCCGATGTAAACGGGGAGATACGCTTCTGCATTACGGGTGAGCGCCCGTCAACATGCACGCACGACTGCTCGACCTGCGCGGGCTGTCACTGATTTCTTTCAATTTAAAATCTGATGATCGGAGGTGACGGTCGATGTCGACTGGATCCGAAATTTTAAATAACAGATCCGAGGCGGTTGACGTAACGCCCATGATGACGCAGTATCTCGAGGTGCGCGCCATGTATGAGGGATATATAATGCTCTACAGGCTCGGTGATTTTTACGAGTGCTTCTTTGAGGATGCGCTTGCCGTTTCGCGCGCTCTCGGGCTTACTCTCACGTCGAGGGATTGCGGCGACGGAAGACGCGCGGCAATGTGCGGAGTTCCGTTTCACAAATCCGATCTCTATATCGGAAAGCTCGTAGAGCACGGATTTAAGGTCGCCGTCTGTGAGCAGACGGAGGATCCAAAGGCCGCTGTCGGACTCGTCAGGCGTGAGGTCACGAGAGTTGTCACGCCGGGAACGATCACGGACAACAGCCTGCTTAATGAGGGGCAGAACAACTTCCTGGCGGCGATCGCATTCGGCGCCCGCTGTGCGGGACTTGCATTTTCCGATATTTCGACCGGCGAATTCTCGGTAACGTATATCTCGGGCGACGATTGTATCGAGCGCATAAAGAACGAATCGAGCGTTTTCCGTCCGTCTGAGATCATTATCAACGATGTCGGCGACGGAGCGAGACAGCTCGCCGCATTCCTTTCGGAGAGGTTCGGCACCGTTCTGTCTCCCGCACCGAAGGGGGCATTCGATTACGAAAAGTCACGCGAGCGTGCGCTTGTTGCCTTTTCCGATGAGTCGGAAAGACTGAAGGAGCCCGAAACCGTGATGGCACTCGGCGCCCTTTTATCCTACATCAAGGAGACGCAAAAATGCGACACCGCCTTCGTTAAAGGCTTAAATATCTATTCCGGCGGTCAGTTCCTCGAGCTCGATATGAACACGAGGAAAAATCTCGAGCTTGTCGAAACCATGCGTACAAAGGACAAGCGCGGCTCTCTTCTTTGGGTGCTCGATAAGACAAAGACCGCGATGGGCGCGCGCCTTTTGCGTCAGTGGGTCCTTCAGCCTCTGGTGAATCCCGCGGGAATAACGCGCCGCCAATCTGCGGTCGGTGCATTTGAATCCAAGCTCCGACTCCGTGACGAGGTCGGTGCGATATTGGAAAATTCGCTGGACATAGAGCGCCTGACGGCAAAGGCCGTGTACGGCTCCGCGAGCGCGAAGGACCTGCGCGCTATATATCAGAGCATCGTCGGTCTGCCCGAGCTTAAAAAGGCGATCGCCGATGAAAAAAGCGACTGCATTAAAGAAATTTGGCGCGATCTTGATACACTTGACGATCTGGCCGAGCTTTTGGGCAGAGCGCTCGTCGACTCTCCGCCGTTCAGCGTAAGGGAGGGCGGAATGATCAGAGCCGGATACAATGCCGATGTGGATTATTACCGCACCGTAAGAGATAACGGTGACGAAATAATGAGATCGATAGAGGAGCGCGAGCGCGATGCGACGGGAATAAGAACTCTCAAGGTCGCAAACAACAAGGTCTTCGGCTACTATATCGAGGTCTCAAAGTCATTTGTCGACCAGGTGCCCGACCGTTATGTCAGAAAGCAGACGCTCACAAACTGCGAGCGATATATCACCCAAGAGCTCAAGGAAATGGAAAATGCCATTTTCGGCGCAGAGGAGAAGCTGGTCGCGATCGAATACGATCTGTTTTGCGAATTGCGCGGCATCGTGGCTGAAAACGCCGAAAGAATAAGAAAGAGTGCGGCATATGTTGCGGAGCTCGATGTTTTCCGCTCGCTCGGCGAGGTCGCAAGCAGGCACGGATATGTTTGCCCCGAGATAGATCTTTCGACGGATCTTGTTATTAAGGACGGCAGACATCCCGTAGTCGAGCGCTTCGTAACGGACAGCTACTTCGTTCCGAATGACACGAGCCTTGACACGGCGGACAACAAGATAATGATCATCACGGGCCCGAACATGGCGGGAAAATCCACGTATATGCGCCAGGTCGCAATAATCACGGTGATGGCGCAGATCGGCTCATTCGTTCCTGCACGTGAGGCGAGGATAGGCATCGTGGACAAGCTGTTTACGCGTGTCGGCGCATCGGACGATCTGGCATCAGGGCAGTCGACCTTCATGCTCGAGATGACCGAGGTCGCGGCGATATTGCAGAATGCGACATCGCGCTCATTGATAATTTACGATGAGGTCGGCCGCGGAACGAGTACCTTCGACGGCATGGCTATCGCAAAGGCTGTGCTTGAGTATACATATTCCAAAAAGGTCGGTGCGAAGACCCTGTTTGCCACCCATTATCATGAGCTGACGAGCATGGAGGACGAGCTTCACGGTATCGTAAATTATAACATCGCGGCAAAGAAACGCGGCGATTCCATCATCTTTTTGCGCAAGATCGTGCGCGGAGGAACGGACGATTCGTACGGTATAGAGGTCGCAAAGCTCGCGGGCGTTCCGTCTGAGGTAGTCAAGCGCGCACGTGAGATATTAAAGCAGATAGAGAGCGGTACACGGCCGGAAAGGGCGATTGACCGACAGGAGCCGACCGAGCCGCAATTCGATCTTTTCACCGATATTACGGCATCTAAGGATGCGGAGGTCGCCTCAAGATTGCGCGACGTTAATCTCAACACGATCACTCCGATCGAGGCAATGAATCTTTTATTTGAGTTAAAAAAAGAGCTTGAAATATAAAAACGGGGAATAATAATGGGCAGAATTAATGTTCTTGATTTTGAAATAGCAAATCTCATAGCGGCGGGCGAGGTCGTGGAGCGACCGTCATCCGTTATGAAGGAGCTCGTTGAAAATTCAATAGACTCCGGCGCGACGAGTATCACGGCAGAGATAAAGAAAGGCGGCGTGGCTCTTATCCGCGTTTCCGACAACGGATGCGGCATGGAGCGCGACGATCTGCCCGTTGCTCTGAAGCGGCATGCGACGAGCAAGATCAGGAGCAAGGAGGATCTTTTGTCGATCGGCACGCTCGGCTTCCGGGGTGAGGCGCTTGCCGCCATTGCCTCGGTCTCGGAGCTTACTATAATCACGAAGACCGCATCGGCGCCGATCGGCTCGATGCTCACATCGATGGCGGGCAACGTCGTCGACATCGCCGAGGTCGGCACCTCGGACGGCACTACCGTTGCCGTCGAAAATCTGTTTTACAATGTTCCCGCAAGACGCAAGTTCTTAAAAAAGGACGCGACTGAGGCAATGAACGTCGCCGCGATACTCGAGCGCGTCGCGCTGTCGCGACCGGATATTTCCGTGCAGCTCCTGATCGACGGAGAGGAGAGGTTCAAAACTCCGGGTGACGGCGATCTTTTGAATACCGTCTATGCCGTCTTCGGCAAGGATTTTGCCTCTAAGCTCATCGAGGCGGACGGAACGGCAAACGGCATCCGCATTCACGGCTTTATAGGCAGGAGCGACAACGCAAAAAGAAACCGAAACATGCAGAATGTTTTTATAAACGGCAGATACATAAAAAGCCTTACCGCCATGGCGGCGATCGAAAAGGCGTATACCTCGTATATTGCACCCGAATGCTTTCCCGCATGCGTTTTATTTATCGAAATGGATCCCGGCGCGGTCGATGTGAACGTTCACCCCGCAAAGCTCGAGGTGAAATTCTCCGACGAGCGCGCGGTCTTTGAGGCCGTGTATTATACCGTAAAAAGCGCGCTTGAATCGCATGAATACCGGCCGGAGCTCGAGCTCGACGCAAAGAAAAAGCCGAATCCGCTGAATGCCTTCGCCCCGATCGGGGAAAAGGGAAATGTGCAGCAGGTGAGAATGAGCGTCTCACCGCCGCCGATGCAGGTCTCACGCGACAGAGCGGAGCCCGTGCAAAAGCGCAGCGGCGGCGAGGATTGGGCACGGCCGCTCAAGGTCGCATCCCCGACGGCGCATTCGCCGTCTATGCCGCATCGGGAGGAGAATACACCGAAGGAATCGATCGAAATACTTAAGAGCTATGCAGCCGCCGTACCGTCCGAGCCACCCGTTTCCGCCGTTTCTGATGCCCGGAGGGCAAAAGAGCAGGTCGAGCCCGGCATTTCGGACGTGCCGCAATACAGGATCGTCGGTGAGGCGTTCGACTGCTATGTTTTGGTCGAGATTGACGGCTCGCTGCTTGTGATAGATAAGCACGCCGCACATGAAAGAATTATTTTCGAGGAGCTTAAGTCAAAGTGCCTCGTCGGTGCAGGTGTTGTTTCACAGCCGCTGCTCTTGCCTATAACGGCCGTCCTCTCGCCTGCGTCGAGGAGTGCCGCGATCGAATTTGCCGACGATATAAAGGCGGTCGGCTTCGACTTTTCCGTAAATGATGCGTCGATCGACATTACCGCGATCCCAAAGGATGTCAGCCCATTTGACGCGGAGGGCCTGTTTGTCAATATGGCGGACGAGCTCGCGGACGGGCGGGGAAATCCGCAGCTCACGGATTCTCTTAGGCGGGAGCGCGCGCTGTATCAGGTCGCGTGCAAGGCGGCGATAAAGGGCGGCAGATATTATAACGATTCGGTCATAAAATGGTTGGTCGAAAAGGTGATGAGCCTCCCGGATATAACCGTATGCCCGCACGGCAGGCCGATAGCATATAAATTGACGAAGCATGAGTTAGACAGGCAGTTCGACAGAATAAAATAGAAAAAGACCGAAGGATTTTATAAATGGCAAAGTTTGAACTTTTAAAAGAAGAGGGCAAGGCGCGCCGCGCCAGATTCGAAACGGTGCACGGCGTTATTCAGACGCCGGTGTTCATGAACGTCGGCACGAGCGCCGCAATTAAGGGCGGGATCTCTACGCGCGATCTCGAGGATGTCGGGTGCCAGGTCGAATTATCCAACACCTATCATCTTCATATCCGCCCGGGCGACGATCTTATTTACCGTCTTGGCGGTATACATAAATTCTTCAATTGGACAAGACCGGTTCTGACCGACTCCGGCGGATTTCAGGTCTTCTCTCTTGCGAAGCTCAGGAAAATAACGGAGGAGGGCGTTTCCTTCAACTCCCATTTCGACGGCAAGCGTATTTTTATGGGTCCGGAGGAATCTATGCGCATCCAGTCGCACCTCGGCTCCACGATCGCGATGGCGTTCGACGAATGCATCGAAAACCCCGCACCGTATGACTACGTGAAAAAATCGCAGGAGCGCACGGTGCGCTGGCTTAAAAGATGCCGCGCGGAGCTCGACAGGCTTAATGCGGAGGAGGGAACGGTGAATCCGAATCAGCTCCTCTTCGGCATCAATCAAGGCGGAACGTACGACGATCTGCGTATAAGCAACATGATCGAAACGGCCAAGATCCCGTGCGACGGCTATGCCATAGGAGGTCTCGCCGTCGGAGAGGATGCCGACACGATGTATCATATAATCGAAACGGTGGAGCCCTATATGCCGAAGGACAAGCCGAGATATCTCATGGGCGTCGGAACTCCGCAGAATATTTTGGAGGCGGTGCACCGCGGCGTTGATTTCTTCGACTGTGTAATGCCGTCGAGAAACGCAAGGCACGGTAATCTCTTCACCTGGCAGGGAAAGATGAATCTTTTGAACGAAAAATATATCGACGATGCACGCCCGATATCCGAGGGCTGCTCGTGCCCCGCATGCAAGAATTATTCGCGGGCGTATATCCGACATCTCTTCAAGGCGAAGGAGGCGCTCGGCATGCGGCTCGCCGTTTTGCACAACCTCTTCTTCTACAACGAGCTCATGCAGAAGATACGCGATGCGCTGGATGAAGGAAATTTTGAGGAATTTTATAATAAATACAGAAATAAACTCGCCGAACGGATCTCCGATTAAAGCAATTTCGCGAGGCGGTGCGAAATAATAATTTTGATTTTGAAAAGAGGAAATTGAAATGAACGAGATTCTTCACAATCAGGCAAAAATGGTAATGGACGAGTTTCTTGACAAAGCGGGGCTCCGCCGCGGCAGCATTGCCGTTATCGGCGGCTCCACGAGCGAGATACTCGGCTCCAAGATCGGAACCAATTCAAGCCCCGATGCCGCTGCGGCGGTGTTCGACGCGATATATGAGTCCGCATGCGCTCGCGGCGTTTTTGTCGCGGTGCAGTGCTGTGAGCATTTGAACCGTGCGATAGTGATCGAGCGCGCGGCGCTTCCGAATGCGGAGGCGGTGAATGCCGTCCCTCAGCCGAAGGCTGGCGGCTCGCTTGCAACGGCGGCGTACGCGAGATTCGACGATCCCATCCTCGTTGAGGAGATCCGCGCCGACGGAGGCATCGATATAGGCGGCACGCTCATCGGCATGCATCTCAAGCGGGTTGCCGTACCCCTCAGACTCGAAAACAATAAAATTGGCGAGGCGTCTGTCATTGCGGCGCGCACACGTCCGAAGTTTGTCGGCGGTGCAAGAGCGGTATATGATGAAAAATTGCTGTGATAAGGCCGCCGCGGATACGGTAAACAGGATTTATTTCAGAAAGAAACGGTAAATTAAATATAAAACGGATACGAGACCCGAAAATCAGAGTCGCGTATCCGCTTTCTTTTTCTGTTTGAACTATGCTTTTCCGCGAAAGATAAAATTCGAACTTGCCATATCAAATTTATTTCCCAAAATCAAGTATTTTTCATTTTTGGGAAATAGATTGTTTGATATATCAAAAGCGCGGACAAAATACTTTGTTTTAATGTTTTTTAAAGTTATTAAAAAAGGTCCGACGGTAAAACGTCGGACCCGAAAATATATTGCGCTTTGCTTTAAGAGCTAATCTGCGGATTCAGATCCTTGCGGCCACGGCGATGTGATCTCACCTGTAACATTACTTGTTCTGATCACATCCGTTGCGATTTTGTCATCCGAATTCGGCAGGATGATTTCTACCGTCGGTCTATTGTAGTTTCTCATGTCCCTTTCCCCTCATTCAAAGATGTTGCCTTCGGCGATCTTTAAGCTGTAAATACGGAGTTTTGATCCGCTCTTTCCGCCATTAATACAAAAATGAAACATTTCTTTGGTAAGAAGTGATTTCCATTCCAATGTATTTTCTATTCTCTTGTTGTCTTGCGTTACAAGGCTGTCAAATGTGTTTGTTATATTACCGTTTTCGTCGTAAATAAATGCTTTTCCGACTTCAAAATCTATTACCAAGCGTAGCGTAAACAAAGGATTATTTGTTGTAATTTTAGCTAATGTATTGTTAGAATTGAGTTCGGTTGTATTTATACATGCAACAATGTCACCGTCCTCATATAAATCGAATAGCTTCAAATAGTTACCGTTGTTTGCTTTTAAATACGTATAATCTACTGCATAGCAAAAAGAATCAATATTTTTGCGTGAAATTGTAAATTCATAACTGATTTGATTGCATGCCATAGCGGCGATACTGCTGCTTTCACCGATAGCGGCAACGGTAATTTCAGGGTTTTTGTCGGCCTTGGTAATCAACAAATAATTTACACCATTCTCGTCTTTCTTTGTTTTGAAGTTTGTGCCTTGATCGTTCGGCGCGCAATATGTAATGTTGTTTATGGTCGCGGTGGCACCGGATATGTTTATCTCACTTTTCGTATAATCCTCGTAAACGAAATAGTGTATGCCTTCATAGAGGTATGTGAAATGATAATAATTGTAAAGTGCTTTTGCGAGGTTAACAAAATCCTCACCGTAAGCTGTGGGGTTGTCGGCGACGAGCTTCGCCACGGAAAGAAGGCTGATATTTACCGTCGCACCGTTTATTTTGACGGTGTAGACGGTGTTGAGATTTCTCGCGGTAATCTCCGTGATGTCGACGAAATATTTGTCGCCGTTCTTGCGGACGTCGGTGACCGCGTTGCTCGATGAGACCTCCGGAGCCTCGTCGCTCTTGACCGAAATCCTGATTTTGTTATAGCTGTCGAGAACGAGATAAAGGCTGCCGAGCGAGCTTGTGTCGCCGGAGAAGGTGATCTCCGTATTTAAATCGACGCCGAGCAGGGTGTCGGTGATATAGCTGCCGTCTCCGTTTTTGCCGACAACGGCGGAGCCGAACGTGCTTGCCGCAATGTATGAGAGCTCATCCTCGGAAATTATGTCGCTTATATCGCTTGCCGCGCCGAGGAAATATTTTTCCGCATAATAGCCGTAAGCCATAAGGGCCTTGACCGCAGATTTTGTCTTTGCATAAAATCCGTCCTGCGAAACTATCTTCGAGCAATAGTCCTTGACGCTTGTCCTGTATTCCGTGACCGCATTGTTCGCGGAGGGGACGGAAAAGAACAGAGAAGCGCCGCTCGCATCCTTAAATGAAAGTGTGACCTCTTTTGTAAGCTCGACGGAGGAGAGCAGGGCCGAGACGGTGTAGCTGTCGTCATGCTTCTTTGCCGAGGCGAGCTCCGTTTCGTATACGTTGTCCGTGCCGTCGATGCGGATGCATGCGCTTATGCCGTCGGCATCCGTCGCTTCGATATAAAAGTTGAGTCCGATCATGCTCCCGAGCGAAACGCTGACAGATGAAAGTGTCAAGTCCGCGATCTGCTCGGTGCTATCCGCGCCGCCGTTATTCTCCGTCACCGCAAAGATGCTCGTGGAAAGGCAGGAGAAGAGTAATGCGACAGCGAGAAACAGCGAAAAAATTCTCTTTTGCATTTTTCGTAATGTCCTTTCTCAAATTAAAATGCTCGCGCATTCCTAAATTAATTATAATATTCCTATGCGAAAAAGTCAACAATTTTATCGAAAAACGGCAAATAATACAAAACAATTTGTTAATATTTGTACAATAATGCCAATAAAAACGACAAAAAATAAATAAAAACACGGGCGCATAATGAAATGCGTCCGTGAAAAGGAAATACTTTTTAAATTTTATTTGTCCTGCGTCAGGCGTTCTCCGCGCTTGCATCGGGGAGGGCGGGGTTGTCTCTTATGACCGTGAGCTCATCCTCGCCTCTGACGAATGCGGCGGTGACGACGACCTTCTTCACATTCTTCTCGGAGGGGAGAGAATACATCGGGTGCATCATTATTCCCTCAAGAATGGAGCGCAGACCGCGCGCGCCTGTTTTTCTTTCTATTGCGAGTCTTGCGATCTCGGTGAATGCGCCGTCCTCGAACTCAAGCTCTATGCCATCCATGGCAAGGAGCTTTTTATATTGCTTGTATATCGCATTTTTCGGCTCCTTAATGATCCTGACGAGCGCATCCTCATCAAGGTTCTCGAGCGCCACGATAACGGGCAGACGGCCGACAAGCTCCGGAATGAGACCGTATTTTACTATGTCGTGTGCTTCGACATCCTTGAACACGCCCTTTTCGACCTTAACGCGCGAGAGTGCCTTGTCTGTGGCAAATCCGATCTGCTGATTTCCCTTGCGCTGCTCTATGATCGATTCGATTCCGTCAAATGCTCCGCCGCAAAGGAAGAGAATGTTCTTGGTGTTGATCTGTATAAATTCCTGATTCGGGTGCTTTCTTCCTCCCTGGGGCGGAACATTTGCCGTTGTACCCTCGAGAATTTTAAGGAGCGCCTGCTGAACGCCCTCGCCCGAAACGTCGCGCGTGATCGAGCGGTTCTCACCCTTGCGCGAGATCTTATCTATCTCATCGATGTAGATTATTCCGCGCTCCGCACGCTCGATGTCGTAATCCGCGGCCTGGATAAGGCGCAGGAGAATGTTCTCAACGTCCTCGCCGACGTATCCCGCCTCTGTGAGAGTTGTGGCATCTGCGATCGCAAAGGGAACGCGAAAGCTCTTTGCCAGCGTTTGAGCAAGATATGTTTTTCCGACTCCGGTGGGACCCAAGAGCAGCACGTTTGACTTTTGCAGCTCGACTCCGTCGCCGTCGTCGCCGTCTTCACAGCCCTTGCGCTTTCTTTTTCCTGCGCTCTTTGCGTCGAGGGTGAGAATACGCTTATAGTGATTGTAAACTGCGACAGACAGCGCGAGCTTTGCCTCGTTTTGTCCTATGACATGCTCGTCGAGGATGTTTTTTATATCGATGGGGCGGGGGAGCGTTTCGAAGGTGAGCTCCTCAGTGCTGTCATCCTCGCCGTCGAGCTCCGCCGAATGACTGTTTATAAATTCGGAACAAACGCCGATGCAGCTGTCACAGATATAGCTCTTCGAATCCTGTGACGGGATCAAAAGGACGACCTCGTGCTCATTTCTTCCGCAGAATGAGCACGTGCGTAATGTTCTGTTGTTATCGTTCGGCATATCAGAGTTCCTTCTTTGTGATTACCTTATCGATAAGACCGTATTCGAGCGCCTCCTCGGCGGTCATAAAGTTGTCGCGCTCTGTATCCTTTTCGATGGTTTTGAGCGATTGCTTTGTCTGCTCGGAGAGGAGCTTGTTGAGCTTCGCTCTTATACGGAGGATGTGATCCGCGTGGATCTTAATATCGGATGCCTGACCCTGCATTCCGCCGAGCGGCTGATGGA
>CAZQII010000053.1:0-12253 GCA_964593825.1 uncultured Ruminococcus sp.
CACTAAAAACGCTTATTTTTACGCTATGAAAGGTCTTTTTCATTGCTCCTAAGGGGTAGTTACAGGTTCGATTCCTGTTGTGGGTGCCATTTTAAGAATGTTTTTATATCTTGCCATTTTCGCTTGAAAAAAAGTACAAATTTGTGACATAATACTGATAGATATACGTACTTTAGAAAGGAGAAAATATGGCGCTTGAAAACAAACTTGGAATAACCGATTCGGCGGAGCTTGCCCACGAAGAAGAACGAATAAGTAAAACACGCGCAATAGAACTTTTTGAAACCAAATTCCTTTCTTCTCTTACTCCGGGAACGTTTGACGCTCTTTCTAAAATACATGCCTTTCTTTTTTCTGACGTATACGATTTTGCAGGTAAGATACGGACAGTGAATATAGCAAAGGGGAATTTTAGATTTGCTCCGCTTATGTATCTTGGTACCGCGCTTGAAAATATCGAAAAAATGCCTCAGAGCACGTTCGATGAAATTGTTGAAAAATATGTTGAAATGAATGTGGCGCATCCTTTTAGAGAGGGCAATGGACGAGCGACGCGTATTTGGCTTGACCATATACTAAAAAGCGAGATTGGTATGGTTGTGGACTGGAGTCTTGTGGATAAGGAGGATTATCTTCTATCTATGGAAAGAAGTCCTATTAAGGATATTGAAATCAAGCACCTCTTAAAAAATGCTTTGACAGACAAGGTAAACGACCGACTGGTATTTATGAAAGGAATTGACCATAGCTACTACTACGAAGGTTATACAGCTTTTAAAGCTGAAAATCTAAAATAATGATTGGGCAGTCAAGTTGGCTGCCTTTTTTTTCTCGCAAGGTGGGTATCCCACTTCGCAAAGCTCTCGGAGAGGGTGAAAATTTGGCGTGTGACGGCAAATTTACCCCACTTCTTATCATGTTCCCTTAAAGGTGTATTTTCGGGAATCTGTGTCTTATAATTTGGCTTTATTTATTCATATATTTGTGTTATAATATTGTTATCTAAGTGAAGAGGTGACGTTATGGCGAGAGATATTAAGACAGATTTTTTATTTTCTTGAAGATGCCGATATGTTATAATATGGGCGGAAGATCGACCTTTAGGACAGGGGATCAAAGACGGAACAAAATAAGTGAAGGGCTCGAGAAATTTTTAGACTGCGAGGAACGTGTTTTCAAGCGCGAAATGCTTAAAAAGCCGCAAGTGGATGTTGTTGTCAGCTGCAAGGCTACATATACTTCTCCAAAGGGCAGAAATTACTATTGTAAAGAGCGTAGCTACCGTTGCAGCGAGCTGAGTAGGTTTTTGGACCGTACGGTCGAGCTCAGAAGCCGGCGTCAAATGCGGCAGCATCAAATTAATGCAGAGAGAGCTAAAATGACGGCTTCTTTAAGATACGATATCTTGAAGAGAGACAATTTCCGCTGTCAAATATGCGGCTCAACTGCCGAAGACGGGGTTAAATTGCACATAGATTATATAATCCCCGTAGCAAAAGGCGGACAGACAGCAGAGAGCAATTTAATAACTCTTTGCGACAGATGTAATATGGGAAAAAGAGATAAAATGTAAAAGCGCGGCTTTTGCACAAAAAATGTATCGGATGGATGCGGAAAGCTTTTAAGCAATATCGATGTAAATTACATAAAAAGCAGCCGAGACCCGAGCTTTTGGCTTCGGTCCCGGCTGCAGTTTTCTTTATTTGCCGCGGGTTAAGAATAATTTGTTAAGAAGGAAATCTAATAACATTTTCAAGTAGCTTATTAAAATCTATTATATCGCTGATTTCGATATGGTTGCGAATACCGAGATCGACACTGCGGTATTTTTTGACGGTAAAATACATGACGGACGGGAGGATGGCAGGGGATTAATACCGTTATTCTCATAATCGTGAGTGAAAAATCTTTGTTTTTTCATATTTTAAAGTGTCGAGCCATTGGTCGCTCGGGTGCTTTTATGTTCCTTTTTTCGCGGCGGAGGCACACCTTTCGGAGCATAAAGTGCGCGGTACGGTCGCTTTTTATTATGCACTCTTTGCTTTTCAGCTCGGAGAAAATTGTAACAATATATAGAAAAACGTTAATATATGCGGGCGCAACTTGACTTTTCGACCCGTTTATGCTATATTATACGATGAAGATATATAATTATAATCAGCGACCGCTTAAAGGTCGGCTTGGAGGAAAAAGATGAAAAAACTGCATTTGATATGTAACGCGCACATCGATCCCATTTGGCAATGGACATGGGACGAGGGGATAGCAACTGCGCTTTCGACCTTTAAGAGTGCCGCCGATCTTGCGGACGAGTTCGATTACATCTTCTGCCATAATGAGGCACTGCTCTACGAGGCGATAGAAAGGTATGTTCCCGACCTTTTCGAGAGGATAAAGGTGCTCGTAAAGAAGGGAAAGTGGCACATTACGGGCGGCTGGTATTTACAGCCGGACTGCCTCATGCCTGCGGGCGAAACGCTCGTCCGCCATATCGATACCGGAAAGCGGTATTTTAAAGAAAAATTCGGAATAGAGCCCACCGTTGCCGTGAATTACGATTCGTTTGGACACAGCGTCGGACTCGTTCAGATACTTGCCAAGAACGGGTACAACGGATACATACATTGCCGCCCGGTCGGCGGGGAGCAGTTTGACTATCCGTCGAAATTCTATAGATGGGTGGGACCGGACGGCTCGTTTGTTGATGTAGCGAACGAATCGAATTTTTATTCCGCACGCCTCGGCCATGCGGTCGAGAAGATCAACGGATATCTCGAGGGCACGTCCTCTCTTTCGACGGTCGGAACGCCGATCGCCGGGGCGGGGAATGATGAGGCGGATGTGGATCTTGTGCTCTGGGGTGTCGGCAATCACGGAGGCGGACCGTCGCGCAAGGATCTGCGCGATATTGCGGAGCTTGCGGGCTTCGGAAAGAATATTAAGCACAGCACGCCGGAGGCTGTATTTGCCGACGCGGATCTTCATATAAAGAACACGGTTGAGCGCTCTCTTGTCACATGCATGCCCGGATGCTATTCATCCATGGCACGGGTGAAGCAGGGGTATCGCCGTTGCGAAAATATGTTCTACGGGACGGAAAAAATGCTCTCTATCATGGCTATGAATGGGGGGCGTGTCGATTTCGGCGAGCTCAAGACCGCGGAAAAGCGCATGCTCCTTGCGACGTTCCATGACATTCTCCCCGGCTCATGTGTTGAGGACGGCGAGCGGGAGGGCCTTGTCCTTCTTAATTCGGCGGAGCGTACGCTGAGGGATGACCGCACGGCGGCCCTGCTATATCTTTGCGTGAACGAGCCTGTTGCCGCACGCGGAGAGTTCCCCGTATTTGTTTTTAATTACATGCCGAGCGAGATCGAGACTACGGTCGAGGTGGAGTTCATGCTCGCCGATCAGAACTGGGATGACACGGTCTGCTCCGAGCCGAAAATATACGACGCGGACGGCAATGAGCTGCCGTGCCAGCAGATCAAGGAAGAGTCGACGTTCAGCCTCGATTGGAGGAAAAAGATCGTTTTCACGGCGAAGCTCTCGCCCCTCGGAATCACCCGCTTCAGCATAAAACCGAATGTTGTGCCCGCATATTCGCGCGCAAGCGCTCCTGTCGGCTCGCTCTCCGACGCTCTCGCACAGAATGCATTCGTCCCCTCGCCTGTCGGATTTGAGATGTATGACGACACGGCGGATCCGTGGGCCATGAGCAATGCCGAGCTTTTGTCGCTCGGTAAGGATCCGAGAGATTTCCGCCTTATGACACCTGCCGAGACGGGCACGTTCTTCGGCGTGAAGGAGGAGCGCTCACCAATAAACAGGGTAGAGCACGGCTGTATTTACGATGCGGTGGAGGCATGCTATACTCTCGATCACAGCAGTGCCGTTGTTCAGTATAAGCTCTATAAGACTATGCCGTA
The DNA here is from genome assembly GCA_964593825.1 of uncultured Ruminococcus sp. Lineage (GTDB taxonomy): Bacteria > Bacillota > Clostridia > Oscillospirales > CAG-272 > UBA1740. The sequence goes on from CAZQII010000053.1 coordinate 3,930, forward strand.
TGTCGATCTTAAGGTAACCGTTGAGTTCGCGGAGAAGAACAAGCTCGTCCGTCTGAGACTGCCGATCCCTGCCGATATGCTTGGCGGTGTTACCGTCGGCGACGGGCCCTTCGTATGGGAGGAAAAGCCGAATCACGGAGAGATCACATTCCAAAAATGGGTCGGCGTCAAGAATTCCGACGGACAGATCTATGCCGTTATAAATGACGGTGTTTACGCCGGCAAGGTCGAGGGCGGATATATATATTTGACCCTTTTGCGCGGCGCGGGCTACTGCTTCCATCCGATTGCCGACCGTGAGCTCTATCCCACGGACAGGTATCTTCCGCGCATCGACAGCGGTAGATATGTATACAATCTTCGTATCCTCCGCGGCACCGTAACCGAGGTGTTTAAGATGGCGGAGCTGTTCAATCAACCGCCCTATGCCGTCAATGTCTTCCCGATCGGCGGTGAGAGAAAGCTCGGCAAGGGCATTTCCGTGGAGGGAGATATAATAACGACGACCGTCCACCCACGCGAGGATGGTGGATACACTCTGCGCTTTTATAATCCCGCACAAGCGCGCACCGATTTTACGGTGAATGTGGCGGATTCTACCGCAAAGCTTACCGCGGCGCCGCACGCCGTTGTCACCGCGGTTTACTGCGACGGTAAAATTACGGAATATAAGGACAGCATGCCGCTCTGATACATTTTTAGGCTTTTGCAAAAGACAAACAAAAAAATAAAGAAAAAGAGATCCGAGGGCAGTGCCCCTCGGATCTCTGCTTATGCGGAGGTATATGATGACGGCTCGATGAGTGGGGAAGACGCGCATCCGCCGAGAGAGCGGAGTGCTTGATCGGCCTCGGGCAATGCCCGCGAAGCCGGAAAACAAAATTTACCGCCGACCCGTGTACGTTTTTTTTGCATCTGCGGCAACACATGGGGAGCATGTCAACAATTCGTGACGCACACGTGAGACGCCGATGACATAATAAAAAGGACTGCGGAGCAAGAGCCCGCAGCCCGAGAGCTGACCTGTATGAGCGATGACGCCTCCTGACGGCGATGGAATATCAGAGCAGGGCGATAACGGTTATCGCGGCACAGCCGAGGAGAAATCCGATGAGCTTTTTACCGCTAATGCGCTCCTTGTAAATTACACGGCCCGCAAGACCGGTGAGGATCAGAGATCCGATAGAGTAAATGGGAAATTGAATGACGGCGGGGAGCTTGCCCGCAAGGTGCAGATTCAGTATGTTCAGAACGCCGACGCACATTCCGCAAAAGGCGAGGAATACGCCGGACTCCAAAGCGCCCTTTTTGACGTTTTCACCTTCGGAGGCGGCACCCCGTGTTAAAACAGATGCGATAAATGAAAACAGAGACGAGAAGATCAGTGCCCAGAACAAAAACTGCATGAGTTCGCCGCTGTGCTCGGAGGCCTGATGTATTTTTTGAATGATCGCGTTGACTCCGGAGCCGAGCATGGCGAGGGAGGAGAGCACGAGCCATCCTACGGAGAGGCGCTCGCTTTTCTTTGGGGAAATTATCATGATCAGCGCAAATATGAGCAGCGCAAGACCCAATATCTGAAATACCGAGATCCTCTCGCCGAGGAATGCGGTGCCGTAAAATATCGGGATTAGGAATCCGCAGGAAAAGATCATCATGGTCATCGAGATCGAGCCGCGCTTCATAGCGAGGATCTCCGAAGACTGTGTGAACAGAGTCACGAAGGCAAAGAGCAGAGCGAGCAGAAATGAGTATAGCGAAATATTCAACACGCCCACCCCCTTTATGCACAGAGAGATGAATATTACGGCGGCCGCGACAGCGAATATCGTGCCGTTGTATAAGAACATTCGCTTTTTGTTTTTCGAATCGTTTCCGATCTTTTTGCACATTATCGACTTGAGGGTCGATGCCAGAGTAGCTATAAGCAGGAAGACATAATTCACAGTTTTTCACCGCCTTTGAAATTTAATCGTTATTTTGCCGAAATTTTTCATGCCCTACAATTATAGAACAAACGGGCGGGGCGGTCAATAAGGAAATAATGCATTTTTAAGGAATTCGAAACCGATTTTACAAATTAATGACGGCTTCCGCCCCGCGGGAACGGCGCGCTGCGGCATGCCTATCCGACACCGGAATAAGGCAAATTAAAGGCCCGAACGGCGAGGGGCGTTCGGGCGGAGGCTATTTTTATAAGGACTGAGCTTGTAAGCCGGGTTCTGTACATTTAAAATGCGGCAATCATCTATCTTCACTCACGGTCGCCCGCAAGTTCAAGCCCGAACGGGCTCTGCCACCATAGCGTAAGGGACGAGCAGCCCCGAACGAATGTTCAAGCCAAGGTGTTGCATCGGATAGGGTTTACAGCAAATCTATGTTGCCATAGAAGTGGGTGAGCTCTTACCTCGCCTTTCCATCCTTACCGCGCGTCCGCGCGGCGGTATATTTCTGTTGCACTTTCCCGCGAGTCGCCTCGGACGGACGTTATCCGTTATCCCGCTCTGCGATGCCCGGACTTTCCTCACGGTAATACCTTTCGGCACAATACCGCGCGATTGCCCCACTCAGTCTACTATATTATAATATAAAAGCCCGATTTTGTCAAGGCGGAATTTCCGCATTTCCGCGCCCGTCGGTATAATATTTTCACCGAAAATTGCACTTTTTTCACCTAATAGGCAAAACGCTATTTACTTTTCAGGGATATCTTGCTATAATAATCTTAAAAATCAAAATAAATACAGCGGAGGAACGATAATTGAAGAACTGTGCAAAGCTCAGGACATACCCGCTCGGTGCCATCAAGGCCGCGGGCTTCCTTAAGGAGCAGCTCGAGCGCGGAAAAAAGGGAATGGCGGGCAATCTGTATAAGCTCGAGCCCGAGATGATTGCCGACCCTTTTATAAAGAAAACATATGTAAAGGCTTGGACGGACGGCAACCAAGAGGGCTGGGGCGCGGAAATATCGGGAAATTTCTGGACGGGGTATATTCAGCATGCGTTCGTCCTGAATGACGCGGAGATGATCGGTATCGCAACGGATTGGGTCGACGCGGTATTAAAGCGCCAGCGCGCCGACGGCTATCTCGGCACTTATTGTGAGCCGGGCGCGGACATGTTCGACGATTACAATGCATGGGGCACGGCGTGCGGAATGCGCGGACTGCTTGCGTTCTACGAGGCGACATCGCGTGCGGACGTGCTTGACGCGGTGCATAAGTGCATGCTTTGGTTCACGGAGAACTGGACGGGCGACAAAAAGACATGCTATGCCGGATCGTACATCATAGAGACAATGATCCTCACATATTATTACACGGGTGACGAGCGCCTCGTAAAATTCTCCGAGGATTATCTTGATTTTCTCACGAGGCGTGACTTCTTCTCGATATCGTATAAGAGGATGCTCACGGATGAATTTCATTACAACTCCAATCACACCGCCGGAGCGGGAACGACGGGACGCATGCCCGCACTTGTTTATACGGCGACGGGCAAGCGCGAATATCTCGACGCGACCCTCAACTTTTATAAGAAGATAAGAGAGAAGGCAACGCAGCTTTCCGGCGGACCCGTAAGCGTTACGGAATATTTCGGCCCGCCCGCATCGACGACCGAGACCGAATATTGCAGCTTTGCATTTTACAATGCCGCATTTTATCAGCTTGCCGCGATCACGGGCGACCCCGTGTGGGGCGACAGAATGGAAGAGATCTTCTATAACGGAGCGGAGGGTGCAAGAAAGAAGGATGAGCGCGCGATCGCATATCTCTCCGCGCCGAATCAGATCTTCGCCACCATGAATTCCTCTGCGCTGTTCGGCGACATGCAGGTGTATGCTCCGTGCTATCCCACTGCGTGCTGCCCCGTAAACTCCGTCGTTGTTGTTCCGGAATTTATAAGGGGAATGTTCCTCCGCTCGCCGGAGGGGGATGTTTATGCAAATGCGTACGGCCCGTGCTCTCTCGACCATGACGGCATTCGCATCGACGAGATCACCGAGTATCCATTCAGAAGTAGGGTTAAATTCGAAATAAAGAGCGAGAGGGATTTCGTTCTTTATCTTAAGATTCCCGTATGGGCGACGGGAGCTCACCTCACCGTGAACGGAGCGAGTCTTGACGCAGAGCGCCGCGACGCTTATATCGCCGTTCCGATCGCGGGGGGCGTGGAGAGCACCGTTGAGATAAACTTCGATGCCGAGGTCAAAGTCATCAAGGTCGACGACTCCGACTGGGCGGGGAAGCATCCGATCGCCGTTAAATACGGTCCGCTCCTTTATTCTTACCATATCCCCGAAAAATGGGAGCCGATAGCGGGCAACCCGATGACGCCCCTCCCCCCCGAGTGGACATGGTATGACGTAAATCCCGATTTCGAGGATGCGGTCGTTCGCGATTCGCACGAGATGCTCGGCCTCAGGAAGGAGCGCTTCACATGGAATGTTGCACTCGACGAGGATCTCGGTGTCGGTGATTTCGAGATCGAAGAGATCGATGACGGCGGATATCCGTGGGAGACGCCGAGGATCAAATTGCACACGCATTGCTACAAGGCACCGTATCTTTTCTCCCCCTATCAGGCGAAGACCTTCGAGCCGATGGGCGAGTATCAGTACGTGACGGAGAGATTGCCGCTCACGCTCGTTCCGTACGGGTGCACGAACCTGAGGATCACTTATTTTCCGAAGGCCGATCTGAAAAAACGGTAAGAGAACGGGAAAGGACGAGAAATGTATAAAAATGTGTATTCGGCTCCCGCAATCGAGGTCATTTGCGTGAATGATATCGTTGCGACCAGCCCGATCGAGCTGCCGATAATTCCCGCGTCGGTCGACCTGTCCGATGGCGTGTATATTTAAAAGAGAACGATAAAAAACAGGGCGCAAGGCTACGCGTTATTTGAATTTCGGTTTTAAAAACGCGTTTTGCGCCCGTTTTGCATTTATTTTTTCTTAAAAGGGATTGCAAAGCTGTGGCTTTTGTGATATAATTTTACTTATGAAATGAAAAATCGGCTCAGCCGTGAAAGGAATTTGAAATGCAAAGACAGCTTATAAAGGATATTTACGCAGCGCCGCAGACCTTCGCTGACAAGATCATAACTGTCGGCGGATGGGTGAGGAACCTCCGCGACTCGAAGGCGTTTGGATTTATAGATCTGAATGACGGATCGTATTTTAAGAGCGTTCAGGTGGTCTTTGAGCGCGATAAGATAGATAATTACGATGAGATCGCATCGCAAAACGTAGGTGCGGCACTTGTGATCACGGGATCCGTTGCGCTTACTCCCACGGCGAAGCAGCCGTTCGAGATAAAGGCGACGAGGATCGAGGTGGAGGGTGCATCGACTCCCGATTATCCTCTTCAGCCCAAGCGCCATACCGTCGAATATCTGCGTGAGCAGGCATATCTGCGTCCGCGCACGAACCTTTTTTCGGCGGTCTTCAGAGTTAGGAGTGAGGTTGCGTTTGCCATCCATGACTTCTTCCATCGTCGCGGCTTCGTTTATGTTCACACGCCGATCGTAACCGGCTCGGACTGCGAGGGTGCGGGAGAAATGTTCAGAGTTACGACGCTTGACCTCGAGAATTTGCCCAAAACGGAGGACGGAAGGGTCGATTTCTCCAAGGACTTTTTCGGCAAGAGCACGAACCTCACCGTTTCCGGTCAGCTTGAGGGTGAGACGTATGCCATGGCATTCGGAAACATTTACACATTCGGCCCCACGTTCCGTGCGGAGAATTCAAATACCGCGCGTCATGCGGCGGAGTTCTGGATGATCGAGCCGGAGATCGCGTTCGCCGATCTTGACGACAATATGAAGCTCGCGTGGGATATGATAAAGCACATAATCTGCCACGTAATGGACAACTGCAAGGCGGAGCTCGAGTTCTTCAATCAGTTTGTTGACAAGGGTCTGCTTGCAAGGCTCACCGCTCTTCGCGATTCTGATTATGCGAAGGTCACATACACCGAGGCGATCGACGTGCTCCTCAAGTCGGGCAAGGAATTCAAGTATCCCGTATATTGGGGTGTTGATCTTCAGACCGAGCATGAGCGCTATCTGACCGAGGAGGTCTACAAAAAGCCTATATTCCTCGTCGATTACCCGAAGGAGATCAAGGCGTTCTATATGCGTCAGAACGACGACGGCAAGACCGTTGCCGCAATGGATCTTCTCGTTCCCGGTGTCGGAGAAATCATCGGCGGCTCGCAGAGAGAGGAGCGACTTGATGTCCTTAAGGCGAGAATGGCCGAGCTCGATCTTAAAGAGGAGGATTACTGGTGGTATCTCAACCTGCGCCGCTACGGCGGAACAAAGCACGCGGGCTACGGTCTCGGCTTTGAGCGCATAATCATGTATATCACCGGTGTTTCGAACATCCGCGATGTTCTGCCTTATCCGAGAACAGTCGGAAACGCGGAGTATTGATCCGCGCCGCCCGCCGCGTGTGGCGGAGCGGGGAGACCCGATGATATAAAAAAGAGCAAGCATATGAGGAGCGATATCCCGTATGCTTGTTCTTTTTTTGTTTGAAATTTATTTTTTTGAATGTGCTTTTTCGCTTGCCCGCGGAGGCTTCATTTTGCGCGGCGCCGTTTCGGTCTGTTCGGTATTTCGGACGCGGAAGCGCCATTTGCGCTCTCTGTCGCGCGGCTGGGCATAGTCTATGCCTACCCTCGGCAGGCAGCTGAACGGCGGTTGGATGCATCCGTCATCCTCGACCCATATGCCGCCCTCCTCGGTAAGGGGCAGGGCATTGTCGGAGCAGGTGATCCCGAGCAATTTCGTAACACGCCCCGGACCGTCCGCCCCCTCGACGCCTCTTATGAGCACTGCTTGCGGATGCTCGGCCGCACCCGTCACGATGTTCAGCATCGCGTGCATTCCGTAACAGAGATAAACGTAGGTGACGCCGCCGGCGAGGTAGAGGGTGGCGGTCCGCTTTGTCCTTCCGCGGCTCGCGTGGCATGCAGTGTCCTCCTCGCCGAAGTAGCATTCCGTTTCCGTGATCCTGACGCGTATTATTTCCGTGCCGTGTTTGACGCAAAGGAGCTTTCCGATCAGGTCCGGGGCGAGCTCGGTTGCGTTTTTCTTAAAGTATTCTTCATTCAAAACCATGATAGCTCCTGTCTGTGCCCGATTTTCGGCACTTGCTTTTATTTTCTATCCTTGTGACCGTGAGCGTTCCGTCCGATACCCTGAAAAATATTTCGAGATCCGCAAAGAGCATACCGTATTCTCTGTCATCGTCATCCTTGTACGACGGGCGCGGATCCTGCTCCAATATTTTTATGAGGGCAGCGCGCTCGGACTCCTTGACCGAGTCGGTAAGGCCGTTGCAAAAGACCACGTTCAACTTATAATCGCGCACCCCGTCGGCAAAGCCTCCGACGGCGTCGGGATGACTGTCCGTAAACGGGAGGTAAGGCTTTATGTCGTATATCGGCGTTCCGTCGAGCAGATCCGCCCCTGCGACCAAGAGGGTGTCGCCGTATGCTTCGGTGTGCTCCACGGAGATAAGACGCACTGAGGACAGCCCTATCGGATTGGGTCTGAAGGGGGACCGTGTTGCGAAAACGCCCATTTTTTTGTTCCCGCCGAGCCGCGGCGGGCGCACTGTCGGACTCCAGGATATGTCAGCCTCCCGCGTTTTGCGCACCGCCTCGGAGAATTCCCATATCAGCCACAGATGCGAGTAGCCGTCTATGCCGCGCAGTGCGTCCGGGTTTCTGTACTCCGGCTCGAAAATAATGCGCCCCGTGCATTCGTTGACTATCCCCGATTGCCGCGGAATGCCGAATTTTTCCTTGAAATCCGTTCGTATCCTTGCGATCATCTTCATTTTTGCTTCCGTCTCCGTTCTACCGTTCGATCGATTTTCTTACATTTTAACATATCCGCGTAAAAAATGCAAGTACCGAAAGAGACGGTCAAAACTTTTTAAGCACTCGCATTTTGCCGAAAAACAACACGAAAAAGCGCCGGTATTTTATACAAATTACCAAAATCGATAAATTTTCATCAATTCTATTGTATCTTGATTTCTTTTGTGATATAATGTATTTTGGACAGGAAGAGGGCCTGTTGCGCCTTTTTCGTCATTAATGTGTTTTTAAAAAATTAATATATGGAGGAATTTTAACATGTCAGTTAAAGTTGCAATCAACGGCTTTGGCCGTATCGGACGCCTTGCGTTCAGACAGATGTTCGGCGCAGAGGGCTACGAGATCGTTGCCATCAACGACCTCACCAGCGCGAAGATGCTCGCTCACCTTCTTAAGTACGATACAGCACAGGGCAAGTACGAGCACGCA
>CAZQII010000054.1:0-12203 GCA_964593825.1 uncultured Ruminococcus sp.
ATCGCCCATAAGATAATAAAATCCGTTGCCCGCAACGCGTCTGGCCGCATCGAGATCGATGCCCGCAAAGCGCTCCATTATCTCCGTGTGATACGGGATCTCGAAATCCGGAACGACAGGCTCGCCAAAGCGCTCAACCTCCACGTTCTCGGAGTCATCCTTTCCGACCGGAACGCTCTCGTCGATGATGTTCGGGATCGTCATCATTATCTTCGTTACGCGCTCGCCGAGCTCCTCCTCAAGCTTTTCGCATGCGGCAAGCTCCTCTGCCTGCTCTGCGACGATCTTCTTCGCCGCCTCGGCCTCATCGAACTTTTTCTGCGCCATAAGTGCACCGATGGACTTTGACACCTTGTTTCTGTTTGCGCGGAGCTCGTCCGCCTTTTTCTTGCTCTTGCGAAGCTCCTCATCCAGCTCTATGACCTCATCAACGAGCGGAAGCTTTGAATCCTGAAATTTCTTTCTGATATTTTCTCTTACGATATCAGGATTTTCTCTTAAGAATTTAATGTCAATCATTTTTAATCCTCGCTTTTATTATATATTTTTATTTCTAACGGTACTGTCGGCATGCCGAAAAAACAAAAAAATCCCCCGCCCCACACAATGGGACGAAGGAACCTGCTCTCTCCGTGTTGCCACCCAAATTACGGATGCAAGGCATCCGTCACTCAAGGCTCTTTAAGGGGAGCTCCCCTCGGCTCGTCACCGAAGCTCCGAAAGCGGAAGGTGCCCTGCCGATACCTGCCTCGCACCGAGCGGCAGGCTCTCTGAAAAAGGAAAAAGCACATTTTCTTTCATCAACGCCGTATATGCTTATATTATAGCGCAAATATTTAAAAAAAGCAAGAGAAAAAGCAAAATAAATTTATTTTTTCCTGCGCACGGGGCATTTTTCTCGCTTTTACCGCACTTTTCCGCAAATTATCTGCATTTTGTGTATTTTTACTATTGATTTTTAGGCTCGGTTATTATATAATATTGTGTAGAGGAAATTAAATATAAATACTAAGGAGAACAAAAATGTTAGTTTCAGCAAAGGAAATGCTTGAAAAAGCAAAGGTCGGCCACTACGCAGTAGGTCAGTTCAACATCAACAACCTTGAGTGGACGAAGGCTATTCTTCTCACGGCAGAGGAAATGAAATCCCCCGTTATCCTCGGTGTTTCCGAGGGCGCCGGCAAGTACATGTGCGGCTACAAGACCATCGTCGGTATGGTAGAGGGCATGATTGAAGGACTCGGAATCACGGTTCCCGTTGCGCTCCATCTCGACCACGGCTCATACGAGGGTGCATACAAGTGCATCGAGGCGGGCTTCTCCTCCGTTATGTTCGACGGCTCGCACTACCCCATTGAAGAAAACATTGCAAAGACATCCGAGCTCGTAAAGGTCTGCGCCGAGAAGGGACTTTCCCTCGAGGCTGAGGTCGGCGCGATCGGCGGCGAAGAGGACGGCGTTATCGGCGGCGGCGAGGTTGCAGATCCCGACGAGTGCAAGATGATCGCCGATCTCGGCGTTACCATGCTTGCGGCAGGTATCGGAAACATACACGGAAAGTATCCCGCAAACTGGGCAGGTCTTAACTTCGAGACTCTCGCGGCAATAAGCGAGAAGGTCGGAAAAATGCCCCTCGTTCTTCACGGCGGCACAGGCATTCCCGAGGATATGATAAAGAAGGCTATTTCTCTCGGCGTTTCGAAGATCAACGTTAATACCGAGTGCCAGCTTGCTTTCGCTGCAGCTACGCGCAAATATGTCGAGGCCGGCAAGGATCTCGAGGGCAAGGGCTTTGACCCCAGAAAGCTTCTCGCACCCGGCACCGAGGCCATCAAGGAGACCGTCCGCGAGAAGATCAATCTCTTCGGCTCCGCAGGAAAGGCTTAATTCGTTTATATTACATAAAAGGACCGATGTCAGCGGACATCGGTCCTTTTCTTTTTGCCGAGAGTTGAGGGCGAGCGTCATATTTCCCCGCTTTGGCGCATAAGAATTTATTGAAATTCTTTTTCGGAGGAGAAAAATGGCTGACAACTCTATATATAAGGATATTGCCAAAAGGACTGGCGGCGACATTTACATCGGCGTCGTAGGTCCGGTCAGAACGGGAAAATCGACATTTATACACAAATTTCTGGACAATGTGGTAATCCCCAACATAACAAACGAATATGACAGACAGCGCACCCTCGACGAAATGCCGCAAAGCGCGTCGGGCAAGACCGTTATGACAACGGAGCCGAAATTCGTCCCGGACGAATCGGTCAAAATAAGCCTCGGCGATTCCATAGAATTCAATGTCAAGCTCATCGACTGCGTCGGGTACATGGTGGACGGGGCGCTCGGCGGTGAGGAAAACGGTCGGCACAGGATGGTCATCACACCTTGGTCGGATTCGGAAATGCCTTTTGAAAAGGCAGCGGAGCTCGGAACAAGCAAGGTCATCGGAGAGCACTCCACAATAGGTATGCTGGTCACAACGGACGGAAGCATAACCGACCTGCCGAGAGAGAGCTATATTCAAGCGGAGGAGCGCGTGGCAAAGGAGCTGCGGGAGCTCGGAAAGCCCTTCGCCATAGTTCTCAATTCCGCCGCACCGCAAAGCGATGAGGCGCACGCCCTGGCGAGTGAATTGGAGGCGAAATACGGTGCGCCGGTCGCGCTTGTAAGCTGCCTTGAGCTCAACGCAGACGACATAAGAGAGATCCTTGCCCTCGTGCTCGGCGAATTTCCCGTAAGAGTCCTTAATTTTGCCCTGCCAGAATGGACGGAGGCGCTTCCCCGGGATCATCATCTGAAAAGAGAAATAATCGAAAAAATAGATGCCTTTACGGACAAAACGCGTAAGCTCGGTGACATCGCACGCGTGATCGCGCAGGAGGACGGGATAAATCAGCTCTCCCTCTCGGCGGGCGACGGCGTCGGCGAATTTGAGATCCCGATCGAAAAGTCAAGGTATTACGAAACGCTGAGCGAGGTTACGGGACTGGAAATCGGAGACGACAAGGCTCTGTTTTCCACTCTCGGCGAGCTTGCGGAGATCAAAGAAAAATACAGCAAGGTCGCCTCTGCTCTCGCGGACGTCGAGGAAAAGGGCTACGGCATCGTCATGCCGTCGCCGGAGGAGCTTAAGCTCGACGAGCCGAAGCTGATAAAGCAGTCAGGCGGCTTCGGCGTTAAGGTCACGGCGACAGCAAATTCGATACATATGATAAAGGCCGGAATTAAAACCGACCTCTGCCCCGTCGTGGGAACGGAGGCACAATCGGAGGAGGCAGTCAAGTATCTGACCGAGGAGCTTGAGAACGATCCGTCGAAGATCTGGGAATCGAGTCTGTTCGGCAGATCGCTCTACGACCTTGTGAACGACGGGCTCAATGCCAAGGTCGCACACATGCCGGACGAATCGCGCGAGAAGCTCGGAGAAACGCTTGAAAAAATAATAAACGAGGGCGCAAACGGCTTGATCTGTATTTTGCTTTAACGGCATTCTTCGGGCAAGCGCCTCGGCGACAGGCGCGCGGCGATCAAGCCGATCTTACCTTTATATAAAAACCGACCAAGCGAGGGGATAGCGGTTTGCACTGTCCCAACGGCTCGGTCGGTTTTATTCATGCTTGATTTAATGAGAGATCAGTCAAAGCAGAATTTCGTTCAAGAGCGAAACAAAGTCTCTCTCGGCGGCAGAGAGCTCCTTATCGTTCACGAAATAATAGTCGTAATTATAATTTTCGACACAGTCGTCAGAGGAATTGCCGTAATGCGCCTTTGCCATTCGGTCACCCCCGCGGACAAGCAGTGTTTTCGCCGTATTGCCCGTTGCGGACACGAATTTTCCGATCTCCTCGGGCTCCCTTATATGAACGAACAAAAGCTCGCTGTCAGAGTTCAGGAAGTCATTGTACCTTTCCACGGCCCACGCGGTGGGAAAATCGTTATACTCGATCGCAAGGCGCTTAAGATCCGAAAGAAATTTGCGCGATCGCGCATCCTTCCTTCCGTCCCAGCCGCACATTGCGGCGATCTCCTTGATCGGCGTTATGGAAGATATATTTTCAACCTTAAAGTGTCGGGACGCGAGGTCGCACAGCGTGTCCTTACCTACTCCGCCGGCACCGTTTATTACAATTGCAAGCTTTTTCATTTTACTCCGCTTTCAAATACCTTTTATGATATATCAATCATATCACATATTTCGAAAAAAGTCAATATTACCGTGATTTATTCCGCGGCGGCATGCAGCTGTACGCTTTATCGTACAGCAAACGGTCTAAAATATAAGTACCGAGGATGAAAACGGAGGAACCAACATGAAAAAATATCAGATCAGCTACACAACGGATTTCTGCAAAACCGTCCATACCCTGACGGTCAATGCGCTCGATTATACGAAGGCATATCTTGCAGCGATAAGCATACTTCCGTTCGATGTTTCTATACTTGAGGCGAAGGAGGAGCTCTCGGCGGTCGCGCAGGACATCGGATAAAAAACGGTTACCGCCGATAATGACGGTAACCGCATATGGTATCGATCAATTATAAAGAGGATACTTTTGGCAAAGAGCCGCAACTCTGCGCTTCACCTCGTCCTTGTTGGCGTCGTAATCCTTGAGTGTCATTCCGATGAGCTTGCCGACCTCGACAAGATCCTCCTCCTTGAACCCTCTTGTCGTGACTGCCGCGGTGCCCACTCTTATTCCGCTTGTTACAAACGGCTTCTGAGTGTCGAAGGGGATCGCATTCTTGTTGACGGTTATGCCGACCTCGTCGAGAAGGCGCTCTGCCTCCTTGCCCGTGTCGACCTTCATGCCTGTGAGATTTACAAGCATCAGATGATTGTCCGTTCCGCCGGAAACGAGCTTGAAGCCCTCCTTGAGGAGCTGATCCGCGAGAGCCGCCGCATTTTTGACTATCTGCCTTGCATAATCCGTAAACTCGGGCTTAAGAGCCTCACCGAAGCAAACGGCCTTCGCCGCGATGGTATGCATAAGAGGACCGCCCTGAATACCGGGGAAAATCGACTTGTTTATAAGCTTTGCTATCTCCTCGTCGTTGGTGAGGATAAGACCGCCCCTCGGACCGCGGAGCGTCTTGTGCGTTGTGGTCGTTACAACATCGGCATAAGGGATAGGCGAAGGATGCACGCCCGCCGCAACAAGGCCGGCGATATGCGCCATGTCGACCATCAAGTAGGCTCCGACCTCCTTTGCGATCTCGGAGAAGCGCGCGAAATCTATAACGCGCGGATATGCCGACGCTCCCGCAAGAATGAGTTTGGGCTTGCATTCAAGGGCGAGACGTCTCACCTCATCGTAATCTATCGTGCCCGTCTTTTCGGAGACACCGTACGGAACTATGTTCCAATACTTGCCCGACATATTGACCGGCGAGCCGTGGCTAAGGTGTCCGCCGTGCGCAAGATTCATGGAGAGCACGGTGTCGCCCGGGGTCAGAAGAGCAAAGAAGACAGCCATATTGGCCTGCGCGCCGGAATGGGGCTGAACATTCGCATATCCCGCACCGAAAAGCTTTTTCGCGCGCTCTATCGCCAAGGTCTCCACAACATCAACGTACTCGCAGCCGCCGTAATAGCGCTTTGCGGGATATCCCTCGGCATACTTGTTTGTAAGCGTTGTTCCGTTTGCCTCCATCACCGTCTCGGAAACGAAATTCTCCGATGCGATAAGCTCGATCTTATTCTGCTGTCTTGCCGTTTCCGACATTACGGCATCGTAAATCTCGCGGTCGTTGTTTTTCAAAAGCTCGTAGTTCTTCATTTATTTTTCTCCCTTTGATTTATTTTCGTTCGGTCAAGCGAACGGCGACGGCCGCTCGGATAAGAGTCGCGGATCTATTTGACCGCGGCGCACACCGGTGCCCATTCATATAAAAATATTATAACACAGGATCCTTTTTATTTCAATAGCTTTTTGTCGATTTTTAAAATTTGAAATTTCGGCACTTTCAGGGTTATTTTCGCAAATTCTCTTTACTTTTACGTTCAAATAGTGTATAATTTATTCAACGATAATTTTTGAGGTACTGTAATATGAAAAAAACATTTTTCGGAACGCTTCCGTCGGGTGACGGCACACATGTATATACCGTAAAGAACGAGGTCGCGAGCCTTTCCGTTCTCGATTACGGCGCAAAGATCACGAGCTTCAACATTGCCGGGACGGAAATAGTCGGCGGCTTTGATTCCCTTGAGGGATATATCAAGGACACGTCGCACCAGGGAGCGACGATCGGCCGAGTTGCAAACAGGATCGGCAATGCCGAGTTTACAATGGACGGCAAATGCTATCGCGTTACGGAGAACGACAACGGCAACTGCCTGCACGGCGGCGTCGGATTTGATTACAGAATGTGGACACTGACGGACTCGGGCGACGATTTTCTTACCTTCGCCTATACGTCCTCGGACGGTGAGGAGGGCTTCCCTGCCTCGCTCACGGTGCGCGTTACCTTCACATTAAAGGAGAGCACGCTCATCATAGATTACAAAGCGATCCCCGACGGCAAGACCCCCATCGCGCTGACGAACCACTCTTACTTCAATCTTGACGGCTTCGGCTCCACGGTGGAGGACCATATCGCGACGATATATGCGGACAGCTACACCGAGGTGTCGGACAAGCTCATTCCCACGGGCGTAAGGCCGAGCGTCGAAGGAACGGCCTTTGACTTCAGAGCACCGCACAAAATCGGCGAGCGCATCGGCGGCGATTTCATCGGATATGACCACAACTTCATACTCTCGCCGACAAAGCACGAGAGCTTCGGCGGGACGAGCCTCGCCCTCGCCGCGGAGGTCACGAACGGACGCCTCAAGCTCTCCGTCTACACCGATCAGCCCGGAGTACAGTTCTATATCGGAAACTTCCTCGGCTCCGATGAGGATGCACCGGATTTCCGCGGAGGAATAAAGCCGATCTTCCACGGTGCGTTCTGCCTCGAGGCACAGACGGAGCCCGACTGCATAAATCACGGAGCGGGATTTTACAATGCGGGTGAGGTCTACACACAAAAAACGGTGTACAAGGTGGATGTAATAAATGCATGATCTCTCGGATCTTTACGATGATATATTCTATTATTATAAGGAACTCGAACGGCTGACGTCGGCATTAAAGAACGATGCGCTCTCCCACGCGGAACGCTCGAAAGCGCAGAGCCGCCTCACAGACGTGCAAAAAAAGATAGGTGAGCTGACGGAAAAGATACCCGAGAACACATAAATTTTGCGAAAGGTGTTGACATTTTTCGTAAAATACTGTATAATTGTTTCATAAAAGCTGTGAGAAGAACAAGTAACCGACAAACGCACGCAACAGAAAGCTGCCGGATGATGAGAGGCGCGGCGGTGCGAGTTTTGGCGAATACATCTTTGAGCGCGCACCGAAAATGCCGTTTTTGACGGTGTCGGTAGGCTGCGACGGGCGCGCCCGTTAAAGCGCATAATAAGGCGGAGATATTATTTCCGTAAATCAAGGTGGTACCACGTTTTTAATTCGTCCTTGGGCATTTGCCCAAGGATTTTTATTTTATTAAGGAGAAAGAAAATGACAATTTACGAAGAGCTTGTCGCCCGCGGTCTTATCGCGCAGGTGACGGACGAGGCGGAGATCCGCGACCTCATCAACAACGGAAAGGCGACATTCTACATCGGATTCGATCCGACGGCGGACAGCCTGCACGTCGGTCACTTTATGGCACTCTGCCTCATGAAAAGATTGCAAATGGCGGGAAATAAGCCGATCGTCCTTATCGGCGGCGGAACAGCCTACATCGGAGATCCGTCCGGAAGGACAGACATGCGCTCCATGATGACACCGGAGACGATCAAGCACAACTGCGACTGCTTTAAGGTCCAGATGTCGAAGTTCATCGAATTTGGCGAGGACAAGGCGATAATGGTCAACAATGCGGATTGGCTGCTCGGTCTGAATTATATCGACCTTTTGCGCGATGTCGGCGCATGCTTCTCCGTCAACAGGATGCTCACCGCGGAATGCTACAAGCAAAGGATGGAAAAGGGTCTGTCCTTCCTTGAATTCAACTACATGATAATGCAGTCCTACGACTTCTATCATCTTTACAGCACCTACGGATGCAACATGCAGTTCGGCGGCGATGACCAGTGGTCGAACATGCTCGGCGGAACGGAGCTCATCCGTCGCAAGCTCGGCAAGGACGCCTACGCCATGACGATCAACCTCCTGCTCAACTCCGAGGGCAAAAAGATGGGAAAAACGGCATCCGGTGCGGTATGGCTCGACCCGAACAAGACGCCGCCGTACGATTTCTTCCAGTATTGGAGAAACGTCGACGACAAGGACGTTTTAAAATGCATAAGGATGCTGACGTTCCTGCCGCTTGAGGAAATAGATAAGATGAACTCCTGGGAGGGCGCAAAGCTCAACGAGGCAAAGGAGATCCTCGCATATGAGTTGACAAAGCTCATCCACGGTGAGGATGAGGCGACAAAAGCGCGCGACGCCTCCCGCGCCCTGTTCGGTGCGGGCAACAGCGACCTTACCCCCTCCGTTGAGGTAGATGCAGCGAGCCTCACCGACGGCGAGATAGACATCAACTCTCTTCTCGTATTGGGAAAAATGGTTCCCTCCAAGTCCGAGGGCAGACGCGCGATAGAGCAAGGCGGCGTTTCCGTTGACGGAGAGAAGATGACCGACGTGAGAGCCACGGTGAGCGAGGAGCAGCTCCGCACCGGAGTGCTCATCAAGCGCGGCAAAAAGGCATACGCTAAATTCATATTGAAATAATCGCAAAAAATTAAAATCCCCTCGCCCCGAAATGCTCGGCAATACAAGCAGGACGGGACGGGGGTATTTATTTCTTATTTAATTTGCGGTGCGGTCATTCCGCCGCGCTGATATGTATGCAAAGGCTGTCACCGTCGCCTCCGGCCATGCCGTGAATAGCTATTCCGGCATTCATCAGAAGACTGCCCGAAACTATCTCGCCGTTATGAGATAATTTGTACATGCGTCCGCTGTCGAGCCCGCGGAGGCGCAAAATAAGATTGCGATGCTGCTGCGCCTTTATCGTAACGAGCGTTACCACAGCCTCGCTCCTGTCGGGAGAAGCTATCTCCCATGCCGCGAGAGCGGGATTGTCGAAGGGAGAGACCAATCTGTAAAGATCGCCGTTTCTGATAAGATCATAGCTTCTGTGATACTCCGCCACCTGAGCCCTTATCGTACTGCGCTCCTCATCGGTAAAGTGACGCGGATCGAGCTCATATCCGAATGTGCCCCACATTGCAACGTTCGCACGCGTTGCAAGCGGCGTGTTGCTTCGCGCGGAAACATGCGCGCCGACAGACGACGCGGGATAGCACATCGAGGTTCCGAATTGAATGTACAGACGCTGTATCGCATCGGTGTTGTCGCTCGCCCAGATCTGCGGCGAATAAGCAAGCATCGCAGGGTCGAAGCGTCCGCCGCCGCCGGAGCAGTTCTCAAATAAAATGTTCGGGAACTCGGTTATAAGTCTGTTCATAAGATCGTATGTGCCGAGGACGAAGCGATGAAAGATCTCTCCGCCGTGCTCACGCGAGAGGAGCGAGGAGCCGGCATCGCAAATATTGCGATTGAAATCCCATTTCACGTATTCTATATTGTAATTTGCAAGCACAGCGCGCATAGCGTCCCATATATAGTCGCGCACATCGGCGCGGGACATGTCAAGCACGAGCTGACGCCGCCCAAGCTTGGGCTCCCTGCCGGGAACATGGATGCACCAATCCGGATGCGCACGGTAAAGGTCCGAATCGGGCGAGACCATTTCCGGCTCGTACCAGATACCGAATTTAAGACCGAGGGCATTGACGCTGTCGATAAGCGGCTTGAGACCGCCGGGGAGCTTGTCCTCGTTTACATACCAATCACCGAGCGAGGATCTGTCGTTATAGCGCCTTCCGAACCAGCCGTCGTCCATGACGAGCATGTCAAAGCCGAGCTCCTTTGCCGACCTTGCGAAATCCACGAGCTTTTCCGTCGTGATATCGAAATATGTCGCCTCCCAGTTGTTGATAAGCAGGGGGCGCTTTTCCGTTTTATATTTTCCGCGAATCAGGTTGTTGTTGTAAAAGCGGTGGAATATCCTGCTCATCTTTCCTATACCGGCGTCGGAATATACCATGACGCACTCCGGAGTGAGAAAATGCTCACCGGGGCCAAGGTTCCAGCAAAAATCGGTAGGGTTTATTCCTACGGTAATTCTCGTAGAGCAGTTATAATCACACTCGGTAAGAATCGAAAAATTGCCCGAATAAACGAAATTGAATCCGAGCACCTCGCCATTCTCCTCCCCTGCTCCGTGCCGCGCAAATGCGGCGAACGGG
Organism: uncultured Ruminococcus sp.; assembly: GCA_964593825.1. Taxonomy (GTDB): domain Bacteria; phylum Bacillota; class Clostridia; order Oscillospirales; family CAG-272; genus UBA1740. The sequence goes on from CAZQII010000054.1 coordinate 10,370, forward strand.
TTCTGCATGTGGCTCGACGAGCCGCGCTTGCTTTCGACGCCCTGCACTCCGTGCGCCAAGGGACGGCGCTCTACATTTCGCTCGCAATTATGCGCGCCCCAAAGGGTTATCATATCGTAATCCATCTCCGGCAGATCCAAGGAGAGCGACATCGCCCGCTCCAGTCTGACCGCCTCGGATGCGCGGTTCTCGATCCTTGCCGCGCGCGTCATGACGGAATAATTTTCAAACACCGTGTAAATCAATGTCACGTGGACGCCCGTTACGGCATCATCCGTATATATCTCGAGAGTCGTCGCCTCATCATCGTTATTCGCATAAGTCGACGGGAGTCCTTCTGTCTGCGGCTTTCCTTTATATATTTTATGTCCGCTGTATTTTATTTCGGTCACACTGTCGCCGTTGCCGTTTCTGACAGAGAGTGCGGAAATACGCATATCCCCCGCACCGTTGGTCGCATATTCCATCGGCGCCGAATCGGGACAAAAATTCCGTGCGTCAACGGGCGAGAACGACGCAGAGGGCATGCGCTCTTCCCTGCCAGACACATAAAAGTCCGCGATCCTCGCGCCGTAGTAAAGATTTACAAGATAGCCGGAATCGTTGATCTTTATCAAATAGGTCGATTCGGCTGTGTCGAGCTTGAATGTTTTTAATTCGCTGTTAAATGAGATCGGCATATCCAACACTCCCGATATATTTTTATAAAAGGCACCGCCCCGTGATCGGAAAGCGCGGCCTTTTTATACAGTATAACATATTCCGCTTATTTTTTCAATGCTTTTTCTGTAACTAACAATGACTTATTAAATAAAACTTATTGAAACAATATTTTCTTTGCTGATTTCTCTTAACACATTAAAACTTAACTCCTTGACATTTTATATACATCAGCGTTTTCAAGTTCTGGATAAGACTCGTAATCCAAATGCCAACCATCAAAAGTGCCCAACTTGTTCAAATTGTTTAAAACTGTTTGCCAATAGCTATATATTTCATGGCACTTCCTAAGACTATATCTACGCATTTCAGGAGTACTATCTTGCAACGGACCATCACCACCGCAAAAATGATAGGCCAAACAATTTCCGCACTTATTTATCGTCTCAAATGTTTTCGCTGCATAATAGTCGTGATTCTTGTCAAGCACAACATTCCCATCCTCAATATGACCCATTACACCAGCTTCAGTATCTTCATATTTATTATCTACGGTAGATAGTATTCTTGAAACTTCTTCTGGAGAGGTATTTCTTGCAATTCTAACAAGCAACATCTTTTTAGGCAAAAAATAAGAATTATTTATACCATTTACAGGATGTATAGTATTCAATAATGCTCTATTTTTCACCAACATGTTAATAGAATCCCACAAAAAGCTTATAAATTCATGCTTGTTTTTAGGAATGTATTCGTACGTTGAAGTTTCAAGGTTTTCAATAACGACTTCACGCGCCATAATATCACGCACCATCTTTCGTCTGTCATCAGTTATCGAACCCGTCTCTTCTCCCTCCTCAAACAAGTTTTTTACCAACTTCTGATGCCGCGCGGGAAGGATTCCACGTTTCATATTTTCAACATCCCGAATCACCTGTTTTACCTTTTCATCCAATTGTGCCTCCGTGACCAACCCCATATGAATGAAAACAAGTGCAGAAAGCAAATCATCACTTAAAATTGCTGTCCCTTTTTTCGTTTGTTCGCAAAATACCGAATATACCGCTGCATCAAAATCACCAATGCCGGTTTCAACCTCCTTAGAGGAATTAAATATGCAAAACGTATCATCTTTTTTATCAATGTATTTATTGGAGTTTATAACAATTGGTAT